>NZ_MJMG01000012.1:17113-36138 GCF_001752665.1 Wolbachia pipientis | reverse complement strand
CCAACTTTTAAAATCCCGAAGCTTTAGAAACAAGAAAAAATTATAGATGAGGGAAATTTAATTCAAATATGCAGAAATTGTAAAAAATTTGCATAAAATATATTGATGGGTCATTTTCATTTGATGGGTATCGACGAGCGGGGTGAGTATATTTAAGAATTGACATTATTTAATCGTGCTTACACAACAACTTTTCATCATTTATTTCCGTACATAAGTGTAAGAATCTTGCTGGCCCCAACCATAGAAGTGCCTTGGATTAGTTAATAAAAAACAAAAATAATCCAAACTTTATCAGAATCATTGTGTGGCCAAACTTGATCCAAAGGAATTTATGGAAGATATAATTCGAAGTGTTGAAATCCGCACGAGTCTTGCAAAAGTGACCATGGACAAATTGGACATCCATCTGCGAGAATATGCGAGCAGGATGGAATAATACAAAGGCATCGAAATCGAAATACTGTATTTTTTCAAAGCATCCATTTCCGTTTGTTACATTTAATATGGAGTGCATTCATTTTGTTGATTAAATAAATTCATTGTTGACAAAGATTCCCAACTCCAAAAAATAATCAAATCATTTATTTTGCTCCTTCCCATTCCAAAATGAGCTGGATTTCTGGCTGAAAAATCAATCTGAAACGTGGTCACTGGAGTGTCGGTCCGGAAAATTCGTGTCCGGATAGGTCGCTGCACCAATGAGACAACTGAAACCGAATTTTTTATNCCCCAACCATAGAAGTGCCTTGGATTAGTTAATAAAAAACAAAAATAATCCAAACTTTATCAGAATCATTGTGTGGCCAAACTTGATCCAAAGGAATTTATGGAAGATTTTATTCGAAGTGTTGAAATCCGCACGAGTCTTGCAAAAGTGACCATGGACAAATTGGACATCCGTCTGCGAGAATATGCAAGCAGGATGGAATAATACAAAGGCATCGAAATCGAAAAAAGCATCCATTTCCGTTTGTTACATTGAATATGGAGTGCATCCATACTGTTGATTAAATAAAATCATTGTTGACAAAGATGCCCAACTCCAAATAATAATCAAATCATTTATTTTGCTCCTTCCCATTCCAAAATGAGCTGGATTTCTGGCTGATAAATCAATCTAAAACATGGTCACTGGAGTGTCGGTCCGGAAAATTCGTGTCCGGATAGGTCGTTGCACCAATGAGACAACTGAAGACTGAACCCGAATTTTTTATAAATGATTTTTTGACCATCTTTTCTCCACACCCATTCCTTAAATCTATTTTCTACATTTCCCCGAAGATTGGGCCCCATTTGATTCCATGTTTCTTTTGCCAATAGGGGGACTTGTGGGATAAAAGGCAATAAACAAATTAAAAGAGTATGAGTATGAGTAGAGTAGAGAAGGAACAATAGTGGCGCGACAATGGGCTGAAAGGTCATTTTGATTTAATCCGAGGGAAAATGTTGTCATTTGCACATTTGCATGGAAATCTCAATTTTGTGGAATGGAAGGAAATGTCTGAACTAGTGTCTTCTAATAAAGCTCTAATATATCGTATCTGAGTACGACAATAATTATCAAAAAATTTATCCTTAAATTCAGGATTTTCTAATATATTTAGAGCTTGTTCATAGTACTTACGTGCTGCACTAGGAGAATTATTGAGATCCTGTTCTAATGCACCTGCATTAAAATATACCTTAATTTTAATACCTTGACTAATTGGATACTTATTGCATAATGCGCATGCTTCTTTTATATAATCATCAGCATCTTTTTTATATTTTTCATGTTGTTCTCCTTTTTCTTTGGATGCTAATGCTCTATAGCATGCTGATATTAAATAGGAAATCCTTACTTTTAAGTCGTTATTACTTATTTGCTTTGTATATGCTGTAGCATCTTTTGCTACTTTAAGAGCTTTGTCATGATCACCAAGGTAAAAGTGACAACTTATAATCTCACAGGAGATATTCACCCTGTACTCATAATCTTTTTTGCTAAATTTGCTACTATCTAAACCTTTAATAAATTCTAAACTTGACTCACCATAAGCAATAATTTCACTCCATTTTCCTTCATTTTGATAATGCCAACACAAGAGTAAAAAGTCTTGATAGTGATAGTATCGAACAAGTGTATCATGGTATTCATCATGCATATATATACCTCTCAAAATATGGATTGTAGCTAAAAAGCTTTAGTAAATTAAACAATAGACCCATTTCATATACACAAAACTACTTGTTTACACTTTCTTCTTTGCTTTCGCAATAGGTTTTATAAAGAATAGATCTTTTTCGAAACAGAAAATTATTGCAAAAGAGTAAAAAATGTGTCTTTTTGATAAAATTTTCTTATTTTAAAGGCTATCCAACTTAATAGTTTTTTGGATTCCAGAAAATCTTCTGAGCATTAATTCCGAGAAAGGTCTAATGTACTAATTCATTACTAAAGTCAGATAATATACTGTTTGACATTAAAGTAATAAAAGCATAAATTTATGTAGCGTTTATCAAACTAATCTTATGACTGCCCTCAATACACCAAGAGTTAATTGTATCTCTACTGCAAAGGAATTTAACCTTTTGGGAGTTGATAGTAAATATTATACTCTCAAAGATTGTTGCGGGAAAAATGGTTTGGTCGTTATGTTTATATGTAACCATTGTCCTTACGTTCAGTCTATAATAAGCAACCTAGTAAGTGATGTAAATTTATTACAAAGAGATTATCAAGTAAATGCTGTAGCCATTATGCCAAATGATGTAGTAGCGTATCCAGAAGATTCTTATGAAAATATGATTGATTTTGCTAAAGAAAATAAATTCATATTTCCTTATTTAATCGATAGTACTCAAAAAACAGCTAGAGAATATGGTGCTGTGTGTACTCCAGATTTTTTTGGTTTTAATTCCCAATTAAATCTTTGTTATCGTGGAAGATTCGATGGTTCAAAGAAAGATAAACTGCAATTCTATAAAACAGGTAGTAGTGATTTATTTAAGGCTATGAAATTTATAGCAGACACTGGTAATCCACCAGCAGATCAAGAGCCAAGCATTGGTTGTTCAATCAAGTGGTCTAGCTAATGCACAATAATTTTGTTCAATATCTACTTGATGTTATAATTTTACTTTCTGCAGCAGTATGCATGGTAGTAGTGTGCTGGCAAATAAATGTTAGTACAGTACTTGGTTATTTTATTGCAGGAGCGCTAATTGGTTGTTTCGAGGTTATTAGTTCTCCTGAAATAATGAAGGGTTTTGCAGAATTTGGTGTAGTTTTTCTGTTATTTATAATAGGGCTTGAGCTAACATTTGAACGATTGATGGCTATGCGCATCCATGTATTTGGGTTTGGCTCACTGCAAGTTATAATCACAATACTGGTAATATGGTGTCTTGCATATACCTTGGGTATTCTTGGAATAAGCAACATTGATTTAAAAAAAGCAATGGTGATTGGAGGTGGATTGGCATTATCGTCAACGGCAATGGTACTACAAGTTTTACAAGAGCAAGGTTCTCAAGCTACACAAGTGGGCAGGTTATCCATAGCTGTACTTTTATTACAGGACTTTGCAGTGGTTCCGTTAATAGTATTATTACAACTGCTTGGTGGCAACTCAGAAGGTAGTCTTATCAGCGCATTGATGGACTCACTGATAAAAGCACTGATTGCGCTGGTAGTAATATTTACTGTTAGTATTTTAATGAGGTATTTATTTTCAATCATTGCTAGAATGGGAAGCAATGAGATGTTCATAGCGACAACACTATTAATAGTATTAGGTGCATCTTATATTACACATAAATTTGGCTTGTCAATGGCGTTGGGTGCATTTGTGGCAGGATTATTAGTTGCAGAAACTGAATATAGGCTTTTAGTAGAACAATCAATATTACCATTTAAGGATTTGCTACTTGGCTTATTTTTTATGACAGTTGGGATGTTTATTGATATTAAGCTCTTATTGTATAAGCTACATATAGTGATCTTGCTTTCCGTATCTCTTATTGCTTTAAAAGCGTTTATTATATATATATTATGCAGATTTTTTGGATTTAAGAATGCACCTTCAATACAAGCTGGATTGCTTCTTGCACAGGGTGGTGAACTTGCATTTATTTTATTTCGTGATGCCCTCAATCTGGGTGTACTTCAAGATGAAACTGCCAATATACTTATGATATTAATTACAGTAACAATGGCTTTTACTCCGCTTTTGTATGTGTTAGGAGACTGGATCGTAAATTTACTTAATGGCAAAAAAATTATGTTGGATGACGAAGCAGTGGCAATTGATACAAAAGACCTGCATAACCACGTAATAATGATTGGTTTTGGACGAGTTGGACATATGGTAACAAAAATGCTCGCAGTTGAACATTTAAGCTATATCATTATAGACATTCAAGCACAAATAGTGAAGGAAGGAAAGGAAGAAGGTTTTCCTGTATATCTTGGTGATGCTACAAGGCCTGAAATCCTTAAGTCTGTGGGGATAGAAAGAGCACAAACTATAGTAATTTCAATAAAAAATGAAGTTACTATAAAAAAGATTGTTTCTTTAGTTGCAGTAAATTTTCCTCATGTAAACATTATAATACGTCTCTCAGATTTAAGTAATATGGAAGTATATAGTAACCTTGGAGTAAACAAAATTGTTCCTGAAACATGTGAAATAGGCTTGCAATTAGGCGCGGCAGCATTAAGTTTAAGTGGAATAAGTGAAGGTGGAGTTACATCGCTAAAAAGTAGGGTAAGGAAGAATAATTACAGCGTATACAGTATTTTAAGCGATGATAAAGGTGAGTAGATGCTTTGTATCTAGCATGATTAAATAGAAGAACTAAGAAGTATTCTAAATCTATTTTAATATTGGAGGTTTTTCTTTACATTTGTTATTTTTTCAGTCCTTCGAATATCTTATCGACTGTTTCTAAACAATACCTTCCTGAACAGCTGCTTAGAACTTTTAAAATATTACATTTTATATTACAATAAACTTTTATTTTCTGTAAAGACTTGTGAAATTTACATTATCTTGGTTATTAGAGTATCTTGAAACTGAAGCTAGTTTAGAAGAAATTGTTAATAAACTAACTCATATAGGATTAGAGGTAGAAAATGTTTCTACCTTGGAAGGAATTGTTATTACAGAGGTGTTAGAGGTTATACAGCATCCAAATGCGAATAAGTTAAAATTATGCAGGGTAAATAGTGGTAATAAAATTTTGCAAGTGATCTGTGGAGCAAATAATGTTAGACAGGGTATGAAAACAGTTCTTGCTTCTGTTGGTAGTAGGTTGCCAGGTAGTGATCTCACAATTAAAGCTTCAAAAATACGTGGGGTATTAAGTGAAGGTATGCTTTGTTCTTCTTCTGAACTCGCACTCACTAAAGATGATGGTGAAGGTATTATAGAACTTTCTGACGATTACAAAATAGGGAATCAATTTTTTAATCGTGACCCAGTAATTGACGTGAATATCACACCAAATCGTGGAGATTGTTTAAGTGTTTATGGAATAGCAAGAGATTTATCTGCAACTGGGATTGGTACTTTACGTGATTATCCAGAAATACATCTTCCTGGATCTATTAGCAATTCACATATTAGTGTTGAAGTGACTGATGGAGAGAGTTTTATAAGTGGCAGATATATTGCAAATATAAAAAATAAAGAGAGTCCTAAATGGTTACAAGATAGGCTAGAATCCATAGGAATACGTTCAATTTCTACTGTAGTTGATATTGCTAACTACATTATGATTTCCTATGGTCAGCCTATGCATGTATATGATGCAGATAAAATTAATAGGAAACTTGTTGTGAGAAAAACTTACAAAGAAACTTTTACTGCTTTAAACGGCAAAAAGTATTTATTAAATGATCATGCCACTGTTATTGCTGATGAGCAAAATATTTATGCAATTGCTGGAATAATAGGAGGCAGGGAAAGTGAATGCACTAATGCAACTTCTAATATCTTTATAGAATCTGCTTGGTTTAACCCAGTTTCTATTGCTACATCTTCAAGACAATTAAATATATCTACAGATTCAAGTTATAGATTTGCAAGGTCGATTGATCCAAAGTTTACTATTGAGAGCCTAAATATTGCTACCCAAATGGTGATAGATTTATGTGGTGGAGAAGTTTCAGGCATTATATCTGCTAGCAACCTTCAAGATAGATCTCACTATATTAATTTTAATTATCACGATATTCAAAGACTTGGAAGTGTAACTATGTTGCCTGAAGAAGCGTTTAATATTTTAACAAAATTAGGATTTAAGATTGACAAAATTACACAGCATAATTGGAATGTACATGTTCCAAGCTGGAGATCAGATATGACAATTGCTCCTGATTTAGTTGAAGAGGTAATTAGAATATATGGCTACGATAAGATAAAAGAGGAGCCATTAATAAGTCAAGCTGAGGTTGTGACAGATGTGAACGATAATATACGTGTCCTAGTATCTAGTAGGGGATTCTATGAAGTGTTAACTTGGTCATTTATGAGTAGCACAACAATCATGAAATTTGGATATAAAAAAGATGAGTTATTGGTTATAGAAAATCCACTGAATGAACATTTTGATGTAATGCGGCCAACTATTATACCAAATTTACTACATGTTGCTTCTAATAATGTTGCGTATGATATATCTGATTTTGCAATTTTTGAAATTGGGCCTACATATCATAATAAAACCTGTACCAGATATTCTTTGGGTGGCATAAGATTAGGAAATAATGTATCCAGGAATCATTATGATCTTGATAGGGAAGTGGATGTTTTTGATGTAAAGGCTGATTTTATTTCAGTATTAAAATTTTTTAATGTAAATTGTGATATAGGTCAAACAGGTAGGGAGTATTATCATCCTGGTAAATCGGGTAGCTTTCTATTTAAAAACAAGGTAATAGGGTATTTTGGGGAGTTACATCCTGCAATATTGGATTTTTTTTCTCTTAAGCAAAGAGTGGTAGCTTTTGAGATAGCGCTAGAAGATATTATAAAATTACCTATTCAACAAGAGAGATTTGTGGACTGCAAATACCAAAGTGTAAGGCGTGATTTTGCATTCATAGTAGATAAAAAAGTAAAAGTTGGTGATATAATGAGCGCAGTAAAGAAAAGTTCAAAGCTTGTTACAGAAATAGTTTTATTTGATATTTATCATGGAGATAAAATAGTCTGTGATAAAATTTCTATAGCACTGTCAGTGACTTTTTGTTCTCCCAATCACACGTTGGTTGAAGATGAAATTCAAAGAGAATCTGATATTGTGATTAAATTAGTTGAGAGAAACTTCGGTGGGATCTTGAGAGATAAGTAAAAAAGAGATTATATGCTGGAAAAGCATCTTATGGTCTAGATTAACCTTTTTACATATTATCTCTAAGTTTACTAAACATTCCAGAATTACTTTAAGCTCTGAAAGACTTAATGATTTTAAGTGAGATTTAAAATTTTGTAGCTGCTTAAAAAACAGAGGAGGATTAAGTTGATCTATAGCGTTCAGCGCACTCATTCCGCTGTCTATTAATAATAAAACGGCTTCAAGCTGCAGAAAATAATTAGATAACATGCGGATAATCGCTATTGATGAAAAATTTTCGTTGTTTATTAAAGTATCTGATACCCTAATAAAATTAACTATGTCCTTATTTGCCACAGCAGCACATAAATTGTCAAGTACAGCATGACTATTACCAGATCCTGAAAAGCATTCTTTGACATCAATATGGTTAAGTTCCTTCCTTTCTCCTATATATAGGAGTAATTTTTCAAGTTCCGTACGTATAGGTGCTTTACTGTTATTAAAGTAGTATTGTAGATGATAAACTGAATCTTTTGTATATTTTACACAGTTTTGTTCTAGGCAATCTGATATGATATTGTATAGGTGGTCATGATTATCTTTATAACATGCAATTACGCCGAAAAGCTGTGAATTTTCTATATAATTTTTAATTGCAGAATTATATGACAACTCACCTGCGATCATAATAATATAATTATCACCTATATTGTTATCTATACAAAATATTAATTCTTTAGATATATTGCCAGATATATTAACTAGCTTTATTAATTTTTTTTCATTAAACATAGAAATAGTTGCTAATTCGGTGAATAATAATTCTGGTGATTTGTTCACAACGGTAAAATCCATTAACTGAACTGAATATCCACCTAAATTAGTAACTAATTTTTTTGCATAAAAATCTATTTTGCTATTGTCATTACCATAGATTAATATGCCTTTTAATGAACCAGGTTTTTCTAGAAAGCTATTAACTTTATTAAATGTAATTTTCATAATTGAGCGTCATACCTTATCAGGACTGTCCTTATATAGATTAGTAAAATATTCAATAGACAACATAAAAGTACATTACAATATAGCAAAAGTAACTTTATTTGTTATATTATCAATATAAATCTTCACTTTTTTTCCTTTAATTAATTTACGATTTAGTATTTCCTCTGCAAGATAACCCTTTATCTCTTTCGCAATTATTCTTTCTATTGGACGTGCCCCCATCTCTTTGTCATAACTTAATTGTGCAATGTAGTATTTTACACTATCATCTACCAAACAGTCTATGCTTTTTTGTGCAAGTTGTTGCTTTAATTCTATTATAGACTTATCTACAATATGTAAAATGACATCTATATTGAGATTGGAAAATGTAATAATTTCATCAAGGCGATTACGAAATTCAGGAGTAAAAGTTTCTTTTATTGCTTTTTCACTTTCACTCATACTGTTTTCAAATCCAAGAGAGCTCTTATTATATTCAAGCGCCCCAGCATTAGTTGTGATGATTAAAATTGTATTGGAAAAATTTATTTTACGTCCATAAGTGTCTGTTATACCACCGTAGTCCATTATTTGCAATAGTATATTGTAGATATCTTTATGTGCCTTATCAATTTCGTCAAGCAGCACAACACTATATTGATGATGAGATACAGCTTCTGTTAATAATCCACCTTGATCATATCCTACATATCCAGGAGGAGAACCTATCATTTTCGATATTGTGTGAGGTTCCATATATTCAGACATATCAAAGCGTACTAAATGCATACCCATGTTCTTTGCTAACTGCTTTGCAAGCTCAGTTTTGCCTACACCAGTAGGTCCAGCAAAAAGATAATTAGCTAAAGGCTTATTATAATTTCTAAGCCCAGATTTTGCTATTTTTATAGAACGTACAAGAGATTCTATAGCTTTTTCTTGGCCAAAGATTGCTTTTTTTAGGTTATTTTCTAATGATTTTACGTTTTGCATACCATCAGTATAAGGCACATTTGTTATTCTAGAAATAGTATTTTTAATATCTCCACTGTTTATTATTTTTATTTTACTTTTACGTAATTTACAGTATGATCCCGCCTCATCAATTACATCTACTGCTTTGTCCGGTAATGTTCTGCCTGTAATATATTGATGTGAAAGTTCAGCAGCAGCGTTAATTGCATGTTTTGTATAACAAACTCCATGATAAACTTCATAATGATGTTTTATACCATTTAATATTTTTATTGTTTCATTGATAGATGATTCTTTGATGTCGATTCTCTGAAATCTTCTTGCAAGTGCTTTATCTTTTTCAAAGCTATTACTATATTCTCTGTACGTTGTTGCACCTATACAACGAAAGGTTCCTCTTGCTAGTGCTGGTTTAAATAAGTTACTAGCATCAAGAAAATTACCGCTTGTTGAACCTGCACCAATTATAGTATGTATTTCATCTATAAAGAGTATGGCTTCAGGTCTTTCTTCAACTGCTTTAATAACAGATTTGATTCTTTCCTCAAAATCACCTCTATAGCGTGTCCCTGCCAGCAGTAACCCTAAGTCTAATGCATAAACAACATTAGACTTTAATGTACTAGGAACATTACCTTCTATAATTTTTAGTACTAAACCTTCAACTATTGTTGTTTTACCTACACCTGGCTCTCCAATGTATAGGGGGTTGTTTTTTCTGCGTCTTGATAGTATTTCTATAGTACGGGTTAGTTCATATTCGCGGCCTATAACATAGTCTATTTGTTGACTTTTAGCATAATCATTAAGGTTTTTACAATAGTTTTGTAGAGCTTCTTCATCTTTTACAGGCTCGTTTTGATTTGATGTGGAAGAAAGATCATTTGTTTTTGTATCATTAGAATATACCATATGAGATATTGAATGAATCAAATTAGGGTTTTTTTGTTTTTGTAGTAAATCTTTTACTTCTAAATTTTGTTCAGATAGGATTTCCACTAGGATGCTTGCTCCGCTTATTTCCTTTTTTCCCAAACTGTGAGCACGCATTATGGCTTTGTGTATTATAGATTGAAATGTTAAACTAGGTTTCACTGTTGACATTTTTTTTACATTATCACAGATATCAATATTGAATTTACTGTTTATATTGATGATTTCATTAATTTTAACATTACATCTTGATAAGACATGATTTACATCTTCGTCTTCAATTAATGCCATCAGTAAATGCTCTAGATCTGCATGTTCTGCATGAGAATGAGAAGCTATTGATAGCGCTCTTTTTAAGCTTATTTCTAAATTTCTAGAAATCATATACTTCCTTTGGTAAAATCGATAAACATAACATGTAATTATTAAGAAACTCAGAAATTAGTGGTCACACTACAATAATGAGTTGAATATTTATGTATCTTGTTATATAATTAATGAATATTTTAATTAAAATGACCCTATTTAAATTCTTTGATATTAAAAACGACATTGCATTCAAACGTGTTTTTGGTACAGAGAAAAATAAGGATATACTCATCCACTTTCTCAATGACATATTACTTAATGATGCTCTCAAATCACTTGATTTAGCTACGATCACANATTAACCCTTACCCTTGTGATCCTAATAAAAGGTCCCCAACTTATACTTGGGGCGTTTTCTTTGTTGAAAAGCTTCATATGATTCAAATTTTCAATACTTTAACTAAAAAAAAAGAACTGTTTAGACCTATTGATGAGAGTCATATAACAATATACGTGTGTGGGCCTACAGTTTATGATTTTGCACATATAGGAAATGCACGATCTGTTGTTGTATATGATATATTATTTCGATTGCTTAAGTTATGTTACAATAAGGTAACTTACATACGTAATATTACTGATATTGATGATAAAATAATTCAAGCAGCAGAAAACAATGAAAAGGGTATAAAAGATATTACCGATCATTACACTAAGGCTTTTCATGATGATATAAAAAGTCTTCAATGTTTGGAGCCTACTTATGAACCAAAAGCTACAGAAAACATAAAACATATTATCAAGTTAATTGAGCATTTGATAAGCTCTGGTCATGCTTATCATGCTAACAATCATATCTATTTTAGTATAGAGTCTTATTGTGAATATGGAATGTTGTCTGGTAAAAAAGTCGATGAATTAACTCACGGAAGCAGAGTAGAAATTGACAAAAATAAAAAACATCCTGGAGATTTTGTATTGTGGAAGCCTGCTGATGATATTGATTATAAACTTTTAAGCTATTGGCAAAGCCCATGGGGAGAAGGTAGACCTGGATGGCATATAGAATGTTCAGCAATGTCATATTCTTGTCTTGGGCAAAATTTTGACATTCATGGAGGAGGTATAGATTTGCAATTTCCACATCATGAAAATGAAATTGCACAAAACAAGTCTGCGTTTCCCGGGTCAATATTTGCACGTTATTGGGTACATAATGGTTTTCTGACAATAAATAAAGAAAAAATGAGTAAATCTTTGTTAAATATAGTTAGTATTAGAGATCTATTGAGTAGTGGTATTAAGGGTGAAGTAATACGTTATGCATTGCTGAAAACCCACTATAGAAAACCGTTAGACTGGACAGAAGATATTATTTCTGAATCACAAGAAAATCTAAATAAATTTTATAAAGTATTAAATGGTATAGATGTGGCAAGTGTAGATTTGATAGGTAATTATAATGTTTCGATCCCTAAAGATTTTATAGATGCTTTAAAAAATGATTTAAATGTTCCTGAAGCGCTTGCTGTATTACATGAAATGGTTGCAGCAATTAATAAGGCAAGTTATATGGATCAAAAGTTAAAATTAATTAAAGCCTTTGTTAAGAGTGCTCAATTGATCGGATTAATGCAATCGAATTACGAAAAGTGGTTTGCTGTTGACAGAAACTATCAAGAAATAGAAAAATTAATAAATATGAGAAGGGCTGCAAGGCTTAATAAAGATTATATGACAGCTGATGCAATACGGGAGAAATTAAAACAGATGGGAATTTCTATTTCTGACAATAAAAACGGTACTATTACATGGTAATGACTGAGAAGTACTGTTTTTTACTGATTGATAGTTTTATATCTACATTAGTATTACCAGTACATCAAGGTTTTGCATTTAAAACTATGCTATATTTTAAAGAATATAACGCTATATTAGCTATGTTGTTTTGTAGAATGATAGGGTGCTGCTTGGCAGGAATAGTTAATTGGTTCCTAGGTAGAGCAATATTTTATGCTAGAACTTTATATCATTCAGATGATAATCATGAGCATAAATTACCATGTGTACTGACTGCTTGTGCTGTAATGTTATTATCATGGATACCTGTATTAGGTAGTGTAATTCAGGTGATTGCTGGATACTTAAAGTTAAATATTTACGTTTTCATTTTTACAGTTTTTTTATCGTATTTTTTCTCTTCATTATATTTAATTTTCATTATTTAATTAGAGTTTTTTCTAAATCTCATTTCAGAATTCATATCCAGTGATCAAATTAAATCTAAGGCCAAATTGCTTGCGTTGATTTCAATATTTGTCAGTAATAACGTTTCAGGTAGTGTGCATTTAACGAAGTCAAAGGAATAGAAGAAGCAAAAGCAACAAAACTAAGGAAATACATCTAAAGTGCTTAATTTTATTGAAAAAACACTAGATTAAGTGTAGTTTTTTAGACCTTTTGCGAAGCAGGTGAGAGAAAATAAAAATACAGAACGGCAAAAAGGCTTATCTATCCCTTATTAAAATTTTATATATAAGTAGTTGAATATTCCTCATTTGTAGTATACAATGAAGTGANTAAAAACGACATTGCATTCAAACGTGTTTTTGGTACAGAGAAAAATAAGGATATACTCATCCACTTTCTCAATGACATATTACTTAATGATGCCCTCAAATCACTTGATTTAGCTACGATCACAGAAGTAGAGTTTCTACGCACTGTGCAAGATCCTGAAATTGCTGCAAAAAAACAGAGTATAGTGGATATTCTATGCAAAGATATACACGGAGTTCAATATATTATTGAGATGCAAGTTGCCAAGACTAAAGGTTTTGAGAAACGTGCCCAATATTATGCGGCTAAGGCCTATACAAATCAAGCTAGTCAAGGTGACCAATACGCAGATTTAAAGGAGATTATTTTTATTGCAATTGCAGACTATATAGTATTTCCAAATAAAGCAGAATATATTTCATATCATTCTATTCTAGATATCAATAGCCATGAGCAAGATTTAAAAGATTTTTACTTTGTATTTATTGAATTACCAAAATTTCCCAAGAAGAAAGAAGATAGCTTAAATAATATAGTAGAAAAGTGGATGTACTTTTTCAAATATGGACCTGACATAGGATATGATGACTTAGANGAAAAAGCTGTTTTAGCACAAAAACTTGATGATGCAACTGCAAAAGGAATAAAAATTGGTGAGGAAANATAGGAGATGATAAAGTAATTAAAGATGCATATAGGGAATTAGATAGCTATTACTGGTCTGATGAGGAACAAAGAACGTATAATAGTGAAGAGAAAAGAATACGTGATGAAAAAGCTGTTTTAGCACAAAAACTTGATGATGCAACTGCAAAAGGAATAAAAATTGGACAAGAAGAAGGAATAAAAATTGGTGAGGAAAAAGGAAGAGCAGAAGGAGGAAAAGCAGAACAAATAAGAATAGCAAAAAAGCTCCTTAATTTAAAAGTTTCAATCGACACAATAGTCAGCAGTACAGGCCTTACACGTACAGAAATAATGTTTTTACGCAAGCAGCTGCAATCTTATAATTAAAATGGTACATTTTCTTTTGTATTACTAAAAATTTTTTTTAACTCGCTCACATGTCCTACCCTTATTATTTCAATGTTATGCACAGAATAACTACCTTGCTTTGGCATAATTGCTCTTTTAAATCCAAGCTTTTGTGCTTCTTTCAGTCTGAAATCAGCATATGAGATATTTCTAATTTCTCCAGAAAGAGCAACTTCGCCACAAATGATTGAAGATGCTGGTAATGGTAAGTTAATTATGCTTGAAATAAGCGAAGCAGCTACAGCAAGGTCAGCCGAAGGTTCTTGTATCCTCAGTCCACCCGCAATATTTAAATACACTTCCTTATCGTGCAAAAATATTTTACAACGTGCATTTAATACTGCAATTATCATCGCTAAACGATTAATATCCCATCCTACTACTGCTCTTCTCGGGGTAACCATATTAGTGCCGGCTATTAATGCCTGTACTTCCATAAGAATCGGCCTAGATCCTTCAATGCCTGCAAATACAGCACTTCCTACAATCTCTTTATCACGTGCCATTATGAAAAGCGAGGATGGATTACTGACTGGTATTAATCCTGTCTCAGACATCTCAAATACACCAATTTCATTTGCAGGACCAAACCTATTTTTAGTAGCACGTAAAATACGGTGGTTATCACCTTCAAAGTATAAGACAGTGTCTACCATATGCTCTAGAGTTTTAGGCCCTGCAATCTGACCTTCTTTAGTAATATGTCCAACTATTAATAAAGCAATACCATATTGCTTAGCTACTACAGTAAATTCATGAGCACAGGCACGCACTTGTGTTACAGTACCTGGTGCTGACCCAATATCTTTATCATACATAGTTTGTATTGAATCAATAATCACAAGCTTGGTTTTTTTATTACTTTTTATTGCTGTAATGACATCAGAAGCAGAGATTGTAGATAATAATTTAATTCCAGGTACGTTGATTTTAAGACGTTGTGCTCTTAAACTTACTTGTTCTAGAGACTCCTCCCCTGACACATAAAGAGATTCATGCGGAGAAAGTTGTGCAGCAATTTTAAGCAAGAGAGTAGACTTACCGATACCAGGTTCACCACCAATTAAAGTACTGGAACCTTGTACTATACCTCCTCCAAATACTCTATCAAGTTCTTCTATTCCTGTAAGTAGACGTTCTGGTATAATATGGGATGATATTTCCATTAAAGAAGTAGCAGATATATTTTTTCCAGCACCTAATTTTTCTTCTACAACTGTATCCCAGCTATTGCATGCAACACATTTCCCTACCCATCTACCTGTACTATATCCACATGATTGACAAATATAAATTGTTTTCATTAATTACACGATAGATCCCTTTTAATTGCTTCATTTACAATTTGTTTAATCAATCCTATACCAAAAATTTTTACAGGATTACTATTAGCAATAGCTATATCGCCATCTCTACCAGATACTATACTATTAATAAGATTCTTTATCTCATCTTCAGTAATTTCATGCAATATTGGTTTAATAACCACACCTCCACTGCAGCCTTTACTATAACTCTTATTATGTTTATTAATGCAACCACCTGCACCATACTTAATACTCTTATTATTAAAACCACAGCTTCTTACGCCTCCATATTTGATTTGACCGTCTTCTATATATGCTATTTTATTATCCTCACTAGAATTAACCTTATCTCCCGTTACAATGTCTACTTGCAATGGAAGAGATGGTTCATAGATTGTCGTTTTGTCCTCACCAGACCTCTTGCCACCAGCAACTTTAATCAATGGCTTACATACTTTAGCCTCACGATCTTGACACATTTTTATTATAATTGAATGTGCTGATCCTACACTTTCTAGGGTACCTGATTCTATATTCTCTACTGCTTTTATCATTTCCATTGTTATAAAAGGATAATCCCTATTAATGCTTAACCTTGCTTTAACATAATCACCTGGCATACCTAATCTATTTTCAGCAAGATTACCATCTTCACCGCCTCCCCATGCTTCTATATCAACAAATTCATATTGTGATAGATCTAATGCCTCATATTCATGTAAACCACTTCTTATATTATCTTTTTCCATCTCTCTTTTCTTATCTTGGAGCCTTTGTCTGATTCTTCCTTGTATATCTTGCTGTAAACTTTCCAGATCAAATGTACATAATTTATCTGCATAAAAAACTTCTGCCCTGTCTACTTTAATTGGCATATAAAATGGTTTATCGTTATCTTTTCTAATATACCTTCTATAACCATCCATAGCATAATCATGCTTGTCCATTTTAGCATTATCATGTAAATACTTTGAGATATTATATTCCTCATACGTATCCTTATTAATGTATTGTTCTGAATTAACAAGTTTATACACTATACATTGTGTGGTAACTTTTCTCTTTTTATCTTCCGCTTCTGCATCACTTGCTACACTACAAGTACCACTATCTGTTTTTCTTTCTTCAGCAAAGAAAATATTGCCTTCATTATCAAAAAGTATGTCATTTAGTTTATCCTTTTTATCCTGCAATAATCTTCCATTATATTCTAGCTTTTCATAAAAAAGCTTATTTGATTCTTGTGAATAAATGGCAACATACTTGTCATATCTTGCACCTTTTAATCTTAATGGTACTATATTATCATCATTCAAATCAATTAGTATAAATTCATCAGGATCTGGTTGCCATCCAGAAATACAAAGCATTTTCGCTCTATTTAATTCTTTTGCTTCTTTATTATTTTGATATTCTACACTAATAATATCTTCGGCTGACTGTATTACTGATGGAATACAATCATTATCTTTTAGAATTCTAAATTTATTTTGTTTGCTTAATACTTTGCTCATTAAAATATCATCAATTGTTTTTTGCTCTATTTTTGGTTTTACAACTTTTAAAGAGAAGTCTCCTATTTTCTGAGTCCTATAGCTATCAATATCAATGATACAATATCCTTCCCTATACGTATCATTCCTTACAAAACGACCACAAGCGTCCTTACTCATTTTAACCTTGATTCGTAAACTATTACCAGATGTCACTCTATCAATTTCAGGCTCTGGAGCATTTGGAGCAGGAAAGCAGCGCTCAGGAAATTGTAATTGTGACCTCTTTTCTCCTTTGCCCCAATATGCCGCACAGATCTGGCCATCTCTTTTGTCAGTTTTAAAATGATATGTAGTGCCACGAAAACTTAATGTTTTATTCTGATTCTTCTCTATATCTAACATTTTTCTTTCATTATTAACTTTTACAGCAACTCTTGGCAAAAAATAATCATTCTCTTCATCTGCTACAGGAATAATCTTAATTTGCTCTGTTACACTTGAAAGATATTGACAGAATGGCGGAGGAGTTGGTGTACGAGGAATGGGAACACACTTGATTTTTTGTTGACCATTACTACCCCACGTGCATGTATCACAAGATTGCTGTGTAGTATCACTAGCAAAAATATAACCTGCACAAGCAGTTTTTTGGCTACAAGCACATATTTTAGGGAAACTTGCAAACTTTTCCTTCGCTTCATCCGTTACACCTTCTGCCCATTCCCATTCTAACCCATCTATTTTATCTGTTATACTAATTCTATCCCAATCAATAAATACCTTTGCTGAAACTCCAGCTCCAGTGGTTTGTGTACCATATACTTTATGACATAACGTACCACTATATAGTCTTGCACAATTATCTCCTGTATAATCACATACTTCAATTTGTGGGTTAAAAAACTCATTATTACTTACAGTGCGTACTTTTAGGAATTGCAGCAGTTTTTCATCAAAATCTATATCTCTCCAATCAAAAGTGAAAATCTTTGCTATACCTTTCCCTGTTTTACTCGCTAATGATTCAGCTTTAGTAGCAGCTTGTATTCTCGCATTACAGTTAGAATATCCATAATGTGAAATACCAAAAATTAAAAAAAATATTAGAAATTTAAAATTCACACTTCTCATAAAATACCGGTAACCATTTATTTACTTCTTCACCTTTATTTTTTATTGCCTCATACATATACTGTATAGTCTCTTTTCTAGATGAAAGTACATATGTTTCCCGCATATCTTTCAAATCTAAATTTAAAGTCACTAATTCCTTATACTGTTTTATTAAGAATGACCCATCTTGTGTCGGTGTCTGCAAAATTACATTTAACTCTTCTTTAGACAAAGAAAATGCTTTCATATATAACCTGTTTGCATTAACATTAGGCATTAAAATCCTTGTATCTATATGCTTATCTAAATATTGGGTAAATTTACTCATAAATGCCAGATTTAAGTTTTCTGTGCTTAAAATCACTACAACATTTAATGCAGTCATCCTCTTTATCCAATCATCAAACTCTTTTTCTGTAGAAAAAATATCACTGATTTCCCATGCCTCATCTAGTACAAGAATTGCTGGTGAACCATCACATTGTAACTCAAAAGAATATAAAAAATAGTAAAGTATTACTGACATACATTCTTTTTGCTTCGTTAAATTTGTAGTATTAATAGTGATAATTTTTGTTTTCCAATCAACACATAATTCTTCATTATCATTAAGCAGGTAAGCAAACTCACCATTACCATACCATTTATCTATATTACCACCCAGAAGACCTAGTATTTCAGAAATTTGCGAAATAGATCGTGACTCCCTTGGTATCATAAATATAGAATCTACAACTTTTTTTATCTTGTCAGTGATATCATCTCTCGCTACCATTCTCCGTATAAGTTCACACAACATCTTACGATTAGCATCACTATCGTTGATATTTAATGGGTTAAACTTAAGGCTTTTATTATGATATTGTGGATCAATAATATAATATTTACCGCCTATAGCTTTAGTGAAAATCATTGACTTGCCTGTATTATCCAACATTACAATTCGTGGATTAAACTTTCTTGCTTCAGATAATAAAAAATTAAT
>NZ_MJMG01000012.1:16875-17070 GCF_001752665.1 Wolbachia pipientis | reverse complement strand
GAAGTTCTTCCAGATCCTGGAGCGCCAAGTACTGAAGTATGGCCATTATTTTTTTTACCATGAAAATTAAAAAAATATGGATCGCCTGTTTTCGAAAAAAAAATAGTAATAGCTTCTCCCCATCTACCACCCTTTAGCATTCCTGACGTAAAATCATGTAATACAGCAAAACTACAGGTATATTTATTTAAGATA
>NZ_MJMG01000012.1:0-16805 GCF_001752665.1 Wolbachia pipientis | reverse complement strand
TCTTTGGGCTAATTTTTCCTTATTATCTTCAAATATTGTAAAAATAAATTTTTGTTGACAAAAATTTATACCATGAGCCTTTTCCGACTCTATTATTTCTATTATTCCATATTTTTGTATGAGTTCATTATCTTCGCTGGCTTGTAGTATATTAATCTGTTGCTTAAAATCTTGTATGGCTTTGTTATTACTGGTAAATATTATTACTTCTGTAATAATCATTTCAGAATCAAGCTGTAGACATTTATTGATGTTTCCTAAAGGGATTTCCTTATATTCTTTAATACTAAATATAGAACCAAATCTTCTCTTTTCATTAAATATTGTTTGGAATGTATTAAATCCAAAAGCTATTTGAAGATCTTTGACAGATTGAGAAAGATCTGTTTCAGATATTGGATACTCCTTACGTGTGAATGTAATTATATAGTAAAGAAATTCCATCATTTCAGAATATATTGTCCCCTGGTGGGATCTGAATCCAAGTTTTTTAGCTCCAAATGGCTGCAGATCTATATGCATCAAATTAGTTATTGCTTCCAAATCTTTATGCTTTCTTTGTAAGAACGATGCATGTTTATCTTTTATATGATGCAAAAACAATGAACTGCCAATACGTTCGTCACAGTTATTAAATAATATTACTATATATAACTCATTAATGTACTGTAATTTGTTACCAGTCAATCTGTGAAGCCGTGCTAAATGCAACCGATCAGAAAAGTCTTTCGTTTCATGCCACTGTAAGCTAATTTTATGTTTTTTTCTAACAGTATGAATCCAGACAGTACAGTACTGTGTATCAATATTCCTCGCTATACTTTTCCTAATTTCAGTTCTCAAGTCACTATAGTTGTTTGGGGAAACATAATCCTCCAACTTAATAATTTTTAATAGCTCTCCTTGTTTTGTTAATACAGTTTCTTCATCATAGTGACACGCGTAAGGAATAAAATCTAGATCAATTTTTTCTATTGATGCTGATTTGCCTTGTCCTTGCAGCACTTGTTGTTGCATATAAGCACTTAAGCGTTATTTCGGCGTATTATTACTTTTTACCATTTTCTCCTTTATTTCCTCTTGCTTTGTCCCCTCTTTTTTTGTTCCCTCTTTTCCTCCTTGATCTATAATATCTGTTATTACAGTCTTCCTCAAATCTATGCTGTTCATTACTGAGTTAATTTTTTCTCTTACACAATCTATAATCTCCTGAGGGCTATCGAACAATATAAACAACATGCAAAGCACCACCATTAAAACAATAAAACTTCTGAACATTACAATAAACAAGATTAATGCAATAAGTGCGCATAACATTACGGTAGGATTCATGTCCTTTATATTATTTTTCATTGATACAAGGATTTCGATAATAACACCTCTACCTTCTTGAGATGCCTGAGCAACATGAGGCACAAAAGCAAAAGTCACAAGAAACACAGTAACTAAAATCTTATTTAACCAAACAGACATCAGCCCCATCCTTTATTTTAATACCATGACTGAATTATAGCAGTTTTTATAATAACATACAACATTAAGCTATTTAAAAGAACATATATTATTTACCATTTATTTACCTCTCAATTTAACCACAGTAAGAGATTGATGACCATTACGATATATAAGCAACAGAATTGAAGTATCATTTTTCTTTATAGCTATATCAATTTGTTTGTTAAAGTCTTTGGTACTAGTAGTATCAGCACCATTTACTTGCATAATGATATCTCCCTTCCTGACATGAGACGCAGCATGACTATTATAATCAACATCAACAACCACAACACCTTTTTTAGTGATATTTTCTCTTGATAAATCTGAAACAGTGAATCCAGTAATGTAACCAGTGTTTGATTTATCTTCTTTTTTATAATCATTACCATAATCACGATGATCCACACGTTCTTTGATTATAGCTTCCACATTAATCTCTTTACCCTTCCTAAGTAATTTTATTTTTACTTTGCTTTTAGGTTCAGTCATTAAAACCATTTGAACTAATTGTGTAGTCCTGCTAACTTCTTTACCATTAAATTCTAGCAAGATATCATACAGTTTAATTCCAGCTTTATCTGCAGGACTATCCTTTACTATATCTGAAACTATTACACCTTTGATATTTTTTATACCTAAAGTCTCAGCCATTTCTCTAGTTAAAGGCTGTATTGTTACACCAAGAAAACCATGTTTTAACTCTTCACCACGTTTTAATACATCGACAACAGGAATAGCGGAGTTAGATGGAATAGCAAAACCTATTCCTATATTACCTTTCGCATTCGGAGAATAAATAGCAGTGTTAATACCTACAACTTGTCCGTTCAAGTTAAATAATGGTCCTCCAGAATTTCCCATATTAATTGCAGCATCAGTTTGGATAAACTCATTAACATTAGCATTACCAGGAATATTTGCATTACGAAACTTTGCAGAGATAATACCAGCACTAACAGAACCACCTAATCCAAATGGATTACCTACTGCTATTACTGAATCACCAACTCTCACTTTATCAGAATCACCAAAATCTACATAAGGTAGAGGCTTATCAGCATTGATCTTCAGTACAGCAAGATCAGCGTGAGCATCATAACCTAAAACCTCTGCTTTAAAATCAGTAGTATCATTCATGGTAACTGTTATCTCTTTAGCGTTTTGGATCACATGATAATTAGTCACTATAATTCCACCTTGATCAACGATAAATCCAGAACCTAGGAATATAGCATGACGAGGAGTTTTATCATCCATAAAAAACTTATCAAACTGATCAAAAAACCTCCTAAAATCATCAAAAAAATCATCTCTAGGAAAAATTTTAATAGTCCTATCATTATTTTCTGATTTTATAATTTGCTCACTGGAAATACTTACAACTGCTGGTATGACCTTTTCTATAAGGTCAGCACGTTCCAGAGCATGTAAAGACAATGAAACTAAAAAGTATACCAATATAGATAAAATTTTATTTTTCATACTATTTCCATCCTTTATTGAAAATATCTAGAAACCGATTATTTGGTGAGAGCACAAACTTAGTATTACCCTTTGCAAAAGACTTGCTATATGCTCTAATAGAACGATAAAAGTTAAAGAACTCTTCGTCAACCTTAAATGCATTATTATAAATTCTAGTAGCTTCTGCATAACCTGCTCCTCTGATTTCATGTGATTCTTTTAATGCATTAGATATGAGATCCCTTTTTAATTTATCAGCCTTTGCACGAATCTCTTGTCCAGCTTGCTCTCCTTCTGCTCTAATCTCTTTAGCTTCCTTTTCTCTTTCAGTTTGCATACGTCGAAATATTGCAGCACTATTTTCTTCTGGCAAGTCTGCTCTTTTAATTCTGACATCCATTACTTCTACACCAAATTTTTTGGCTTCAGAATAAACTCCATTTTGAATTAACTTCATAACCTCAGATCTTTTTTCATTCAATAGACTAATCAATGAAAACCTACCTATATTTTCTCTTATATGTGATTCTACAATTGGATATACCCTTCTATGTAATCCATTTTCATTCTGAACAGTTTGATAGAAAACAACCGGTTCTACTATCTTACACTTTATATAGGCATCTACAATAATACGTTTCTGATCCGCAGTAATTACCTCCCTCTGTGTATCATCACGACCTAAGTGTAATACTCTTTTATCAAAAAACACTACTCTATGAATCAATGGCAATTTAAAATATAACCCACCTTCTTTCACTTCTCTTATAACTTTACCTAATTGAATCACTATTGCTTGATTTGTTTCATAAACAATAAACATTGAGTCATATAACAAAATGCACAATATCACACCTACAATTTTAATAACGTAACGCATAATTATTTTCCTAAATTTGTTAGAGGTAAATAAGAAAACAGGCCTTTAATATCATCAGTCACGACAACTTTATCTACCTTCTGTAAAATATCCTCCATAGTTTCAAGATAAATCCTATTTTTCACAATAGAAGGATTATGCTTATATTCCTCATAAAGCAAGGCAAAACGTGCTGTATCCCCTTTTGCATCATTAATTATTTCATTTTTATATGCTTCTGCATCCAGCTTAATTCGTATTGCCTCACCTTTTGCTCTAGGTATAATATCATTACTATGAGAATACGCTTCATTTATAGTACGCTCCTTATCTGCACGAGCACTTTGCACATCTCTAAACGCACTGATTACTTTCTCTGGTGGATCAATTTTCTTCATTTGAATAGATAAGATTTCTATACCATTTCGATAATCATTAAGGATCTTTTGTAAAAGTACTTTGGCATCACGAGCAATTTCTGCCCTACCTTGGCCTTCTAATGCAAAAGATATGGTATTTTTACCTATTATTTCCCTCATTGCACTTTCAGCTGCATTCTTAACACTTAAACCAGGCTTGCTATCACACACCATAAATAAATAATCTTTAGGATCTCTTACATGCCACTGAACCTCAAAATTAACATTCACTATATTTTCATCTCCAGTAAGCATCACGCCTCCACCACGGTCTAAACTAGAAGCATAAATTCCTATCTCTTCACGATTTACCTCTTTAACATTAACCTTAAAAACTTTACCTATAGGATATGGAAAATGGTAACGCAGACCTGGCGCAGTAGTATTAGTGTACTTACCAAAGGTAAGCTCTACGCTCTCTTCACTTGGATGCACAATATAGAATCCAGTACACGCATACATAAATAGGAGCATAGCAATAACAAAATAAGGTTTTTTACCCATATTCTTAGTCAAGCATGTAAAGAAATACCGTACATCAGATAGTGCCTTATTTAAAAGGTCTTCAGCATCATTAGGCCTTTTTGGTTTTTGACCAAAATTCCACGGATTATTTTCATTAAACATACGTAGCATACAATTTATTGTTCATAATATTACTGCGTGAACAAAAAATGTAAACATAAATTTCTATTGAGAAATAAAAATATGATTATGTATTGCTTGATAACATGTTAGATCTCATTTGTACTTTTATCTTAAATTTATCATCTTTAACGTACATAATCATAATATTTTCGCTAAAATCAGATTCACCAACAAATCATTATATTTTCACTGGAATCAGATTGTGCTAATAATACAATTATTAACAGAACAAGTATTTTCGCATCAAAAATACGTCAAGTAAAATTTACTATGGATATAACTTAATATCACAACCAGTTTAATCAAAATTTAAGAATTCAAAAGATATAATCAAAATATATTATTAATATTGAGGTTAAAAATGACAAGATATAACAAACTACGTCGTTCAGAAAGTAACAGTAATTTGCATCTTAAGAATGACACTATAAAAACGTCTTTTGAAAAGAAAAGAAGTTTCAGTACGAATGACTTAAACAAATCAAACGAGCCAGATTTGATATTTAAAACAATTAAAAAGCTCTCTCAAAAATTAAAAAAACAAGATGCTCAATTGGAACAAATTGCACATCACATGAGTAAACAGACTAAACAAATTAAGCATGCAAATTACCAAGCTAATCTTTCATCAGCTGCATTAGTTGCAGGAGCAGCAGCATATATTATAGCAAACAATTGGGCAGCTATCACTAACATATTTACAAGTATAGGTACAACACTTATGCCAGTATTACCAACAATTGGTATTGGAACGGGAGTAGTAATAGGGGTAATAGCAGCACTTGGTGTAATTGGGTTCTGTGCATATAAAGCATATCAACATAGAGCAGAAATAAAGGAGGCTGCCGGCAAAGCTGTTGAAAAAGTAAAAAACGGTGTTGAATATACTGCAGGTAAAATTAAAGATGGTGCTCGTTTTGCAGGTATTAGATTAAAGCATGCAAAAAATGATGTGTTAACAAAAGTAGCAGATACTGCGCATAAACTTTCTGATCAAAAAGATTTTTTAGATCAAAGATTAAGTGAAAGTGAACGAGAGAAAAGTAATATTAGTAAAATTAAAGAAAAATTTGAAGAAATTTTTAATAACGACAAACCAAATAGCAAGAAGCTTGTTCAAGATATATTGTCTAAAATAAAAGAAAAGTTAGATGATAGCATTAGCGAAATATCTAAAACTGTAGAGGATATAAAAAAAATGGATAAAGATGATCCCAACTATAAACAGAAGTCTAACAATGGAAAAGAGTTATTAGTTTATATAAAAAGTCTGCAATCTAAAAAAGACTTTATTAACAGTCTTAACCCACATAATTTAAAAGACTACTTGACAACCACAGCCCCTAGTACATTGGAAAATCGCAGCTCTTTATATAGTATTTTTGTTGATCATTGTGACCTCGTTAAACAAGCAATAGAGGAATGCAAAAGTGAAAATTACTTTAAAGAATCACATTACTTTAAAGATGCAGTTAGGATGTTCGAACAAAAAACTGAAGAAGTAAATCCATTTGCTCATAAAATAAAGAACAAATTATCAAAATTACTTCCTCATTCTGCTAAAAATCAATCTAAATTAGCAAAAGAGTCAACTCAGCACGATGATAGGGCAAGTGTCAAATCATCAATATCAGAGCCTGAAAAGCAACCATACGATGGTATCAATGCAAAATCTTTATTAGATGAACTAAATAAAGATTTTGCAGCTATTGAGCGTGAAAAAAAAGGTAGTGATAGTAGCAAAAGTTTAGGATCTGATGGAATGCAAGATACTGCATCTGTGTCTAGCCTAGATAGTAGAAGAAGTACAGGAATGCAACCTACTTTATCTACATCTACCCTAGCTAGCGACCAATCATCAACCTCAAAGCCTGAAGATCTACCACAGGATGTGCGTTCACAAATGTTACGAAATTTTAATGGTGAAATGGATCTCCTTAATGATCTTGCGCCTTTATCAACTCTGCAACACCCAAAAGTAGAGCTTACTATAGAGCAAGGTAGACAAGTATAAATCTCAAGTAGGAGTGTTAATAACACTCCTACTTTTTTGCGCTATATCTTCTTCAAAATTCATATCACAAATACCATTATTACAACAATTAACAGAACAAGTATTTTCATTTTCATATCAAAAGTACGTCAAGTAAAATTTGCTGTAGACATAGTTAATATTACAACCAATTTAATAAAAATTTAATAATTTAGAAGATATAATTAAAATATGTTATTAATATCGAGGTTAAAAATGACAAGACATAATAAACCACGTCGTTCAAAGAGTAGCAGTAATTTGCATCCTGGGATGTTTGAAACAATTAGCAAGCTCTCTCAACAATTAGAAAAACAAGATACTCAATTGAAACAAATGAAAAGAATGGGTTTCGGACTTTTATCAGCTGGAGCTGTAACTGTAGCCGCGGCGTGCACATTATGTGTAGCAGTAGCAACACATCTTATAGAACCCAATCGCGCAGTTATCTCTGGCTTTTATATGGGTATAGGTATAACAGCTGTGGTAGGAGCAGTAGTAGGAATAACAGCAATACTTGGTATAATTGGGTTCTGTGCATATCAAGCATATCAACATAGAGCAGAAATAGAACAGGCTGTCGGCAAAGCTGTTGAAAAAGTAAAAGACGGTGTTGAATATACTAAGGACAAGTTATCAAAATTACTTCCTCATTCTGCTAAAAATCAATCTCAACCAGTAGCAGAGTCAACTCAGCACGATGATGGGGCAAGTGTCAAATCATCAACCTCGGAGCTTGAAAATCAATCATATGTTGAAATTAAGCCACAATCTTCACACGTTGAAATAACTGTGGCAGAGGCAGCTGAGCATGAAAAAAAAGGTAATGATAGTCGAAGAAGTTTAGGATCTGATAGAATACAAGATACTATATCTGTGTCTAGCCTAGATAATGGGAGAAGTCCAAGAATACAACGTACTCCATCTACATCTACCATAGATAGCTACTACCATGATGCTATAGGTAACGATGCTCAAGAGAGCAGAGATATCTCCGCTCATCAACTTACCCCTTCATTAGCTCTGCAACACCCAAAAGTAGAGCCTACTGAACCAAGTAGCCAAGTAGATAGTATAAATTTCAGGTGGGAGTGTGATTCACATTCCTACTTTTTTGCACTGTATCTTCTTCAAAATTCATATAACAAATACCATAAAACAGCACTATACTGATTATTTTTAGTTCTAGATTTTTTGCGAAACAGAAAATTATTGCAAAAGCGAAAAAATGTGTCTTTTTGATAAAATCTTTCTTGTTTTGTAGCCCTTTCCTCAATAGCCCGAAGATAATAAAATGTGAATTTAGGAGGGTTAGATGCTAGCAGCATATAGTAAGGAAGAAGGCAACGGAAGCTTTATATGAAGGAGAAAGTAGAGAGATGGTAGAACAAGAAATTGAAGTTTAAAATAGGAAAAACTACTTTTTGATCTATTCGAACTATTATGAAATGTGCGATCATGTATAAGTGTTACATAAAAACAGAAGATTGGAAAATAATCTATGAGTTTTTGAAAATTATCAAAAATATTCTGGTAAAGAAAGAAAATAAAAAAGATCAATTACACTCATACTTGTATTTGCAGTACCAAAACTATCCGCCACGTGCTGCGCGTTTGCGTGCATTTGGATCTAGAAATTTCTTACGTAGTCGAATAGACTTAGGTGTGACTTCTACTAATTCATCATCATTGATATAAGCTATCATTTCTTCAAGAGTCATAACTTTTGGTGGAGTAAGCTTTATAGCCTCATCGCTACCAGAAGCCCTAACATTAGTTAATTGTTTGCCTTTTAATACATTTACTTCTAAATCATTATCACGACTATGCTGACCTACAACCATTCCAGAATATACTTTATCTTGAGGCTTAACAAACATGATTCCTCTATCTTGTAAATTAAAGAGTGCATATGCCACAGCCTCCCCTTTGTCTGTAGCAATTAAAACTCCATTTCGTCTACCAGAGATTGGACCTTTATATGGAGCATAACTATGGAATAACCGATTTATTATGCCAGTACCTCGAGAGTCGGTTAAGAACTCTCCTTGATAACCAATCAATCCTCTTGACGGTACTAAAAATATTAATCTTGTTCTACCATTTCCTGAAGGTCTCATATCTACCATGTCTCCTTTACGGAAGCTTAACTTCTCCATGATGATCCCACTATATTCATCATCTATATCAATTACTACTTCTTCTATAGGTTCTAGCTTCTTGCCATTTTCTTCCTTAAATAATACACGAGGACGTGAAACAGAAAGCTCAAAGCCTTCCCTTCTCATATTCTCAATGAGCACTCCAAGTTGCAACTCACCACGTCCACCCACTTCAAATGCTTCACTACTCGATATAACAGCAACTGTAATTGCAACGTTAGTTTCAGCTTCTGCATATAAACGATCCCTAATAATAGTAGATGTGATCCTTGTACCTTCTTGTCCAGCAAAAGGCGAGTCATTTACACTGATAGTAATAGTGTCTGAAACTGAAGCTTTTTCCAGCCCTGCAATTGCAACTATATCTCCTGCTACAGCTTGCTCTACTGGTATACGTTTTAAACCAGAAAATGACAACAATTTCGTTAATCTTCCACGCTCAATAGTAGTACCATCTAAATTTAGCACTTTAAGATCTGAGTTAACCTTGGTAATCCCCTGGTAAATTTTTCCTATTAATACCCTACCAAGAAATTTATCAGACTCAAGCAATGTGACAAGCATAGCAAACGATGTATTATAATCATAGTTACCAGATTTTACATAATTTATAATTGTTAAAAACAGAGGTGTTAGATCTTTCCTCTCATCAGAAAGCTGATTTACACACCATCCATTTCTTCCAGAAGCGTATAGCACAGGAAAATCCAATTGTTCATTTGTTGCATCTAAATTGAGAAATAATTCATATATGTCATCCAATACTTCATCTATTCTGCTATCAGCACGGTCAACCTTATTGATTATTACAATTGGATTTAATTGTGCTTGTAATGCTTTTGACAGAACAAATTTGGTTTGAGGCATTGGACCCTCTGCAGCATCAACCAGGAGTAATACCCCATCTGCCATACATAATACTCTTTCTACTTCCCCGCCAAAATCAGCATGGCCTGGGGTATCAATAATATTAATCTTTTCTTGATTCCACAGCACTGATGTGCATTTTGCAAGTATTGTGATACCACGCTCACGTTCTTGATCCCCACTATCCATAACACGTTCTTGAATTTCCTGGTTTTCTCGAAACGTACCACTCTGTTTTAACATATTATCAAGCAAAGTTGTTTTACCGTGATCAACGTGTGCAATAATTGCAATATTACGGATTGTAGGTGTTGCAGATTCTAAAGTTGCCATGGGCTTAAAATATATATCACTTGTCATAGATTAAAAATATATACTATAGGCTTGATTTTATAAAGAATTTTACAATGAGTCCAGTTGTAAATTTTATATAATAGTATTACAATAAATACAGGTTAGCTAACATAATGATGTTTTTTGAAAAGGTTATTTTATGTGGAATAGTATTACTTATCCTAATAAAGGTATTTTTTTCCTTAAAACAGATATGTTTTAAAAAAATTGTTGAGGCAGAACATAAGAAAGATGATGAGCTGTATAAGAAAAAGAAAGAGAAAAAAGATCTAGAAAAACGCCAAGAATTGTTACGTACAAACCAACTGCAAGTCTACAAAGAAAATGTCGACATAGTTGAAATTATGAAACCTGTTGGTAAATGGACTCAAATGGTTATGCATAATGGAGGCATTTTATTACGTTTAGCACAATTAATAAAAAGTGAAGGTAGAGAAAAGGGATTTTGGGAGTTATTTGTTAAAGCACAAGCTTCAACACAAGGTAAATATAAAGGAAAAGGTAGGTAATCTATATGCTTGAATGCAAAAACTTATCTTGTACACGCAATGATAAAACATTATTTACAGATTTTAGCTTTACAGCTAAGCCAAAATCAAAGATTTCAATCATTGGACCGAATGGTAGTGGCAAAACCAGCTTAATGAGAATCTTATCCGGATTATTACCACCTACATCAGGTAATATAACATATTGCGATAACGATATATATGATAACCTGCAACCATACAAATCTTCCATGGTATATATAGGTCATAAAAATGCGTTTAATAACAATCTAACAGTTATAGAAAATATAAAATTTTGGGCAGAAATACGCAATACGCACGAACTGATTTTAGCTACAATACATTGTTTACAATTACAACCCATATTAAATATAAAATACGCTGCGCTATCTGCAGGATGGAAAAGAAGAGCTGCACTTTCTCGTCTTTTAGTTTCTAATGCGACTATCTGGCTGATAGATGAGCCATTTTGCAATCTCGATATTACAGCATATCACTTAGTACTTAATATCATCTCAATACGTGCAGAACAGAATGGGATTACAATAATTACAGGCCATAGTACTATAGAAGGTTTTAGTTCTATTAACCTTTAAAATACACTAGATCTCTTTTGCGAAATTAATGCTCAGAAGATTTTTTTAGCTCCACAAAACTGTTAAATTGGATAGCTTTTGAAGCAAGAAATTTATCAAAAAGACACATTTTTTCGCTTTTGCAATAATTTTATGTTTTGCAAAAGGTCTAATGTTGATGGTAATTATCGATATCCTAAAATAATTATTTACTCTCTAACCATCCATAATTAGAATTAAAGGTTAAAATAAATAATAGTAGGCAATTTATGGGGTTAGACTGGATACCAATGAGAAAACCTAAACCAAGTTTTGAAGATCGGTTTAAACAGATTTTCGTATTACTTGAGGGAGATGCAGAGGAAAATGAGCATGAACTGCTTCAAAGAATGCACAAACGCAGGCAAAGAGCGCAAGCACTTGTGCGTGAAGTTATTCGAGAATTGGAGGAACACTGTGAGGAACACTGTATAGTAGAAAGTAATGTAACATATTCTGAAACATATCATGGAGGTGAGTATGGAGAAGACACTGGTAAGATAATAAGATTAGAAGATGGGCCTGAATATGAAAGCCCTGGGATTGAGATAATGAGGTTCGGGCATGAGCATGAACATCTTCAAGAAAATGAGCGTGAGCTTCTGCTTCAAGAATTGGAGGAAATATCAGAGAACCACCATGAAGCAATAAAAGCGCCAGTGATTGGTAGAGATACTATTACTAATAATTATATAAAGGAAATATATCAAGAAACTGACAAAACAATTTCTGAAGAAGAATTTATGAATAAGTATGAAGGATGTCATGTACTTGAATTAGTAAAAGAATCAGCAGGGATCCCACTTTACCTTGCTACAGTAGGAGGTCCAACCGCGTTTCGTGGGGAGTTTTTGGAATGCTGTGAAGACTTGATTGGAAATGATTTGCTTTGTTTAGCTTGGAAAAGTAAACTTGCAGATAAGGCATTGGATTATGTACAACAACTTATGGCAATTGCTGACGAAGTTGCTTCTGCAACTAATATGTTATATTTAAAAAAACAAGATTTCATTCCAAGTAATCCAGACAGAAACCACGTCAGTTTAGCACAAAAGATTCACATTCTTTATGCAGCAGCAAAATGGCTTATTTTTTATGGTAAAAACGGACATGGATTTTTTGCTGATTATTAATGTATAACCCAATTAGTGATAGTTGGAGTTTACATGTTTAACTACTTGATAAACAACATATAACAGGTGCATGATCAGATGGATTTTCTAGCTTACGTAGCTTTTCATAAGTGTAACATGCCTCTAACTTATCTACTGCTTGTGGAGATAATAAGATATGATCTATCCTCATACCATGGTTGTTTCTGACAGAATTACCCTGATAATGCCACCAGCTAAATTGTTGTAAATCTGGATGAGATATTCTAAATGCATCAGTAAATCCAAAATTGAAAATAGTTCTTAATTTCTCACGCTCGTTTATATGAAAACAAACTTGATCATGAAGTAAATGAGGATCAAAAACATCAATATCATCTGGTGCAATGTTATAATCTCCAGCCACAATAGTAATCTCTTCGTTTTTTAGCAATTGTATCATCCTTTCAGAAAGTTTATTAAGAAACCTTAATTTATACTCAAACTCATTATTACCATTTGGTACATACACACTCGCAAGTCTAATATTGTAATCATCATATTTTACTACACATTCTACATAACGTGCATCATGATAACCTTCTACAAGATTAATTCTCAATTTTTCCAATATAGGATATTTAGACAAAATACAGACACCATTTCTAGTAGTTTGTCCATAAATAGCATATTCATATTTTAATTCCTGAACTTCTAAATAAGGAAACTGCTCTTCAGTACATTTTATTTCCTGTAATAAAACTATATCTATTTGATTGTCAATAATAAAGCTACAGAGCTGACTTATCCTTTTACGTATAGAATTTACATTCCAGCTAGCAATTTTTAACATTAGTAGCCTTTATTGATGATATCAATTAAACTCTCTTTAGTTGGTAGTCTAGATATCAAAATTCTTTTCCACTTAATTGCTTTTAAACTATCAGCAATGTTTTTACTCATAGCATATGCTACCATATCAGCCATTATATCAGATAATTGATTCTTTAAAATTAATGAGCAGAATACTATGGCTGTATGTACAGATAAAAAAATTATATCGTTAACTTTACCAGTTAATAATAAGTTTTTAACTCTATGCGATAGATTTTTTTTAGCGATCATTTTATAAAGTATAACTTCTTTTATATTAAAACCTGCATCAGATAATTTTTTTTTTAGATCACATGATATCTCTTGCCCCCTTATATATAAAAATTTTACTTCACGTGAATAAAGACTTTTAATGAGCAAGATAAGACTATCAACATTACCGTCTGCTGATATCACGTCAGCAAAGCCAAAATCTTTTGCTGTTTGCATCGTTGAATTACCTACTGTAACAATTGACAAATCATCTACCTTATGTATATGGCTAAAAGCTCTCACACTATTTTTGCTTGTAGATATTACAACATCAAACTCATATTCTGAGATATTAGGATGTAAATATTTTAATGTCAAAATTGGATCAATATATACCTTATATCCACACTTTTTTAGCGCATACCGTGTATCTAATGAATCTAATAAAGGCCTCGTAAGTAAAATAGATTTCATTATTGTCCAACATCACTCCATGCTATTATATAAACTTTTTTAAAATAACAAGATGACTCTAGCTTTCTAATAAATTTTTAATTTCATCAACAGTCAGGCCTGTACTTTAATAGATGCTTAAAATTTAGAAAGAGCTATAGGGAAATATTAATGCTAAACATATATTTTAAATAGCATCAAGCTTGTACTGAACAACCTTAGGTATATAATTTCAGCTTTTAAAGTTTCTGTTGTACACAACAGAGAAATTGCTACAATAACTCTGATAAATGGTGTATAGGTTCATGCAGAATGATATCAAAAAAAAAGAGCAAGAATTAGAGGAAGGCAAAGGAATATTAAACTGGATAGAATATAGATTACCAATCTTTTCCTTTTTAAAACATCTAGCTTCTTATCAAGTACCAAAAAATTTAAATTATGCATGGAACTTTGGTTCTTTAGCAGGTATTGCTCTACTCTTACAAATAATTACTGGTATATTTCTTGCTATGCATTACACTCCCCATGTTGATTATGCATTCAACAGTGTAGAACACATAATGCGTGATGTTAATTACGGATGGTTAATACGTTATACTCATGCTGTTGGAGCATCACTTTTTTTCATTGTGGTATATGCACATATCATGCGTGGGCTCTATTATGGATCATATAAAAAACCTAGAGAAATGGTATGGTTCATTGGAATATTCATATTTTTTGCAATGATGGCTACTGCTTTCATGGGTTATGTACTGCCTTGGGGACAAATGAGCTTCTGGGGTGCAACAGTAATCACTAATCTCTTTTCTGCAATACCGGTAATAGGTGATAAAATAGTTATCTGGTTATTGGGAGGTTTCTCTGTTGATAATCCGACATTAAATCGTTTTTTTGCATTACATTATTTATTACCATTTATTATTGTTGCTTTAGCGATGTTACATATTATGGCTTTACATAGATTTGGATCTGGAAATCCAAGTGGAGTAGAAGTAAAATCAAGCAAAGATACCATTCCTATTTACCCTTACTATATCGCTAAAGATTGTATAACTTTTGGTTTATTTTTTATAGTCTTGTTTGCTTTCGTTTTTTACGCACCTAATTATCTTGGGCATCCAGATAATTATATAGAAGCTGATCCTATGGTTACTCCACCACATATAGTACCAGAATGGTATTTTCTACCTTTTTACGCAATGCTGCGTTCAATTCCTAATAAGCTTGCTGGAGTAGTAGCAATGTTTGCCTCTATTATAGTTTGGTTTCTTCTACCTTGGCTCGATACATCTAAAGTTAAGAGTGGTGCTTACCGTCCAGTATTTAAAATATTCTTCTGGATCTTTGTGATAAACTTCTTGCTGCTAAGCTGGTTGGGCGGACAAGAAGTAAAAGAACCATATATCACATTAAGCAGGTTATCAACGCTTTACTATTTTACATATTTTTTTATTGTTCTACCACTTCTAGGTAAATACGAAAAACCAAGAGCGTTACCAAAAACTTTAAGCGATTCTACATTGGAGATAGAATAATGCTTATTAGAATTATATCCTTTATACTACTATTAACTCATACTGCATTTGCAGAAGAATTTAAGCCATTACCAAATAAAAAAATAGACTGGAATTTTGAAGGAATAATGGGGTACTTTAACAGAGAATCAATACAACGTGGCTATAAGGTATATAAAGAAGTTTGTGCTGCATGTCATTCAATGAAAAGAGTATCTTTTCGTAATTTAGTGGATATTGGTTTTTCTGAAGATGAAGTAAAACAAATCGCAGCTTCTTACCAAGTCACAGATGGTCCAAATGATTTAGGAGAAATGTTTGAAAGAAATGGTACACCTTCAGATTATTTTGTACCTCCATTTAATAATAAAGAGGCAGCCGCATCTGCAAATAATGGTGTGGTACCACCGGATCTATCATTAATTATTAAAGCAAGACATGATGGCGCAAATTATGTCTATTCATTACTTACTGGTTATAAAAATGGTGAACAAAGTGAAGATGGCCTATATAGTAATCCATACTTTCCTGCAGGTAAATTGGCTATGGCAGCACCGTTATCTGATGGGTTAGTACAATATGATAATGATAAGCAGTCCACAGTAGAAAACATGGCATATGATGTGGTAAATTTTTTACAATGGGCATCAGAACCTGAACTTGAAAGTAGACACAAACTAGGACTAAAAGTAATTGCTTATTTTATAGTTCTAACAGTATTATTTATATTAACTAATAATAAGTTATGGAGAAACCTTTATCAGAAAAAGCATTAAACTGTCTCAATCACAACAAAAGCTGTAGCATACTCTTTATCATCACTAATTGAGAGATGAGTTACGTTATTTTCACAAATAAAATCTTTGCTAGTCAGAATATATGGTTTACCGTTGGCATCATTATGTATTTCTATATCTTTCATCTTGATACCATTATTAAAACCAGTACCCAACGCTTTAACAAAAGCTTCTTTTGCAGCAAACCGTGTAGAAAAATATTTCGCCTGAATTTCGGAATTATCATACCTGTGACCTATGTCTATTTCTTTTTGAGAATACACTCTATACAAAAACCTCCATCCATGTTTCTGCATTACTTTTAGTATTCGAGGTATATATACTATATCTATGCCAATACCTCGTATCACTTTATTTAAAGAAGTTTATTACTTTTTCAATCTGCATTTCCTGTATCTTACCAGTTGCTCTATTTTTCACTTCAACTAAATTT
>NZ_MJMG01000011.1:18655-37889 GCF_001752665.1 Wolbachia pipientis | reverse complement strand
CCATTAGATTATCATGTAAAAATTTATCTTCAGGATGATTATGTAAATATTGTTTTAAAGCATCATTATATAATTTATTATTTATTAAAAATTTCCTACATTTTGCTAAGGTTTCATCACCAATAAGGCAAGGTATATCGTCTACTACATGTTCTATTATCCTACCACGTTTATCTATTCTTTCCATCTCTTCTCGATCTAAATAAGATTCCTCTGCATGAATATAACGATCACCGTTAATATAGCTATTTACAGTATCCACATAAGGTAATGCTAAATCTTCTGAAAAAAATGCAATTAGAATCTCCTTATAAGTAGATACTTTAGCTGGGCCTATACCAATAGCACTCAAACACTTGTGATAAAAACCTACCTTTTCACTGCTATATCCAACTATTAAAGGATTTATAAATGCTTCAAATAACACATCACTATAGCCGTCTTTCCCATCTATAATAAAAAGGATTTATTGCACCGTCTTGTTTGGGATATTGGTTATGTGCAAGCCCAATTCCACACTTTTCTATAGATATATGCATATTTTTAACTATATTCTCCACAACCGACTTGTTTCCCTCAGTAATAGGAAACATTACAACCGGCTGATTAAAATAATAGCTTTTTTCTTCTTCACTATTGGTAGCCCTTTGTTCGAAATATGAGCATTCACCTTCAACATTTTTTATTTTTGACTCAATAACCATAATCTATTTTTACCCTTTAAATTCACTCTTGTTATTCATACAACTAGTATTAATTATAAAAATGCGATCAATATAAAAATTCCATATTTATATTCTATTCTTTACAGAGAAATGTCAATTTGGTATAGGTACAAATATTGAACTAGCTATAGACATGAAAACATACCGTTTTGGCTATAGAAACCAGCTGTGATGAAACTGCCGTAGCAATTGTAAACAGTAATAGAGAGATTCTTGCTCATGAAATTATTTCTCAAACAGCAAGTTTTACGCTCTCTTGACTATTTTATATAGCTCTACGCACTGTCTCTGTTGTTTTGGCACACCCATGTAATATCTGTCCCGTAATCACTCTTTTTAAATGATAAAGTCATCACTCTTTGGAACTGTACATCCACTTAGAACTTTTTATTTTCTGAATAAATTATAAACAAAGTCGATGGTATTAGTATCAAAGTACTATATAAAATGTTTTTATCAGGAAGCTCATTAAACATAAAATAAGCTGCAACTGTAGAAATTACTAATTCGAAATATCTATATGGTGCAAGAGCAGTGACGTCAACAATTGCAAAGGCTTTTAGTATAAAAAATAAAATTAGATTCGCATTTATACCAAGTATAAATAATAATATTAACTCTAGCCAAGAAGGAGTATACCAATAGATTAATACGAATGGACCAGAAAGAATTGTTACTACCAAAGATGAAAAAAATAACATACTTATTATTGATTCTTGTATCACAAGCCGTTTATTAATTATATCCAACATAGCAAAAAAGAGTATAGCTATGATAAAGATAAAAACAGCTATGTCACTGTTGGGCTTAAGAGTAACAACAATACTAACAAAACCGACAATAGTTACTATCCATCTCTGCCAAATTATATTCTCACTTAAGAATAATGCTGCAAGCAATAGTATAAATAATGGCATAGTAAAGCTAACAACCGTAGCTGTAGTAACTTGCGCCATAGTTAGCCCATAGCTCCAAAGGACCATACCCAAAAACAAAAGAATGCCTCTAATAATCTGAGTAAATATACTATTTGTTTTTAGAGTTTCTATACCATAATACATGATAAGAGGTAGCATAGCGACAATACCAAATAAAAAGCGAAAAAAGACTATTTGAAAGCTTTGAAGATGTAGACCTAAATATCTCACTATAATATCATTAGCTGCACTACTAAGTAAGCTCAATATAAACCATACAACCCCTTTTAGATAAGTTTTTATTTTATAGACCATTTAATTGTTAAGAAAAAGTACTACTATATTCTATCATTAAACTAAAATAAAAGTAGTGTTGCTTATTGTCAAAATAACTAATGTATATTCCAACATCAACCTTTTATTTTGAAACCTTGTCACCTAGACAGCTTATATTCCCCACTTCCACTTGAGCATCACTTGTTACACAACTTTCTTGTTCTTTATGAGTTATACTATATATTATATGATCGTTATATAGATCATACAAAAATTCTTTATCTTTAATAATTTCTTCTCTTATAAAATTTAACCTCTCAGCTATTGCCTGACTCTTTCTATTTAAGGTAGAACAATTAATGTATATCTTCTTTAATTCCAATTCTTTAAACCCTATAGCAATAATATGTTTACATGCTACTGTTATTACCTTACATTTTTTGATCTAGCCAATAACCTATACGAGCATCCCTTTTATCCCAATCAATTACAGTAAAAGATATCATTCCTATTAATAAGTTTTGCTCTCTTATACCCAATGCAAGTGATTATTTAATAAAATTATTATTTGCTTGTTCTATGAATCGCTTACTATCTGTTTCTTGAGTAGCACGATCTAACCACGCTAAAGTCTGTTTGAGATAAGCTCTATTACGGTCTATTAATTGAAAAAGTTGTGTAGAATCAGAGCTTTGCCTATCAACATAGAAATTACTAAAAATAGAGTGTGGGAAACTTTTCTCTAGTTTATTACTATACTTTGTGTAATTTTGTACACTAATCATACCTTATGTATATTAAAAATAGATCATAAGTCAGTCAACTATTTTTAAACTACTTTATTAAATACAAGAAAATCTTATCAAAAAGACACATTTTTACGCTTTTGCAATAATTTTCTGTTTCGCAAAAGGCCTATTCTTGCACTAATCTCATCCTTACTTCTACTTCTGACATCTCACTACCTTGATTTTATCTTCTTTTTTCTTTTTAAATACTTTCACATTTACAGATAGTCTAGACTGCATCACTGCTCCGTGACTTAAGTGTGTTATAATGAAAAATTAGACCACATTCAATGTTCAATGAAGAAAACGAACTATTTTTTATTGTTACATCACTTGCACCATTAGCCTTATATTCACTGCCAAAAATACCTGAATACTTACCCCCAACATATATGTGTATATTTTCATGTACCGTCAATATATTGCCTACTTTTAACTGACACATAGGCCATATAGAAGGCTTTCCGAATATTCCAAAGTCTGCACCACCTATACTAGCTCCAATATAGGGACGTATACCTCGATACATCCGCTCTGTTGTAGAAAAGGAGAAACTTATCATTCCTGATCTATATGATGTACTATATGCGGACCATACAGTTTTATTTGCACCTCCTTTTGTATATGTAAATGATATGCGACCATCTGTTATCTCACTATTTGAGGCAATACCTTCTACCCCAATTCTATAATCAAGAACGCTATTAAATTGTCCTTTATAACCAAATTCTACACTAAGAGTGGATTGTGGCACAGGTATGGCTATGTTTTTTTCTGTATCTAAACTCCAACCCCCCGATTCTGATGGCTTAAATCTTACTTGTACATCTTGAGCCTTTATTTCAACAGTATTATTACCAGCGGAATCTACTATACTGAATTCTGTTATACGCTCTAAGCATGGAGTGTTATGCCCAATCATCCCGTATAATCCATATTGCTCAGCAAAAATTTGTTGTGAAAACAGCAAAATAAATACTGATAATGTTTTTTTGTACATATTATACTAAACCTGTTTAACAAAACGGTACAATGATTAATAGGTAATGTAAACATATATTTAAAAATCTGTGAATCCTAGTTATCTTATCTTTTTAGTAAATGGAAAATATAATGAAAATGTTGATGAAAGGGATTAATAGGCTATAATAAATATGATACAACCAAATTCAAACTGTTGAGCCCCTTATCTATAATCACAGTTATTCAGTTAAAATTATATGGATGATATAAAGCAGATATTTGAAAGGTTGAAACAAGCAAATCCTACACCAAAAACAGAGTTATATTACACTAATGATTTTACATTGTTAGTTGCTATAGTTTTATCAGCACGTGCAACTGACATAAGCGTTAATAAAGCTACTAAGAAGTTATTTACAATTATTAGTAGTCCAGAAGAAATGTTAAATTTAGGTCAAATTGCACTGCAAGAATATATTAGTAGTATTGGCTTATGTAAGGCTAAAGCAAAGAATATTATTAATCTTAGTAAAATATTAATAGAAAAACATGGAAGCATGGTACCTGCCAATTTTGGAAGTTTAATAGCATTACCAGGAGTTGGGAGGAAAAGCGCCAACGTCTTTCTAAACTGCAGTGTTGGTATACCAACTTTAGCGGTTGATACTCATGTTTTTAGAGTTAGTAATAGAATCGGTCTAGTAACAGAAAAAAGCTTACTTAAGACAGAGCAATCTCTTATGCAAATTATTCCTAAAGAATATTTATTCTACGCACATCATTGGTTAGTGTTGCATGGTAGATATGTTTGCAAAGCCAAGAAGCCTTTATGTAATAGTTGCATAATTAAAGACCTATGTAAGTTTACTGATATAAAATAGTATATCTAAACATGATATACTATTGACTTACACTTTTATGCACAACTGATACCATGAGATGGTGTACAGCATGTTAGCTTTACTTCTTCCATCTTGCAGCTTGGAGATTGCTGTTTATCAATAAGAACTTGCTGTCTGTCAAAATGGCGTACACACTCATCAACAACATTTTGAATATTACCCCTATCATTTTGCTGAATTAATTTATTAAATATCTCTATTACCTTTCTAACAAAGTCTTTTAATGGATCAATTGATTGAGTGTTTTTTATATAGGTTGCAATTTCCTCTATCTGTAGATTTCTTGCAAGCTCAAAATCTTGAGATATCTGTAGCTCTTCATTCTGTAAATATTTTACGCCTTCAAGATCTTCCTCTATTTGCAAATTTTTTGCTAATTCATAATCCTGCTGTTCCTGAAGATTTTTGTTGAGTACTGGCTCAAGAAGATTCTTGTCGAGTACAGGATCAAAATGATTATTACCCATATTTATTATATGTATAATACTGCTATCACTATAAATTCCATTATAAAGGCCTGTAGAGTCACTTGCGTCTACATTGCAATTTTTGTCAGCATCTATAAGTTGGTGAAGAAATTGTGGTTGATCACTAGATGTAGTGCATAATGGATTTTTTTCTATAATATGCAGCTTTACATTATATTTTTTACAGAGTATTTTTCCTTCTATGTCAGGATCACCCCATCTATAATCTTGCATAATTTTTTCTTTATATTGATCAATAGTTTCCTTTCGTAATACTTCCTCGTGTTTTTCTGTTTGATTATTGTGACGCAATTCATAACTTGCATTGATAGCATTTTTAAACCAGTCTGGTACAGATACACTATTTGCAAAATCCGCGCAATCTTTACGTAATTGTTTCGCAGATACTTTTATTCCTCGTTGTTGTTCTAAACTTTGTTGGAATGAATGAAAAAAACAACTATGATCCTTAGGTGCAGTACCTTGATAAAAATTATTAGGGTATGATATTGCCTCTTCTGAAACAGTAGTTGTTGATTTATTCTGATTATTGCTTGCCATAAATTACCTCATTATATATGCTTAGTCAAATGAATTATGACAATATAGTTGTAAACAAATCATTAATTGCTTAGGATCAAAATTTATTTAGATAACGGGATGAGCTTCAATTGCGGTATTGTTGGTTTGCCTAATATTGGAAAATCAACATTATTTAATGCACTTACACAATCAAATTTGGCTGAGGCTGCAAATTACCCTTTTTGTACTATAGAGCCAAATAGAGGTAAAGTACCAATAAAAGACCAACGTTTAAAGCAGATTGCAGATATTGCTGGTTCAGAAAAAATAATTTCTAATCAGTTAGAATTTGTAGATATTGCTGGTCTTGTTAAAGGTGCAAGTAAAGGGGAAGGTCTTGGTAATAAGTTCTTAAGCCATATCAGAGAAGTGGATGCTATTCTGCATTTATTAAGATGTTTTACGGATAATGATATTAATCATGTACATGACAAAATAGATCCATTATTGGATGCCGAAGTAGTAGAAATGGAAATGATTTTGGCTGATATAGACAGTATAGAAAGAAGATTACCTCAGATTGAAAAAAAGTTAAAATCAGGTGACAAAGCATTCAAGACACAGTTAGAGTTAATACATGAAGTATTGGCTGTGTTGCAATCAGGAAAACCTGCAAGAAGTTTAAAGCATGTTGATGAAAAGCAGATGAAATTACTACAATTATTAACAACAAAGCCTGTTATGTATGTTTGCAATATTGAAGACACTAATGTTATGGTCGGCAATGAATTATCCAAAAAAGTAGAGGTAATGGCAAAGAGAAATGACAGTAAATTTTATTGTATCTCTGCCAAACTTGAAGCTGATATTGCTGAAATTCATGATGAAGAGGAAAAAGCAAACTTTTTATTAGAATTTGGTTTAAAGGAATCAGGGCTTAATTCCGTGGCACGTATCATATATGAAATGCTGGATATGATAACTTTTTTTACTGTAGGACCTCAAGAAGCACATGCGTGGCCAATAAAAAGAGGATCTACTGCTCTACAAGCTGCAGAGGTAATTCATACAGATTTTGCAAAGGGTTTTATAAAGGCAGAAACTATCAGTTTTAATGATTATATACAATGTGGTAATGAGGTGGTTTGTAGAGATACAGGAAAAATTCGCTTTGAGGGTAGAGATTATATAGTACAAGATAGTGATATAATGCATTTTAGATTTAATTAACTTATATTTTAGATTTAATTAACTTATTTTGTATATTATATCTACAAAACGTATATGAAAGTGCTAGTAACAAATGATGATGGATTTGGAAGTGAAGGAATAGGATTACTGAAAAAAATAGCATCAAATTTTGCGTCAGAAGTGTGGGTAGTAGCACCTGATAGTGAAAAAAGTGGAGCAGCAAGATCTTTAAGCTGTTTTACAAATCGTTCTATAATAATTCACCAGTATGGCAAGCGAGAATTTAGTATATCAGGTACTCCCGCAGATTGTGTAATAATTGCGCTCCATAAGATTATGAATAAAAAACCAGACTTGATATTATCTGGAGTAAATTATGGATCAAATGTAGGTGATCATGTCTGTTATTCTGGAACAATTGGTGCAGCTATGGAAGGTGCTTCACGATTAATACCATCTATTGCGCTTAGTCAAACATGTGATACAAATAATTGTATAAGCTGGCATAATACAGAAACTTTTGCACAAAAGGTTATTATGAAATTGATAGAAATTGGTTGGCCTCAAAATGTAGTAATGAATATTAATTTTCCCGCTACAAAGAAAACAAAGGGTATAGAATTTACAGTACAGGGTAAATATTATATAAAATCTAATGTAATCTTTACTAAAAATGTGGATCATTCTTTCAGTTTAGATTGGGGACGCGATAATACATCTGGTAGTGGCAGCGTGGGCAAAGTACACGATGGATTTATTACAATAACACCTGTTAAGCTAGATTTTACAGATTATGATACACTTAAAATGATACGGGATTCTTTCATAGACAATGAATTTTAAGCTTCCAAAATCTTAAATTAGTGAAAAGTGATATGTGATAATATTACAATTGTTTTTTGCAACTTCCAGTATACCGTTATCTACTGTGATTTTTTTTTCTTCTGCATTATCTGTTTTAATAACTACAATGCCAGGCAATATACAAATTACATAAGGAGCATGATTAGCTAAAATCATAAGTTTGCCTTCCAGCCCATTTAATGAAACAGAACTAACTTTATCAAATATAATATTATCTTCAATAGATGTAATCTCTACTCTAAAAGTGTTCATAAGCTAGCTTTTACGATTGCTTCATCTATATTTCCCACCATATAAAAAGCTGATTCTGGTAAATGATCATATTTCCCTTCTACGATATCTTTAAAACTAGAGATAGTATCAGAAAGTGAAACAAATTTACCAGGTATGCCGGTAAATATCTCTGCAACATGTAAAGGTTGGGAAAGGAATTTCTGAATTTTACGTGCTCTGTTTACAATCACTCTATCTTCATCAGATAATTCATCTATACCAAGTATGGCAATAATATCTTGTAAAGACTTATAGGTCTGTAATATACGTTTTACTTCAGAAGCAACATTGTAATGTTCTTCACCGATGATTTCATGTGATAGTGCATGAGAAGTTGAATCAAGCGGATCAATAGCTGGATATATTCCCATTTCAGCTATTTGCCTTGATAATACTGTAGTAGCATCAAGATGGGTGAAAGCAGCTGCAGGAGCAGGATCAGTTAAATCATCTGCTGGAACATATATAGCTTGAACAGAAGTAATGGAACCGGAAGTAGTTGAAGCTATTCTCTCTTGCATCATACCCATATCAGTTGCCAGTGTAGGTTGATAACCTACAGCGGATGGTATTCTCCCAAGTAGTGCAGAGATTTCAGAACCAGCTTGAGTAAATCTAAAGATATTATCAACAAAAAATAAAACATCTTGATTTTCACGATCACGAAAATATTCTGCCATAGTTAAAGCTGTTAAAGCAACTCTAGCTCTTGCTCCTGGAGGTTCATTCATCTGACCGTAAACTAATACAGCTTGAGATTTCTCAGGTTCATTTACATTAATCACATTTGATGTAATCATTTCATGATAAAGGTCGTTACCTTCACGTGTTCTCTCCCCTACACCTGCAAACACAGAAAATCCTTTATGAACTTTTGCTATATTATTTATTAGCTCCATTATAATGACTGTTTTACCAACTCCAGCACCACCGAATAAGCCAATTTTTCCTCCTTTTAAATAAGGTGCCAGAAGATCTATTACTTTTATTCCTGTTACTAAAATTTCTTCTTGTATCCTTTGTTCAGTGAAGTTTGGTGGGTCTTTATGTATAGGTTCCAAACTCAATGCTTGACCTAGTGAACCACAATTGTCTATAGGTTTTCCAATAACATTAAAAATTCTCCCTAAAGTTGCATGTCCAACAGGTACTGTAATTGGGGCACCTGTATCAACGAATTCATCGTTTCTAGCCACACCATCTGTGTTATCCATAGCAATACAGCGAACTATATGATCACCTATATGCTGTGAAACTTCTAAAATCAATTTTTCATGTTTATACCGAGATCTACCTTCTAAGGCATGTAATATTTTGGGTAAATGACTATCAAACTGCAAATCAATAACTGCTTGTGTTACTTTGATTACTTTACCTATATTTAGCTTCTTGTGCTTTGCCACTATACCCTTTTAAAAAATAAATACTATATTATCGGTGAAAATTTTGCAAGCTAATTGCGCTTTATTACAAATAACGCCAATGCATTCAGCAACCAAGTAACAATAAACAAAACCAGGCTAAGAGCATAAGCAGCAAGAGTTTGTACACTGTTAAAATCTTGATCACCTGTTAATAGTGTAGCGATTTGTACTGTAATAGTAGTGACTGAGTGGAGAGGGTTAAAAGTTAGATTTGCATTAATTCCGACAGCCATTAATACAATCATAGTTTCACCTATAACTCTAGAAATAGATAATAAAACTGCACTTAAAATTGTCGGCATTGCGTAAGGTATTATTATATGCCATATAGTCTCTGCAGGAGTTGCACCTAATGCCATAAAGCCATACCGTAAACTTTTTGGCACAGATCTTATAGCGTCTTCTAGTAAGGAAACAAAAAAAGGCAGAATCATTATTCCGATGGATAAGCCTGCCACTAGAGCATTCTCTGAATGCACACTTAAATTGAATAAATTGGCTGTTTGTTTTACTAGAGACGATAAGAATATAATGGAGAAATATCCATATACAACTGTAGGAATTGCTGATAGGGTTTGTAATGTCGTATTAACTATATAGCGTGTCCTCTTACTAGCATATTCGCTAATATATATTGCAGAAAACAGCCCCAAAGGAATTGCAAATATCATTGCTACAATAGTTATAAGCAGTGTACCAATCAAGAGTGGAGCTATGCCAAAACATCCTATTTTTTCGTTGTTAATAGTTACTATATTATGGTTCCATTCTAAACAGAATAAGAGTTCTGTAATAGGTACTTTATGAAAAAATGTAATGGATTGAATAAGAATAGATAGCATTACAAACATGGTAGTACAGAATGATATAGCTAGAGCTAAAAATAGAAGAAATTTTATTACTTGGTATTTTTTGATTATGAAAACAAAGGAGAATATCAGCAAGGACACTAATATGGTAATATAAGCAGTATGCTCAAAGGTAATATAAAGAATTGCAACAGGCAGTAGTATCCAGAGACAACTTAAACATAAGTAATTTTTGATTTTACACTGTGACATTAATTTTTTTCTTGAACTGATTTGACTATAAGGTAAAATAAATTAAACTAAAGCTCATGTATCAATACTAAAGAAAATGAAGCGTACATTTCAACCAAAAAATTTAATAAGAAAGCGTAGGCATGGATTTCGTACACGTATGGCAACAAGAGCCGGTAGAAAAATTCTAAATAGGCGCCGTTCTTTAGGGTGTAGAAAGCTGTGTGCATGATAAAATTATCTAGTATAAAAAAAAAGATTTTGCTTTTGTATTTAAGAATAGGCAGTTATTTAACAAGTCTTTTTCTCGTGGATCTTATATATCATTATATGTTATAAAGGAATTAGAGCCTACAAAATATAAATATGTTATTAGAATAGGACTTGCTGTCGGTAAGAAGATAGGTAAAGCTGTACAGAGAAATAAAATTAAGAGAAGACTTAAGGCGCTTGCTAGGGTAGTAGTCCTGAATGTAAGTAGTTTAGGTCATTATTATATAATAGTGACCCATAGGAACATTGTACAGGCAAGCTATCAGGAATTAAAAAAAGACTTAACAATTTGTTTACGAAATCTTAATTAAAGTGTTTACAAGTATATCACATATGATAACATATGTAAAGTTTTTAAGGATAAAGTTAACAAGACATGAAAGTAAGTAAGAAAAAAGAAATATGTTATAGGGGAAGTGGAGCAATGTACAAAGAACCTGTTGTTGGTGGTGCGGACTGGTGGTCTGCATACCGTCAACATACAAAGTTAATATCAGAAGCCGCTAACAACAGTAAACAAGAACAAGAAATATGGTTGCTCAATTACAAAGAAGCAGAGCCTTATACAGGGCCTAACACACAAGTTGAAGATTCCTCTCTTACTCGTATAAATAAAGAGAAGCAAGCGAATAACAGACGTCACGGATAAACAAGCTCTTTTATTTCAATGTATGATGTAATTGTAATAGGTGGTGGACATGCAGGTTGTGAGGCTGCAACGGCATCGGCACGTCTTGGTGCACAAACTTTACTCATAACACACAAGATCTCTACTATAGGAGAAATGTCGTGTAATCCTTCAATTGGAGGAATTGCAAAAGGTATTGTAGTAAGAGAAATTGACGCTCTTGATGGAGTCATGGGTAGAGTAATTGACCAAGCAAGTATACACTCTGTGGTTTTAAATAGAAGTAAAGGTGCTGCGGTATGGGGACCACGTGCCCAGGCAGACCGTAAACTGTATAAGCAGGCAATGCAGGAAACTATCTTAAACTATTCAAACCTTACAGTAAAAGAGGCAGCTGTTGATGATTTGGTAATAGAAAACGATAAAATAAAAGCAGTTATCACGGACTATGGAGAATACATATTCTCTAACAAAGTTATACTCACTACTGGAACCTTCTTACGCGGCATAGTGCGTATAGGAGAAAAGTCTACACCAGGTGGCAGAATAGGAGAAAAGCCAACAGTAAAACTTTCCAATATTTTAAAAAAGTACAATTTTCAATTAGGAAGATTATATACCGGAACTCCACCGAGGTTAAGTCGTAATACTGTCAATTGGAAAATATTAAAAGAACAAGTTGGTGATTATCCACCAATACCATTTTCATATTTAACAAAGCAGATTAGTCAATCACAGATTTCATGTTTTATCACACATACAAATGAAAACACCCATAGGATTGTGAGGGAAAATCTTCATAGATCTGCTGCTACGTATTTGAACAGTATTATGTCACCGAGGTATTGTCCAGGACTTGAGGCCAAAATTAAAAAATTTGCAGCAAAAAATAGTCATCAAATATTTTTGGAACCAGAAGGACTTGATGATGATACTGTATATCCGAATGGTGTCTCTACTTCGTTACCTGTTGAAATACAATATGAAATGATCAGGAGTATTAAAGGCCTTGAACATGCTGAAATATTAAGACCTGGATATCACATTGAGTATGATTATATTGATCCAAGGGAATTATATCATACTCTGGAAACCAAGAAAATTCGAGGACTTTATTTTGCAGGTCAGATCAATGGTACTACTGGATACGAAGAAGCGGCAGGGCAAGGCATAATTGCAGGAATAAATGCAGCATACGGGAATTTTGTTCTTCACAGGACCGACTCATATATAGGTGTAATGATAGATGATTTAGTGATGAAAGGTGTAACAGAACCATATAGATTATTTACCTCACGTGCAGAATATAGATTATCAATCAGGTCAGACAATGCTGATAGAAGATTAACACAAAAGGGTTACAATATTTCCCTGGTTTCGTATGAAAGATATTCTATTTTAAAAAAGAAATTAGAGTCTATCGAATACGCAGAAGAGAAATTACGGAGTTTAACCATTACTCCAGAGCAACTTGCATCTTATGGCATTAAGATATCTTATGACGGGATAAAAAAAACAGGATTAGATCTCCTTAGTTACTCAAACATTACTTTAAAGAGATTAAAAGAAATATGGCCAGAGTTGAGTTCCATACAGAGTGATTTAGGTGAGATAATTGAGATTGAAGCAAAATATAAACCTTATTTAGCAAGACAAGAAGCAGATATAAAATTTTTACAGGAAGAATATGATACACATATTCCATTAGATTTTGATTATTCTCAGATCAAAGGATTATCAAATGAAGTACTAGAAAAGTTACGTACTATTAAGCCGACTACTATAGGAACAGTAAAACAAATACAAGGCATGACTCCAGCAGCTATAATAAACATGTTGATGTACCTTAAAAAGGTATAATGACACTAGATATATTTCTTGATTCAGTTTTACTGGCATGCTAACATAAAATGTAAATTTAATACTAGGAGGTAAGACATGGCTATAGACCATTATACTTTGGAATTTTTAGTATGCGCAATAGAGTCTCACAAAGAAATTTAATAAATAATGGAAATGATTTAAAACAAGCATTATTCGCAAGTGTTAGAGCAATATTCAAAAAGTGGTACATTGAATGATATGCTTAATATGAATGATACACTTAAAATGTGGATTGGCGGTAATGTTTTATCTACTGCTAGCGATAGGGATCAAGCACAAATAAAGCAAAAAGAATTAGTTGAAGAATTAGAAAAATTGGAAAGGAGTGGTGGTGATTTATTGCATTACAAGTTTGATGTTACAATGTTTTCTACTACTGCTTACCACTACACCATTATGGAGTTTATGGCTGCTAGTACGCAGTATGCTAGAGTACATCCTTATCTAATGAAATGTTGAATAAAGTAATCAGTATGTTTAACAGTAAAATGCTTGCAAAACCAGAGAGAATAGAGCTTGCGGTATGTAAACAAGGTACCGCTGAATACAAGCTAACAGACAAGGGAGGACAAATATTAGAGGAAATGAAAAAGGAAATGGCAAGTGATTTCCCAAAATTTTTGTTTACTGAGGATGTTAGTTGTGAGCCTGTAGCACAAAAACAACAAGAGAAGTAAGCACGATTTGTGCAAACATATGAAAGACTTTTTTTAACAGTTACTTTATCTAAATTTTATACTGCAGTACTAACTAAACTTTGTGGAGGAGTCAGAGTAATAGATTTATTGCTCTATAAACCGATCAGCTATGTTGATAGAAGAAAGTCGCTATCAGATGCTAAAGTTGGTGAAATCGCAACTTTTATTGCGAAAGTTCAAAAACATGAGCCTCCTGGTGTAAAAAAGAAGCCATATAAAATTATTGTTGAAAGTAACAATAGATGCATATTTATTGTTTTTTTTAATTATTCTATTAAATATTTGTACAAGTTATTCCCTCCAAATTCTACTGTAATTATTAGTGGCAAACTTGAAATTTTTGTTGGACAATTACAAATTACTCATCCTGATTATGTGTTGCTTGATCTAAATCAATTTAAGGAAACTGCATGTATAGAACCAATATATCAAACAAGTCGTGGTATTACTAGCAAAAATATTAAAAATATAATAAATTTTTGTCTGAAGGATCTGCCAAATTTACCAGAATGGATAGACAATGAAATTCTTAATAAGAAAGGGTGGTTTAGTTGGCAAGAAAGCATTATCAGGCTACATCAACCAAATTCCTTAGCAGAAATAGAAATATGTAGAGAAAGACTTGCTTACGACGAGTTATATGCATATCAGATGGCATTAAAATTAATAAGGACAGATAATCTAAAAAGAAAGGAGCGACAATTTACAATATCTAATAAATATAAGGATCAAGTTTTAAGTAAGCTACCCTTTCAATTAACTAGTGATCAAATTAAAGCAATAGCAGAAATTTCAGAGAAGCAAAAGTCTGAATATCATATGATAAATTTATTACAAGGTGATGTAGGAAGTGGTAAGACTGTAGTTGCACTTTTTGTGATGCTAAATGCTATTGAAAATGGGTTACAAGCAGCTTTTATGGTACCTACAACTATATTAGCCGAACAACATTATAACTGGATTGAGGAAATTTTATCGTGTACTGATATAAAAGTTGCATTATTAACAGGCAAAAGCTCTAGGAAAGAAAAAAAGCTGATAGTAAATGAACTTGCAAGTGGCATTTCAAATATAGTGGTAGGTACTCATGCATTGTTTCAGGATAACATTATATTTAAAAATTTAGGTCTAGTAGTGGTAGACGAACAACAAAGATTTGGTGTAATGCAAAGATACCGTTTAATAGAAAAGGGGAATAATGCAGATATACTTTTTATTACTGCAACTCCAATTCCTAGAACATTACAACAAGCTATATATGGTGATATAGACTGTTCAATTTTAAAAGAAAAACCGCAATCTAGGTCAAAAATAAAAACCGTTGCTATTAATATAGAGAAAGTACAGAATGTAATTGATAGGTTGAAAATTGCCATTGATAAAGGAGAAAAGGCATACTGGATCTGTCCTTATATAGAAGAAAATGAAAATCTTGATATTGCTGCAGCAGAGGTACGCTTTCAAAAGTTAAGGAAAGTTTTTACTAACAGAGTTGGAATAATACATGGTAGATTGACTCAGGATGAAAAAAATCAGGTTATGTTTTCTTTTAAAAAGGGAGCGATAGTTTTACTTGTAGCAACAACTGTAATAGAGGTAGGTATAGATATACCAGATGCAACAATCATGATCGTAGAAAATGCAGAACAATTTGGATTATCACAGCTACATCAATTACGTGGTAGAGTAGGACGAGGCAATAAGCCTTCTTTTTGTATATTGTTATATAGTGGTTACTTAAACAAAACGAAGTTAAAAATTATTTGTGAATCGCAAGATGGATTTTATATTGCTGAGAAAGATCTTATGATTAGAGGTAGCGGAAATATTTTAGGTATAAAACAATCTGGGCATATAGGATTTAAATTTGCTGACATGTGTAAAGATCAGGGATTATTTGACTTAATTCATATAGCGAATGACATTAAAGAGCTACTTGATATTTTTGGTTATGAAAATAAATTAAATCTTTGACTTAGGTAGTGTGCAGTTATATAGTAGATTAGATTGCATTAGGAATCTAAAAAGAGTAAATTATAAGAAAAAATGACAACGAGCTCATATACATGATATAACTCATTTTCTACTATTATTTGATACAATTTTCGCTTTCTTTAAATGTCTAATTCAACTTAATTTACTATAGAACCAGAAAGATACAATAATATAAAATAAGGTAACATCTTTTTAAAGGAGATGCTACCATATATAAGTGTTACATAAAAACAGAAGATTGAAAAATAATTTATGAGTTTTTGAAAGCTATCAAAAATATTCAAGTGAAGCAAGAAGATAAAATACGAAAATTTTTAGACATTTTTACAAAGGACTACACCTAATCGAGTGCTTTTTCAGAAAAATTAAGCACTTTCAGTGTATTTCTCTTGTTTCGATAAAAAATTATACTCTCTTTCCTTGGTTTCGTTGCTTTTGCTTCTTCTATTCTTTAGTTTCATTAAGTATGCATTACCTAATCTTGTCTTTCGCTTAGATAAATCTTTCTTGATATTCATGTTATCTTTACCATATTCAGCATATACATTGCCATATACTCTATGATTTTAACTTTTTAGATTTCTTCATATCCTCTATTTGTAACAAATGAAGACTGCCTTCTGGCAAAGAATTAGTAGCTAAACTAGCATATTTGACAAATTGCTTTGAGTCATTTGTAATAAAAGCTTTTCTTGCTAAAGCAAAATAATACATGGCCATATTGGAATCATGTTTATATGCAATACTTAAATATCCCCAAGCCAAAGCATCATCTGGTTCTATATCAATAATTTGCTCAAGATAGAAAATTGCTCTTTTTACATTACCATGTAATAATAAAGTATGTGATAGCCCAAGCCTTACTAAACCACTTTCATCAGATACATGTTGAAGAAATTTTTCATAATTCTCTATGGATTCACTTAATCTTCCTGCTTTATATAATATCTCTGCTTTTAATTCATAGAGATGTGGATCTTTTGTAACTAGTGTATCAATTTGCATTATAGCTTTATCTATTTTACCTTCTCTATAATATACTATAGCATCTACATACGCTCTATCATTATCATTCCATCCATATTTATCGTGCAATACATCAATAGGAATAAAAAGCGAATCAAGCTTTATCACCATACGTTTAAATCTCAATAATTCCTTAACAGGAATTGGTTTAAGCTCATTTTTAACTTTATAATTTTGTACGATAATTAAACGTTGGTTACTCAATGGATGAGTACGTATATATTGTTCAGTATGTTTTGGTTCAATACTTTTGAAATCATTAAGAAGTGCTTTTACACCCACATTATCATATCCTGACTCATCTAAGTATTTCAAGGCATAGCTATCTGCCATTTTCTCCTGTTCTTGCGAATATGAACGGAGCGAATTTATACCAACTGTAACACTGCCTAATACAAGTGCACTAGCAATTTCGACATCAACTATAGCGCCTGGAATCAGCCCTAACAAACAGCTACCAAGTAAAACTGACGCAAGATTACCAGTAATATGCACATTCTGTAACATATGACCAGCAGCTATATGAGCTATCTCATGTGCTAATACACCAAGAAGTACATACGGCTCTGTTGAATATTGTAAAAGTCCTAAATGGATAAAAATATTTTTATTATCTATAATAAATGCGTTCACTGAATTATCATTAACCACAAAAACTTTTATTTGCTTACTATCAACGCCTGCAGCATCGAACAAAGGCTGTCCCAAGTTTTTGACTATTGTTTCTACTTCGCTATCTCGAAAAATGTCAGTAGCATAAGATGGAATGTAAAAAAACAGTAGAGCTAACAAACTTGCAATCTTAAACATAAATTAACTACGTGTATTCGTGAGATAGGTTACAAGTCTATCTATTGTGGTCACTTTCATTCCATGTCGTATAGCAAATTTAAGCATATCAGGTAAACGCATCATAGAACCATCATCATTTATTAATTCGCAAATCACTGCTGCATGATTAAAGCCTACCAATTTTGCCACTTCTACACTCGCTTCAGTATGTCCAGCACGTTTAAGCACTCCACCTTCAGTAGCAATCACAGGAAAAACATGACCAGGTGTCACAATATCATCTTGAGTACTACTTCCATCAATGGCAGTAAGTATAGTTTTCGCCCTATCTTTTGCTGATACACCTGTAGTTATACCGTGGGATGCATCTATAGATGTAGTAAATGCTGTGTGATCATCACAAACATTTTTTTTTTCCATGAAACCAATATTCAAATTTCTCATATGGGATTTAGTCATAGATAAACATACAATCCCTGTACCATATCTTACCATAAAAGCTATATGCTCTGGTTGAACTTTCTCAGCTAAGACAACCATATCCCCTTCATTCTCTCTGTCTTCATCATCTACTAGAATAAATAACTTACCAGAATAGGCATCTTCAAGCACACTTTCTACGGAAGAAATACCATCAATATCAACTGATGCATAAACGGCCATTTTACTTAAATTCAATTTTAACTATTTTATATAACTTTTCCCCATTAGGTACAACAACTTCTACATATTCACCTACCTTTTTACCAATTAAAGCACTGCCTAAAGGTGAGTTACTGGATATTAACTGTTGTGACACATCAGCTTCACACTCACCTACAATTTTATAAATATACTCTGCCTCACCTCCATCATCACTCAACATATTCAACGTTACAGTTGCACCGAACATTACAACATCACCAGATAAACTGTGTACATCAATTACTTCCGCATGCGATAATTTATGCTCTACTTCCATAATACGACCCTCTATAAAACCTAGTCTCTCACGTGCAGTATGATATTCAGCATTCTCTGATAAATCACCATGATCACGTGCATCCGAAATAGCTTGTATTATGGTAGGCTTTTCCTTTTTAAGTTTATCAAGCTCTGCCCGCATACGCTCAAAGCCTTCCTTTGTCATAGGAAATTTATTTATAGTAGAAGAAGTCATGCCTAAAACCGATCAATAAAACTATGTACAACATTAAAAATATTGTTCTTTATATCATCACCCATTGCACTTGACAACATTTTTAAGAGGTCAGCATGCATGGTACGTACATAATTGATAAGGTCATGCTCAAACTTACCAATATTATCTAACCTTATATTACGTAACTGATCATATAAGTTGGAAAAGACATACATAAGTAATATCTGTTCTTCTATTGATACTGGAGAATGTTGCTGTTGCTTTAATAATTCCACAAGATACCGCCCTTTTTCTAAAGACAATTGAACACTCGGATCAAGATCAGAACCAAATTTTGCAAAATCCTCCAATTCTCTATACTGCGCTAGATCTAATTTAATAGAACCAGCAATTTTTTTTACAGAACTCAACTGTGCAGCAGAACCTACTCTAGAAACTGATAATC
>NZ_MJMG01000011.1:0-18586 GCF_001752665.1 Wolbachia pipientis | reverse complement strand
ACATTTGTAGGTACATATGCAGACACATCACCTGCTTGTGTTTCAACGATAGGTAAAGCTGTCAAAGAACCACCGCCTTTATTATCAGCCATTTTAGCAGCCCTTTCCAGCAAACGTGAGTGTACATAAAATATGTCCCCAGGATAGGCTTCACGGCCAGGAGGACGTCTTAACAATAAAGACATCTGTCTATATGCTATCGCATGTTTAGAGAGATCATCATATACTATTAAACAGTGCATCCCATTATCCCGGAAAAATTCACCAATTGTACAACCAGAATAAGGTGCTAGAAATTGTAAAGATGCACTATCAGATGCACCAGCTACAACTACAGTTGTATATTCTAATGATCCACTTTCTTTAAGCCTATTTACTACTTTTGCTACTGTTGAAATTTTTTGCCCTATAGCAACGTAAACACAATAAACTTTTTGATCAACATTCTTTTGATTAATGATTGCATCTAGTGCAATGGTTGTTTTACCAATCTTCCTATCACCAATAATTAACTCACGTTGTCCTTTTCCTATTGGAATTAACAAATCTATAATTTTAATCCCTGTCTGCAGCGGTTCATGTACAGATTTACGATCAACAATACCAGGAGCCTTAGGTTCTATGGCCATTTTGCTTTTAGCTCGTATTTCTCCACAATTATCAATCGGCTGACCCAAAGCATTGATAACTCTACCTAAAAGCTCATATCCTACTGGAACTTCTACAACTGTACCACTACATCTTACAATCTCACCCTCCGTAACATCATACCCGCTACCAAGAATCACTACCCCTGTTACATCGCGATCTAAATCAAATACTATTCCATCTATGCCACTCTCAAAGGATACTTTTTCACCAAATGTTGCCTTTTCTAATCCATAAACTAAAGCAATGCCGTCAGTTATTGAAATTACTTCGCCTATACTCTCACTCTTGATCGGATTATCAAATGCTTCAACTTTTTTCCTTATTATATCTATAATTTCAGAGCTTTCTTTCATATAAAACCCCTATGCTTCAATATTTCTAGCTTGCTTAAATCAACCAATTTTTTCAAATAACTTTCCAAAGAAAAATCTATTAAATTAAAATTATACCTAATTACAAAGCCACCGACAATAGAAGGATCAATTATATTATTTACTCTTATTATTTTACCAAGAAAACTCAGAGATTCAGTAATTATTTTGATTTCAGGTTCTTTTAAAAGAGAAGCTGATTTTATAGTAATCTCAAGCTCGTTCTTACTTTTTCTCACAAAGCTTAAAAATTCTTCTAAAATAGGAAATATTAGATTAAAGCGTCTATTGATACAGACAACTATTATAAACTTGATGAAGCATTCATTAAAACACTGCTTCATACAAAGCAAAACTTCTTTTTTACACTTACTGGGAATCACAGGATTAGACAAAAACATTAAGATATCAGGATAGTTTTTAAAAAAAATCAATAAAGATTCTACCTCCTTTCTTATCAGATCCAACTGATTACCTGAAATAAGAAACAATGTCTGAGCATAACAATGAATTATCTTCTTCATATCTCTAATTCATACCTCTAACCAAGCATTTTCTATATAAACTACTCCTCCTTTTAAAGAGAGGAAACATAGATCATATCTTACTGAGTAGTCTAAAAAACGAGTATTCTTACTTAAAAAGTATCTAGAAGAAGTTATGATTGATTTGCATTGAGCACTGGATATTGGTATTTCTTTGCCAAACAAACTTGTCTTCACCTCTAAAAAAACAAGTTCTTTGCCTTTAGATAGGACTAAATCAATTTCACCAAACCTACAACGGTAACGATGTTTAANAAATTAAAACCAGCAATTCACCAAAGTAACCTATAAAATAACGCAACCCTTTACTCAAGTTTATCTTATTCTTTTTCTTTATATAATTTACCTTTTGCTGTAATATCTCTGTCTACTAACTCTATAACTGCCATAGATGCACAATCACCCTTACGAGTCTTAAATTTTATTATTCTAGAATATCCACCATTACGACTTTGATAACGTGAAGCTAGAACATCCAATAGTTTATTAACTACTGGCCCATTATTATGTAAACGTGAAAGTAATAGCCTCCTACCATGTAATGTATTTTTATTTTTAGCAATCGTAATAAATTTTTCCACATATGGACGTAATGTTTTGGCTTTTGGTACAGTAGTAACAATTTGCTCATGGTTAAGTAATGATATAGATAAGTTTTTCAGCATTGACAACCTATGCTCTGCATAACGAGACAGCTTACGTTTTTTTATTCTATGTTTCATATTACACTAATCCTCATCAGTATGTTGCTTTGCAAGTTCTTCTATGTTTTTGGGTGGCCAATTTGGTACATCCATACCTAGAGACAAACCAAGATTTGTTAGAACTGCCTTTATCTCATTCAAAGACTTCCTACCAAAATTAGCTGTCCTAAGCATTTCGTTTTCAGTTTTTTGTACAAGATCACCTATATAAGTAATATTTTCATTTTTTAGACAATTATGCGACCTCACAGATAATTCTAACTCATCCACTTTACACAGCAAGATAGCATCATAACCTAAATCCTTCGCATCGGTGGACAAAGGATATTGCTGCTTTTTACTTCCAACACCAGAATTAATAAAAGGTTGTAGTTGTTCTTGCAGTATCCGTGCAGCAGAATCAACAGCCTGCATAGGAGAAATTGTTCCATCAGTCTCAAGTGACAATATTAACTTATCCTTATCAGTTACTTGACCAACACGGCTATTCTCTACTCTATATGACACTCTATTTACAGGACTATATAACGCATTAACAGGAATAAAATCAATTAAATCTTGCTCACTAAACATTTTTAAAAGTTCATTTTCTTTATATTTAGCTATAGGAAGGTAACCTTTACCACTAGCCACATATATTTTCATACTAAACTCGGTATTTTCTCCAAGAGTACATATCAATAGATCTTTATTTGCAATAGAACATTGCTCGTCAGTATCTATCATACCAGCTATCACTTCACAAGGACCTTTAGCATTAAGGATCAAACATTTATTCGACACACCATTTAACCTGCATCTTAACATGCCTATATTTAATACTATATCTGTAACATCTTCTCTTACCCCTTGAATAGAGGTAAACTCGTGTGTCACGCCATCAATTTTTATTCCATAAACAGCAAACCCCCTTAAGGAAGATAACATTATACGCCTTAATGCATTACCTAATGTTAAAGCAAACCCACTTTCTAACGGCTCTAATATTACATCGCCTTTCCCTTCTGAATCTCCAGGTATCACCTTGACTGCATGAGGTTTTGTTAATTTTTCTAAATCATTAGAAGCAAAAAGATTATTGTTGTACATTATCGCAAACCCTTACTAAACTCTTCTTTTCTTTTTTAATCTGCACCCATTATGAGGAATAGCAGTTTTATCTGCAATTGAAGTAATTGTTAATCCACAATTTTGGCAAGCTTTTACTGCAGCCTCTGTACCAAATCCTGGACCACGCACTATAATAGAAACAACTTTCATGCCAAACTTTTCCATTGCTATTTTTGCGGCAGATTCAGCTGCCTTACCGGCTGCATAAGGCGTAGACTTTCTTGAACCTGAAAACCCACAAAGACCTACAGAAGTTTGATACAAAGTATTACCGTGAATATCCGTTACATTTACAAAAGTGTTATTAAAAGTCGCACGGATATGTATAACACCAGTAACAATTTTTTTTGCAGCTACTTTAACTTTTTTCATTAATTATCTACAATAATAATAAACTATTTCTTTCCAGCAATAGGTAAACGAGACCTACCTTTACGGGTCTTAGCATTAGTGTGCGTTCTTTGCCCATTTACAGGTAAACCCTTTCTATGTCTAATACCCCTATAACATCCAAGCTCTATTAGAGACTTTATATTCATTGACACTTCCTTCCGCAACTCACCTTCTATAACACAGTTCTGCCTGATAAAATTACTAATTTTTTCTGTTTCCTCATCACGTAACTCTGAAACACGCTTACCTTTATTAATGCCACAAGCGTCACAGATTTTATTCCCTGTAGTAATACCTATCCCATATATATAAGTCAATGCAAAAGGTATACATTTCTTTACCGGAACATTTATGCCTGCAATACGTGCCAACTAATACCTCGAAGTAACAATCCTTAATTTATACCATGAAATAGTTAATAGTCAAACAGAAATTTTCAATGTTACTGAAGCAGACACATTTAATCTTAAACGACCCTTTGTATCTTCCTAATTATAACCCACGAATGCTTGGTTTATTCTTTATGCTCTCAATACTGATTTCACTAGGTAGTGTCGTCATGAGATTGCAATCCACATAAACAAAGCTTTTATTTGAAGTCTTGCTAAAAAAGAAGATGCTGTTTTGCAGTAACGAGTAGCTATTCCTCTCCACCTTTTAAAGGCTAATACTGTATTTTTAATTATATATCGAAGTTTATATAAATATCGATCTATATCTCTTTTGTTCTTACGGTTTTTTTTGGAAGACTGCAGCGCCGATAGATATAGCTTCAGCTATAATGCAATTAGTATCATATGCTTTATCTGCAATTAGATTCTTGCCAGGAATACCTTCTATAAGGCTTGAAGGCTTTTGTACAATCAGCACTGGAACCTTCTGTAACAATAATTCTGACCGGCATACCATGCGCATCCACGGCCAGATGTACCTTTGTATTGACCCCCCTTTTGTACGACTCATCTTTTGGTTGCCACCTTTTGCTCCTGCCGCATATGGATGAGCTTTGATGTATGTTGATCAGCCACTGATGAATTGCTGCAGTATATTCTTCCATACCCCTTTATCACGCCATCTGCAAAATCTTCTGTGAGTATTTTTCTAATCACCATAATCAGGTGGTCAACGGAGCCCCTGTTCTGATAATCCAAAGTACAGCATTGATAAATGTTCTATTATCTCTTGCTCTACCACCCCATTTCCCAGATTTACCAGGAAGTAAATCTTCTATTTTCTTCCAAACTTCATCGCTTATATCATGTCTTCTGTGTGTAAGTTTCATAACATTCTACATAAATCTATTTTATTACCACTACTCTTTTCCTATTATTCAATAACTATTTCATGACGACACTACCTAGAAGATTGACCATAACATTTACTAGAAGATTGACCATAACATTGCTCTATATTTATATCAGACATCACTTCCCTTCTCTTTTCTGAATTTTTTCCATTTCTACTTTTCTTACAAGAAGGTTCATCATGGAATTTCTCTGTATTTATATTCTCCGTCTTTGTATTAGCTATAACTCTCCTTCCCTTCTTTATATCTTGATCATTTCCTCTCTTCCTTATACTAGAAGCACTATTTTTCTTATTATCTTCCTTGCTATTTATGATTTGAGTATGATTAATAGAACTGCAATTTGGATTTTTCTCCATTCTACTTTGATCAAACTGTACCTCACAAAATGAGCTGGTCCCATTCTGTAAATGCTCATATAAACGCCATTTAGTATTTGTCCTTATACTCTCAGCGTCATCGTTAATTTTAATTTCTTGTACATATTTATCTTCTGATTTCAATTCTTCCTTATCATCAATATCTAAATCTAATTTATTTTGTACTACTAATTTTTTGTATAATTCGTTATATTTCTTATTGGCTTTTAAAAACTTTATAAAGCCTATAAAAGCCATTGATGGTTTGGATAGTTGTTTACCTAACTTTTTATTAGCTATACCATCCTGATATACTGCTGCATCATGTGTACTTATATCGTATTGTTGCTCTCTCCAACATTGCCAATATCTACAACCGTAATCAAATAATAATTCTTCTCCATTTTTTATATCTTCCTTAGCAGTAAATAATATAAATGGAATACCACTATTATAACGACATTGAGCCACTGCTACATTATCTGGTATCTTGTATATTGTATTATTATCATCGTAAGTATGATTAGCATTAATTTTAATCAAAGGATTCCCTCTACAATATCCACTTAACATTAATTTTTCTTTTTCATAAAGAACAATATCAAATGCGTGGTGGGTAATTTTATTAAATGCTCCGCTATTATTAGATAATAACCATTCTAATTCTGCTTGCAAATCTTTACTGTCCTCACACAATAGTGTACCTGTATAGATACCTAACACTGTATTTTGTGGTATATCTTTGGTAGCAATAACTTGATCCTGCCCACGTAACGCTTCTCTATGATCAGTTTCATCTACTTGTTTTACTCTTAGAATGTCCCGATTGTAGTTAATTCCTTTTTCATAATATTCTTCATAAAAGCTTTGAAATTCCTTCTGATATTTTTGTTCTGATTCATCATATTGACCATTACTATTTCTATAGTGTAATGGATTATTTGTGTTAATTTTAATCTTCTTTTCCTTTAAGAAGGAATATAATTTATCACTTGCGCATCTTCCCATTAACATTGCATCATTATTATCCACTGCATTTATGTTATTATTATACAAATTTATTGCATCTACTAAATTATCTTTTAGTATATCAACTTGCAATACATTAACTAATCTTTCCAACATAGTAGGAGCTTTGGCTCCTGTTCCATTTAACATACTAGAGATATTAGATAAATTTATTCCCATCTCTTCTAAAGTCTTTAATAGATCTGTTTTCTTGATTGTTCCATCTTTTTCTCGTTCTATTGTTCCATCGTTATTAAAAACAACTAATTTTTCTACTAACTTCTGCAAAGTTTCAGGAGCTTTGGCTCCTGCTTTATGTAACATACTAGAGATATTAGATAAATTTATTCCCATCTCTTCTAAAGCCTTTAATAGATTTGTTTTTTTGATTGTTCCATCTTTTTCTCGCTCTATTGTTCCATCGTTATTAAAAACAACTAATTTTTCTGCTAACTTCTGCAAAGTTTCAGGAGCTTTGGCTCCTACTCCATTTAACATACTAGAGATATTAGATAAATCTATTTCCACCTCTTCTAAAGCCTTTAATAGATTTGTTTTTTTGATTGTTCCATCTTTTTCTCGTTCTATTGTTCCATCGTTATTAAAAACAACTAATTTTTCTGCTAACTTCTGCAAAGTTTCAGGAGCTTTGGCTCCTGCTTTATGTAACATACTAGAGATATTAGATAAATTTATTCCCATCTCTTCTAAAGTCTTTAATAGATCTGTTTTCTTGATTGTTCCATCTTTTTCTCGTTCTATTGTTCCATCGTTATTAAAAACAACTAATTTTTCTACTAACTTCTGCAAAGTTTCAGGAGCTTTGGCTCCTGTTCCATTTAACATACTAGAGATATTAGATAAATTTATTCCCATCTCTTCTAAAGCCTTTAATAGATCTGTTTTCTTGATTGTTCCACCTTTTTCTCGCTCTATTGTTCCATCGTTATTAAAAACAACTAATTTTTCTGCTAACTTCTGCAAAGTTTCAGGAGCTTTGGCTCCTGCTCCACTTAACATACTAGAGATATTAGATAAATTTATTCCCATCTCTTCTAAAGCCTTTAATAGATCTGTTTTCTTGATTGTTCCACGTTTTTCTCGCTCTATTGTTCCATCGTTATTAAAAACAACTAATTTTTCTGCTAACTTCTGCAAAGTTTCAGGAGCTTTGGCTCCTGTTCCATTTAACATACTAGAGATATTAGATAAATCTATTTCCACCTCTTCTAAAGCCTTTAATAGATTTGTTTTTTTGATTGTTCCATCTTTTTCTCGTTCTATTGTTCCATCGTTATTAAAAACAACTAATTTTTCTACTAACTTCTGCAAAGTTTCAGGAGCTTTGGCTCCTGCTTTACGTAACATACTAGAGATATTAGATAAATCTATTTCCACCTCTTCTAAAGCCTTTAATAGATTTGTTTTTTTGATTGTTCCATCTTTTTCTCGTTCTATTGTTCCATCGTTATTAAAAACAACTAATTTTTCTACTAACTTCTGCAAAGTTTCAGGAGCTTTGGCTCCTGTTCCATTTAACATACTAGAGATATTAGATAAATTTATTCCCATCTCTTCTAAAGTCTTTAATAGATTTGTTTTTTTGATTGTTCCATCTTTTTCTCGTTCTATTGTTCCATCGTTATTAAAAACAACTAATTTTTCTACTAACTTCTGCAAAGTTTCAGGAGCTTTGGCTCCTGTTCCATTTAACATACTAGAGATATTAGATAAATTTATTCCCATCTCTTCTAAAGCCTTTAATAGATCTGTTTTTTTGATTGTTCCACGTTTTTCTCGCTCTATTGTTCCATCGTTATTAAAAACAACTAATTTTTCTGCTAACTTCTGCAAAGTTTCAGGAGCCTTGGCTCCTACTCCATTTAACATACTAGAGATATTTGTTAGCTTAAGATGAGCTTGTTCTATAGCATATAATATAGTATAATTATTATTATTTAAAGACTCTGCATATTCTAATTTGTTATCCTTTGTACCGCAAATTGAAGTAATAAAAGATAATCGAATTTGTGTTGTTATTTTTTTGCCTTTGTCATGACTATTATGTAATGATTGTAACTTAAGTTTTATTTTTTCGAAAATAGTATCAATATCTCTTGCTTGATTCTTGGGTTGACTATTTTTGCTCATGTAACATACCTAACTCAAAAAATAACTTTTAATAACATCCAGGAAGTAAATCTTCTATTTTCCTCCAAACTTCATCGCTTATATCATGTCTTCTGTGTAAGTTTCATAATATTCTACATAAATCTATTTTATTATCACTACTCTTTTCCTATGATTCAATAACTATTTCATGACGACACTACCTAATATTAGAATCTTTAAATTCTTTTCCTTTCTGTTGAGCTAAACACTTACCAAATGATACAAAAAAAGAATTATTATCACAAATGGATTTCCCTACTTCATAATGCTCCTGTAATCTTGATAGAACAGTGTTATTCTGTTTTATATTATTATGTATTAGATATACTACTCTGTATCACTGTCTTAGCCTTCCGTTTGCGGTACATATGCATATTAGAAATATTTCCTATGGAATTTCTATTTATTGAAATCTTTTGTTCTGGATGTGTCATACTAGTATTAATATGTCTGGCAGGCTCCGAGTCAGAGTAAGTGGTATGTTTAGTATGCATAGCTAAATTATCATTTAACTGTGCAAAACCCACCAGAGTAGATTGTGTGCTATTTACACGTTCTACTGTTGTTGTTTGCTTTGATATATATATTCCTGTTACGGACCCCCGGGTTGGTGTCTCCAAAACATTTACAAACTGAGTTGTTTCTATATTTATGCTTACTTGTTGCACCGATTGAGTATCATTATATCCATCTACTTTTTCAAAATGAACTCCTTCATGATATATAGTACGTTCCTTGCTTGTGCCACAAACATTTACATCTGGTTGATAAGCTCTACCAAATATACCTGCTATACTCTTAAAGCTCATGCAAGTATTATTATCTCCTGATATTACAGTGAGGTCAGTAACTGGGCTCAAAGGAATAGTTATTGGTATTTCTTCCATAATCACCCAATGATCTCTGTTGAGAATTGTGCTGCAATATATCTGATATAAATCATCATTATGTATCAAACAACTGTGTATTTTCTCATCTTCTTTACGGTGCTGTTCATAGCATTCTAAGTATGCGTTATAACTGTTCTTTGTTCTATTAATTATATTATCTTGAATATCTCAACCAGAACAGTAAGCGCCTAAGCTGGATGATATCTCTTTACGCAAGTTTTTATAGTCCTCTTTAGAATCAAACAGTGCATCTATTTCACATAAACTTTGTTTTCTTGTGTACCGTCTCTTTGAGCCTTATCCCTTCTTTTACAATAATATTTAAAAAAGTTTTCTCTGGCATATTGAAACAACAAATTGTTTACCTCTTTTAGCTTTTCCCTCTCTTTCGCCTCTCTTGCATCTTTCTCCTTTGTATAAGCTTCTTGCTTGTTTGATAAAATCTAACAATTCCTTATCTTCAATTGCTACTGGCTCATTCAGAACAAGTAGGACAACGAAAAATTTAACTGCTATCTAGTTAAAAGAGTCAGCTCTAGAGGCTAATACTGAAATCACAATATTCACTTTATATTAATTAACATCTTAATTTCCTCTGTGACTTGAGCAACATTTAAACTTGCATCAACGATCAACAATTTAGTTTTATAATATTCACGCAAACTTTTCATTTTACTATTATATTCTCTTATTCTTGTTTGAATCACATCTTCATTCATGTCATCAGTTCTTTTTTCTAATCTCGTACTTTTACACTTTGCACATACAGTATCACCTTGAAACAACAATGCATTATATATACTTTTACAGTCTAAACATACTAGACGGTTTCTTAATCTATCGATTACTATATTATCGGCAATCTGTAATTCTAGCGCGAAATCTACATCTTTATTACATTTCTCTTTTAATGTTTGTGTTAAAAAACGAGCTTGATTAATATTTCTTGGAAAACCATCCAATAAAAGATTTGATGCAGATGGCAGCGCATTACTCAATAACTCACATATAATATTATCCTGGATTAAGTTGCCAGATTCAATAATGCTTTTGATCTTTTGACCAAGATCACTTTCGCTAGAGACAATATCTCTTAATAAATCACCAACTGAAATTAGCTGTAAGTTATACCTCTTTACCAAAAAACTAGATTGTGTACCCTTACCAGAACCAGGAGGACCAAAAATTACAATAATCATTTTAACCTTTTGGATTCATATTTTTTTACTAAGCTATCATACTTATTTGAAAAAATGTAAGATTGTATTTGGCCAACCGTATCAGTAATGACATTTACCATTATTAGCACGCTTGTTCCTCCGAAAATAAAGGGTATATCATAACGATATCTAACAATTTCAGGTATGGCACATATAACTGCTAAATATGCAGAACCAATAAATGTTAACCTAAAAACTATACTTTGAAGATAATCAGCTGTATGTTTTCCAGGCCTTCTACCAGGAATGAATCCACCATTTTTTCTAAGGAAATCGGCATTCTCTTGAGGATTAAAGATAAAATTGGTGTAGAAAAAATTAAAGAGCACTACCAGTGTTACATATGCTATGATATAAATCGTTTTATTTGCCATGAAATTATTCAATATAATATCAGAAAAGACATGCCCTTTATAAAAATTTGCTATCGAAACAGGTGTCAATAAAATTGCATTAGCAAAAATGGTAGGTATCACACCAGATAAATTAATCTTTAATGGAATATAAGTAAAATCGTCGTTATATGATCTTTTAAACTGTTTCTTTGGATACTGAACAATGACTTTTCTGTAAGATGATTCAATGAAAATTACTAAAAGTAGCAATAGAAAAAACAATATTAAAACAGAAAAGATAACAAATAGCGAAATACTTCCATTTTTATTTAACGCAAATAAAGATGATAACGCATTGTGCAATTCTGATATAATACCAGTAAAAATAATTAATGATATTCCATTACCTATACCATTTGCACTAATTCTCTCACCGATCCATATTATTAACATTGTTCCACCAAGTAGGCTAAACATGCCTACAACACGAAACATAATACCAGGTTGAATAACAACGATTATATTGTCTTTATTCATTCCTTCTAGCCCCATCAGAATTGGGATAGACTGAAACACACAGAACACTATAGTCATATAACGTATATAAGAATTCATCTTCCTACGTCCTAGTTCTCCATCATTTTTTATTTCATCTATTCCTTTGATAGCAGAAGAGAGTAATTGCATGATTATGGATGCAACTATATATGGCATCACATTTAATGCTAGGATTGTCATCCTAGCTAATGCTCCTCCAGAAAATAAGTTAAATACCCCAAAAACACCAGCATTATCTTTAGGAAAAATTTCATTGATTACATCAAGATTAATGCCTGGAATAGGCACATAAGTGCCCAAACGATAACAAATCAAAGCTATAAGAGTAAACAATATACGCTTTAATAAATCACCTTTATACAACAAACCAGGGTCCAAGTTACTAAATATTGGGTTATTACTCATAATGTATTAGAGTATTTCTATATTGCCTTCAACAGCAGATACAGATTTTTTTGCAGCTTCTGAAGCATAATCAACACGAAATACAAATCTCTCCATTAATTTACCCTTATTAAGAAGTTTGACCTTTTCTTTTGTAGATTTTATAAAACCTAATTTACACAATACATCTTTATCTATTACAGACCCTTTCTCAATCTTTCTAGAATCTAAGAGACGTTGTATATCGCCAATATTAACTATAGCGTATATATTCCTTCGTATAGGCTTAAACCCTCTTTTTGGTAAACGAGTATATATAGACTGCTGTCCACCTTCAAAACCATTGATTGAAACTCCGCTTCTAGCTTTTTGACCTTTATGACCTCTACCAGACGTTTTGCCTTTACCACAACCGATACCTCTACCAAGTACTTTTGTCTTCTTTTTTCTGGATAACTTAGTAAATATAAAATTTAATTTACTCATCATCTATTGCCAACTATTTCACCAATTTTCTTACCTCTCTTATTTGCTACTTGACGAGGCGACAACATTTTGCCAAAAGCTTCAAACACTGCGCATATAACGTTATGAGGATTATTTGATCTAGTAGATTTAGCCACTACATCCTTTATACCCAAAACTTCAAAAACAGATCGCACTGCTCCACCAGCAATAATACCAGTTCCAGCTTTTGCTGCCCTTAATACCACCTCCCCAGAGCAAAACTTTGCTTTAATATCATGATGCAAAGTTCTACTTTCACGTAAATATACTCTAATCATTGATTTTTTTGCAGCATTTACAGCCTTTACTCTAGCTTCAGCAACTTCTGCATGCTTACCTATTCCACAACCAACTTTACCTTTTCCATCTCCTACAACAACTAAAATGGAAAATGAAAACTTTCTACCACCTTTTGTAACTGTAGTTACCCTCCTTATCGAAACTAAAAGTTCAGATAAATCACTACTATTCCCTTGTAAATTTTTTACAGCCATATACTAAAACCTCAATCCAGCATTTCTTAAAACTTCAGCAAATTGAGAAATCACCCCTGTATATTTATATGCTCCACAATCAAATATAATCTGTTGGTCTAATTTAACACCAGACAAACGCTCGGCCATTAAAGATGCAACCTGCCTAACAGAATTGGCATTAACTTTGCTTTTACATGCATCTCTAATTTTAGGATCCAAAGTAGAAGCAGAAGTAAGAGTTATAGATTTTGTATCATCAATCAATTGGGCATAAAAATGCCTATTAGATTTAAACAGAGATATACGGAAATTACCATTAAGTTTTTTTCTATTACGTATCTTCCGTCTTTCATAATTACTTAAAAAATTATATAATCTTCTCATCTTTATTACTTCTTCTTGTTCACAATTTTGCGTAGCATAAACTTGCCTTTTATAATAACACCTTTACCTTTATAAGGATCATATCTCCTAATTTTACATATGTCAGACGCTATCATATAAACTTTTTGTTTATCCATGCCACTAATTACCAAATGTGTTGGCTTTACACACTTAATTTGAATACCATCAGGTATTTTATACTTAATATTATGACTATAACCAAGATATAAAGTCAAATGTTTCCCATCACATTCTGCTTTATAACCAACTCCATTAATTTCAAGATCAATACAAAAATCATTGACCATACCATTAATAATATTATTGATGATACTCCTGTACGTACCCCACATAGGTTTTAGCTTATCTACTTGTTCATCACAACCAATACGGATTACTAGTCGATTACAAGCTACTTCACAAGTAATTCCACTACATAAACTTAATTCCTTTTCTGATTTTGAGCTTTTTATTAATACCCTACTACCATCATGACACTCAACAGAAACACCAGCTGGAATATTAATAGGAGCAGTACCTATACGCGACATATATCTCTCCTGTTATTCAAAATATACAACACAATATTTCCCCACCAATTTTCAGCCTATGTGCATCATGATCAGCAATAATACCCTGAGAAGTTGATATAATAGAAATACCCAACCCATTATATACTTTCCCAATATCCTTATATTGAGAATAGCGACGACATCCAGGTTTAGACACTCTTACTATACTACGAATTACAGGTAATCTATTATGATATTTTAATTTTACACTGAGCGAAGATATATTGTCTATAATCTGCTTTTGATAATCAAGAATATATCCCTCGTTTTTTAATATTTCCAATATTGCAGCATTGACTTTAGAAAACAAGACTTTAGTCGTCTTATGCATAGCCAATTGAGCATTACGTATTCTCGTTAAAAAGTCACCAATACTATCCACAATATACTCCTTATTACCAACTAGACTTTGTTACCCCAGGAACGCGTCCAAAAGCACATAAGTCACGCAAAACTATTCTACACAAACCAAATTTCCTGTACACCCCTCTCGGCCTTCCAGTTAAAGCACACCTATTTCTAATGCGTGTCTTAGATGAATCTCTTGGTAGCATTTTTATTAACTTGTTCTGTGCTGCAAACCTTTCAATAAGAGACAAATTTCTATTACTTACAATAGATTTTAATTTTTGTCGCTTCTCTTTGTAATGATCATGTAACCTAACCCTACTAAGATTTCTTTGTATCATAGATTTCTTTGCCATATAACCTTTACCTACTAATCAAAAAAAGGAAACTGAAAAGCTAGCAATAATTCCTTCGCTTCTGTATCACTGGATGCACTTGTTATAACATTAATATCCATACCTCTTATTTTTGTTACTTTATCATAATCTATCTCTAAAAATGAAATATGCTCCTTTATACCAAAAGAAAAATTACCATTACCATCAAACTGTTTTATACTAAATCCTCTAAAATCTTTTTCCCTAGGCAAAGCAATATACATCAATCTTTCCAAAAACTCATACATCTTATCTCTACGCAAAGTTACTTTACAACCAATAACAGCACCCTGTCTTATCTTAAACCCAGAAATAGACTTTCTTGCACGAGTTAATACAGGCTTTTGACCTGAAATAAGATATAGACTATCCAATGGCTCATTTATTGCTTTAGCATCTGCAGCAGCATCTCCAACGCCCATATTAATACAGACCTTGATGAACTTAGGTACCTGCATTATGTTACCATAATTAAATTTATCTTGCAAAGATTTTACTATATTGTTTTTATATAATTCTTTAAACATGATCTATTAGTTCCCCAGAGATTTTTGCAAAACGTACCTTTTTACCATCAATAAACTTAAACCCCACTCTAGTGGCAGTACGGTATTTAGGATCTACTATTGCAACATTAGATATATCTATAGGTAATTCCTTATTAAATATACCACCACTACGACCAGATTTAGGCTTTGTATGCTTTTTACATATATTCACACCAGAAATAATTACTTTTCTTCTTGTACCAAACCTAACAACTTTAATTACCTTGCCAATTTTTTGTTTGTCCTTACCAGTCAAAACTATAACATCATCGCCATTTCGTATTTTAACACTCATTATAAAACCTCAGCAGCCAAAGACATTATTTTCATAAAGGAACCAAATGGTAGTTTTTTTATCGGACCAAACACCCTAGTACCAAGTGGCTCACCCTGATTGTTAATTAAAACCACAGCATTACTAGAAAAACGAATCACTGAGCCATCCGACTTTTTAACAGGATTTTTAACTCTAACAACTACTGCCTTATATACCTTGCCTTTCTCAACTTTACCTTTTGGATTAATAGATTTGGTTGAAACAACAACAGTGTCACCTATAGTGGCAAACCTCTTATTACCTAGTAAACCAATACAGCGTACCTGACGTGCACCAGAATTATCAGCGACTTCTAATAATGTACTCTTTTGAATCATACAAAATATCCTTATTAATTTGCTTTATTAATCACAATCCACTTTTTAGTAGCAGAGATAGGCTTATGTTCCTGTATTAAAACTTTATCCCCTTCTTGATAAAAATTATGCTCATCATGTGCGGCATATTTCTTATACTTTTTTATAACTTTTTTATATAGCCTATCCTGATACACATGTAACACTGAAACTTTTACAGTTTTATTGGACCCAGCTTTAACCACAGTACCACACAAGACCCTTTTAGGCATTTTTTCCCTCTTCTTTTCTTTCATTCAATACAGTTAAAATACGTGCTATGCTTTNTTTGCTAAATACATAGGCACGTCATCAATTTCGAACAAAATCCTACCTGGTTTAACTTTAAATACCCAAAACTCAACACTTCCCTTACCTTTACCCATACGCACATCAGCAGGCCTTCTAGTTACAGGGGTATCAGGAAAAATCCTTATCCATACTTTACCCGAACGTTTCAAAGTTCTAGAGATTACACGTCTTGCAGTCTCTATATGCTTAGACTGCACTCTACATGGTTCTATAGCCTTTAACCCATAGCTCCCAAAAGAAAGTGTACTACCACCTTTTGTATTACCATGTATTCTACCCTTAAACACCTTCTTATGCTTACTCTTCTTTGGAATAAATACCACAACTCACCTACTCTAATTATAAACCCAAACTTTAACACCTATAATGCCGTACACAGTCTTTGCTTCACAGAAAGCATAATCTATATTAGCACGCAAAGTATGTAAAGGCAAACGACCTTCTTTATACCATTCAGTGCGTGCTATTTCAGCTCCACCTAGACGACCAGAACAACTGACCTTAATACCTTTGCCACCCATTCTTAAACAACTTTGAATAGATTTTTTCATTGCCCTTCTAAAAGAAACTCTTTTTTCTAATTGCTGTGTAATACTACTTGATATTAATGCTGCATCCACTTCAGACCTCTTTACCTCAGCAACACTCAATTCTACACTATTTTTTACTTTAACTCCAATCTCTTGTTTAGCTTTTTCAATATCTACACCTCTCTTACCTACTATTACTCCAGGTCTGGAAGCATGTACTGTAATAGAAACCAAATCAATTTTTCTCTCTATAATAATTTTTGAAATACCAGCATGTTTAAAGGTCTTATTAATATAACTACGAACACACAAATCTTGATGCAGATTTTGCTTATAATCCTTCTCAGCATACCAAATAGAGCTCCAAGTATTATTATTTATTTTTAATCTAAATCCTATCGGGTTAACCTTTTGTCCCATATTTCTCCCTTATATTTCCGCTAACTCTATAGTAATGTTACTATAACGCTTATTTACTCTACTAGCTTTACCCATAGCTTTTGGATATATTCTACGCAAAGTAAAAGATTTGCCTATTAATATTTCTTTTACATATAAACTGTCTATATCTAGACCATAATTATACTGAGCATTCGCAATTGCAGAATCCAATACTTTACCAATAAGAGTAGCTGCTTTCTTGTCACAAAACTTCAGTTGTACAGTAGCAAAGTCAATCGGTCTATTACGCACTAAATCAGCAACCAGATTTAATTTGCGAGGAGTAGACTTTAATACACGAGCAGCAGCTCTAACTATTTTTTTTTCCATATCAATTACTTCCTTGTGGCTTTTTTATCTCCGCTATGAGCGATAAACTTACGAGTAGGAGAAAATTCACCGAACTTATGTCCTATCATATTCGGATTATTAATATTAACAGGAATATAATTCTTACCATTATAAACAGCAAATTTCAAGCCCAAACAATTAGGCAGAATCACAGAAGCCCTAGAACGAATTTTTATAACCACATTGGTTGATCCTTTACTTAGCACACGATTCACCAGCTTTAACACAGAAGGATGACAAAAAGGTGGTTTCCAGGCAGATCTACTCATAAATTACCTCTTTAGTTGTTTTATATATTTATTACTCAATTTATTTCTTTTTCTAGTTTTCTTTCCTTTAGTTGGAACACCCCAAGGAGTAACTGGATGACGGCCACCAGAAGTCTTACCTTCCCCACCTCCAAGTGGATGATCAACAGGATTCATAGCAACTCCACGTACTGTAGGTCTAATTCCAAGCCATCTGCTCCTTCCAGCCTTACCCAATTTTCTATTCTTGTGATCAGGATTCGATACTACACCAATAGTAGCTTTACAAGAAGATAAAACTAATCTAATCTGGCCAGATCTCAATCTTAATGAAACATACCCACCATCACGACCAACAACTTGTGCACAACAGCCAGCAGACCTAGCAATAACAGCTCCACCACCAGGTTTTAACTCAACATTATGTACAAATGATCCAACAGGTATATGTTTTAACACCAAACAGTTGCCTGGCAATATATCAGCATCATCACTTGCTACCACAACATCACCAACTTTCATACCTTGAGAAGCCAGTATATAAGACTTAGTACTATCTTTTTTATAAGATATTAGAGCTAAAAAACTACTTCTATTCGGATCATACTCTATTTTTTCAACCACAGCTTGATCGCATCTATTACGTTTAAAATCTACAATTCTATATTTTCTCTTGTGCCCACCACCTTTATGACGTACAGTGATGCGACCATACTTATTCCTGCCTCCATGAGACTTCTTGCCGCGTACAAGAGACTTTTCTGGCTTATCCTTTGACAAGCCAACTTTGCTTATTAAAACTGTCCCACGAGAA
>NZ_MJMG01000010.1 GCF_001752665.1 Wolbachia pipientis | reverse complement strand
GTGGATGAGTATATCCTTATTTTTCTCTGTACCAAAAACACGTTTGAATGCAATATTGTTTTTAATATCGAAGAATTTAGAAAGAGTCATAATAGCATGAGCGAATTATTAAATTTATTATATATACTCAGCGTAAGAAATTCAACTGTTTATTGTAATATGATGGTTTACTTGTACAAGTAAAAATTACTTAATTTTTTCAGTTTATATATAAAATAAAATTTTAAATGTTTTGGACATTACTGATACTTATATTGCTTGAAACTATACTTGGTATAGATAATATAATCTTTATTTCTTTAGCAATAGGCAAAGTTTCAAGGTCATTAAGAAAACTGGCGTGCATTATCGGCCTGAGTTTGGCATTGCTAATGCGTTTTATAGTATTATTCTTTGTGTCGTTTATATTATCTATGCAAAATCCTATATTTAGTAGTTTATCGATTGATATTTCAGTGAAAGACCTACTTATGATTGGTGGTGGATTCTTTCTTGTTTATACAAGTTTTATTGAGATACGTAATGAAATTTGTTTACCCAAACAAGAAAAAAAAGAAATCAATATCAAATCACAATTTTTTTTAGTGATATTGCACATTATACTGATAGATTTAGTTTTTTCTATAGATTCAATTCTCACCGCTATAGCGCTGACGCATAATATGCTGATTATTGTTGTAGCATTTACTTTATCTATATTGCAAATGTTATTTATATCTAATTATGTTATTAAATTGATACAGTCTTATCCAGGATTAAAAATTATCACTATTCTGTTTATTTTATTTGTAGGCGTATACCTTGTGCTTGATGGAATACATATAGAATTAGGAAAGGAGTATTTATATTTTGCTTTGATATTTGCATTGATTATAGAGGTAATAAGTAACATAAGGGAAAAACGGCTGAGAAGGTAGGCCTAAGGTTATGATATATTTAGTTTAATATTTACAAAAATGAAATAATTTATATGTAGCATATGCTTTTTATAATGTGGATTTAGTATGTCGAATACTCACAATAGTCAAAGCACCCGAGGAAGGTTATTAGATAAACTTGACAATGAAAATGCCCAAAAGTTATTAACTATTCTTAATGATGAAAATGCCAAAAGGTTATTAAATATTCTTAGTCATAAAAGCATTAAAAATGCAGATAATTTACTACACAATCTAGATAGCTTAACTTCTACAGTTAATACTTTACGTGGTCAAGTAGAGAATCTCAACAAAGATCTACCTAAATTGGCAAAGACTACTGACCTATATGAGTACGTAAAGAATGCAGATCTAGATAAAAAATTAACAGACAAGATAGATGGTTTGAAATTGGACACGAAGTATGCAAAGAATGCAGATCTAGATAAAAAATTAACAGAANTTGAATGCAATGTCGTTTTTAATATCAAAGAATTTAGAAAGAGTCATAACAATACTCATAAATTATTCACTTCATTGTATACTACAAATGAGGAATATTCAACTACTTATATATAAANNNNAATCATATGAAGCTTTTCAACAAAGAAAACGCCCCAAGTATAAGTTGGGGACCTTTTATTAGGATCACAAGGGTAAGGGTTAATCCACACAATGAGGCCAAAACACMCAAGATAGAAAGCAGCCCATCTTTACTCATAATGCCAAGTGAAATAAGAGTTGTGCCAATAGCAGGAATAAAGTTAGTAAGCGGTAATGGAAGAGCAATTGAAATTGCGCACATTAGCATTACAAAAGCTAAAATTTTTTCACCAGGACCATAAAAAATAAAAGACATCCTTGGTTTCATAAATCTCTCTATCTTTTTCAATGCAGGAGAAGTTTTTTCTACTACCAGAGCCAAAGTTGAACGTTGGAAAGACTTTTTTTCCAACCATTGTGGCATCCATGGAGAATCAAGCCCAAATAAAAGCTGCGCTGCAAATAAAACTAGAGGTATAGCAAGTATAGTAGTATAACCAGGTGGTACTGGAAGCGGTATAGACAAAGGTAAGGAAAATATAATGATTAAAATACCAAAACCGCGCTCATGTAAAGCTGCCTTAATTTCAAACAATGTAACCTTATCAGCACTACCATCACTAGCAACTTCTTGCAAAATATCAGATGCTAGCTTAGGCGATTTACCATCTTTTGACACAAGAACCCTGGATAAACTAATATTCTTATCATTACCATAATTATCAGCACAATTCAATAACCATTTGTAACACATGTACATGTGTTACAAATGTAATTCAGAAAAAGCTAACGATCTGGTTCATTAGATGATAATTTTTCAGAATCCTTAAGCTCCTGTTTAAGGCTTTTAATGCCTTTACCTAAATCACCCATCACTTGCGGTAACTTACCTGCACCAAAAAGCACTAGTATAATTACTAAAACTAGAAATAGTTGCCATGGCCCTAAAGTCATTTTTACCTCCTTGAATAAAATGAAATTATATATTAACTTTTAAATATTAAAAGTTGATATAAGTCAAGAGATTTAAAATGGTATTTCATCATCGATTTGCATATTTTCATCATATTTACCCTCCTCTTTACTCTCTTCAATATTCTGCTTATACTCACTACTTACACGTGAATCTAGCAGTGTCAATGCACTATTAAAATTATACAACACAATTTCCGTAGTATATTTTTCATTACCATTCTGATCAACCCACTTTCTAGTTCTTAAAGAACCTTCAATGTAGACCTTACTGCCCTTACGAGCAAAGTCTTTAATGATTTTTACCAATCCATCACTAAAAACTACGATATTATGCCATTCCGTCTTCTCAGACCTTACACCAGAAAGTTTATCAGTCCAGCTTTCAGATGTAGCTATTGGAAAGCTAGCCATTTCCTTACCATTTTGTGTGGTTCTAACTTCAGGATCTTTACCTAAATTCCCAATTAATATAACCTTATTTACAGTACCACTAGACATATTATTAAGTAAAATGTTAAATGATGGCTTATTAAAACCACCTTGTCAACTAATACACTTGTAAATCCTACCTAGGACTTTACAGCAATTGATACTCCGCAAAGAAAAAGGCTATTTCCTTATTAGCATTGTCTATGCTATCAGATCCATGTACTCTATTTTCACTAATATCACTAGCCAAATCACCTCTGATTGTTCCTTTAGCTGCTTGTTTTGGATCAGTATCACCCATTATTGCTCTATATTTGCTCACAGCATCTTTACCAAACAAAACTTGCACTATCACAGGACCAGAAGTCATAAACTTAACCAATTCTATAAAAAAAGGTCTTTCCTGATGAATATGATAAAATGATGCTGCTTGCTTTTCTGTTAATGATAGCATCTTTTGTGCTATTATTTTTAATCCTGAGTTCTCAATGTATGTATTAATTCGACCAGTGAGGTCAAGCTTTACAGCATCAGGTTTTAATATAGATAATGTCCTATCCATTTTTCTTGAAATTACATTACACGAATTATATTGATAATTTCAGTTTATGAAAGTCTTTTTTATCTTGTAAAAATAAATGTGAATTAAGCTATTATAAGTACATTAATATTAATCAAGGAGGCAAGACATGCCCACTAGGGAAATTATCAACAACTTCAGATCGTCCATTTTCTGGGGAGTGAAGTGGGTCTTTAACTTTTAGTTTGGCTTTATGTTCATATTTACTATACAGTCGATATCATGATTTCTATGACAATAATATTATTGTCATTAGTTATCGAGAAGGCTACCTACAGCAACAGCATAACAGAACGCCTTGCTTTTATGGTTCTAAGCTTGCAGCGATAGACAATTTTATACCATTTATTACAATGGTTGCTAGTGCATCAGCTATCTTTTTAATTACCTCTTTTGGTATCATAGAAGCAAGTAGGCTGCAGTGCATGCTTATATGCGCTGTATCCATGGCTATTGTGTGTGAAACCCCCTCTGTTTTACTTCTCAACAGATTATGAACAGGTTCTAAAGCTGATTTCATCATGGTTACCTGGGAGGCATGTATTCTTTTTTATTTCATGATTCAAGTCTTGCTAAGCTTGAATTTAAACGATATAATTCAAGCTAGATATTTATAGGTGGCAAAATGGCTGGTTGTTGTACAAAGAATTATATAAATACTTTCAAGACATCTATTTTCTGTGGAGTTAAGGGGTTTTTAAGTTTTAACTTAGCCCTTTTATCCTATGTATTATATCAACAACATAAGGAAGCACATTGTACATCCTGGTTTCGCGATGACACAGTACCACGTGATTGGAACATTTATGCTAAGTATGTGATGAAAAGAAATCTAATACCATTTATTGAAATGATCACTATAGTACCGCTAGTTCATTTCTGTATTACAAGCGCTGCACATCCTATGAAATATCTACTTATATGTGCTTTCCTAATGACTATCGTATGTTATATTGTTAGAACTTTTGATATACGTGAAAAGTCATGTGAATTATGGGGAGAATTATTTGGACGGACAAAAAGTCATGAAAATGAAATAAAAATAAAAGGAGATTCTCCCACTGACTACATTCGCCACCATGATAATCAAGATATACTGTTTTATAGTTCTGATGCTCTATTATGTTATTCTCCTAACGATGCAAATGGCTTCATCCCACTAATAAGAATAATTGTGAAAGCTATGCAGAGCTGTATATTATTAATGTTAGCTGCGATTGAATTACTAGAAACTATACCGAGTTTTTTTGTTGACATATTTTATGATAAGGATTTCAAATCTACAAGAAGCAATCTACAAGAATCACGTGTTTTAACAGATGYTARTATAAGAAACCTTCCTAGTTCAGAACTTWAGAATACCATTACTAAGTTTATGTGTATGTTTACACGTAGTGTCTAGAGCTGTAGTTTTATTGAATTTAGGTGGTCCTGATTCACTAAATGCAGTACATCCTTTTCTATTTAATTTATTTTATGATAAAAGAATAATTAACCTGCCAAATCCATTAAGGTTTGTTTTGGCAAAGCTCATCTCTAGTAAACGTGTAAAAACTACATTGGAAATTTATAAACAAATAGATAATAAATCCCCAATTCTAGAAAATACAAAAATTCAAGCAGCAACACTGGAGCAACAGTTAAATCATAAGAGAGATTATGAATATAAAGTATTTATCTCTATGCGCTATTGGCACCCATTTGCTAACGAAGTTATTAAAGATGTAAAACTCTTTAACCCAAGTATAATAATACTATTACCACTATATCCTCAATACTCTACTACTACAACATTGTCATCTATTGAAAATTGGCAAAAAGCTGCTAAAAAACATCACCTAGAGTGTAATACAAAAATAATCAATCATTATTACGACAATCAAGATTTTATTACAGCACATGTTGAGTTAATAAATCAGTATTACAGATTAGCCAGTAAAATCGGTAAACCTAGAGTTTTATTTTCAGCGCATAGTTTACCTATTAGCATAGTTAAAAAAGGTGACCCATATGTTAGACAAGTAGAAAAAAGCGTAGAATTGATAACAAAAAAACTAGATATAAATGATTTAGATTGGTCAATATGTTACCAAAGTAAGATAGGTCATAAAAAATGGCTAGAGCCCAGCACTAAAAATGAATTATTACGTGCAAAGGCTGATAACGTACCAATAGTTTTATCACCTATATCATTTGTTTCTGAACATTCAGAAACACTTGTTGAGCTTGATATAGAATACAAAAAAATTATAAAAGATGGATATTATTTCCGTGTTCCAGCACTTAACACACACCCTTTGTTTATCAAGTGCTTAACTAATTTATGCACTGCATAAACATATGAGGTGAGGCTTTGTGCAAATAACGCTTAGAAAACTTATGAGATCTCAAAAGCACTACTAAGAAAATACTACTAAATTATATATCAAAAATAAAAGCAACCAATAGATATTTGGCAATAATTTTCTGTTTTGCAAAAGGCCTAATAAAAGAACAAACTACAAAAATTAAACTTTATGTGCCACTATCATTCCATGGCAATGTTTATATTTCTTACCTGAATTACAAGGGCATTTCTCATTTCTTGATACTTTAGCAAAATTACTGTCCACAGACGGACGACTTATTGCATAATTATCTGCCAACTTAAAATGTGCCAACCTATGTATAGTTAATTCTTTCCACTTTTCTAACATTGACTCAAACATTAAAAAAGCCTCGCGTTTAAATTCATTGAGTGGATCTTTCTGACCCATAGCACGCAAGCTAATACTTTGCCTTAAACTTTCTAAAGTTGAAAGATGTTCCCTCCATAAGTAATCAATAGTCATGATCATTACTTGCCTTACTACTGTATTCCACAAATCTGTAATATTCTGACTGCTAAAATATCGTGCCCTTTCATCAAAAAACTCTCCTACTTTACTATTTATATAACTTAAAGCATCATTCTTATCTGTAAATTGTTTAAGAGCATCATAGTCAAATGTAATGCCATATCTTTTATGAAGTTCATTTATTATATCTGCAATATAGTCCTCATAATAACCAGCTTGCACAATGTTTTCTATAATATGATGGTTTACTACGCTATAGATCTCAAATAATTCATTTATTTCATTGCCTAATATATGATCTCTCTGCTGAAAAACAACATGACGTTGATCACTAATTACATCATCAAATTTTAGCAAAGACTTGCGTACATCATAATTTCTTGCTTCAACTTTTTTCTGTGCTTTTTCTAAAGCTCTGTTAATCCACGGATGATGTATAGCTTCATTATCCTTTAACCCTACTTTACGAAGGAAACCCCTTATTTTATCTGAACCAAATATTCTTAATAAGTCATCTTCCAGAGACAAAAAAAACTTAGATAATCCTGGGTCTCCCTGCCTACCAGATCTCCCACGCAATTGATCATCTATTCTTCTGCTTTCATGCCTTTCAGTGCCAATAACGCACAGCCCTCCAGCTTGTATAGCTATCTCTTTATCTCTTTTAACTTTCTCAATTATTTCTTGATATTTCTGTTCCTTATTTTCAGTCTTCACTCTACCAAGCCTTATCTTTGCTATCATTTCAGCACTACCACCAAGCTGAATATCGGTTCCTCGTCCAGCCATATTAGTTGCTATAGTGATATTACTTGGCACCCCAGCTTGTGCTATAATGTATGCTTCTTTTTCATGATAACGAGCATTCAAAACTGAATGTTTTAAAGAACGACTATGTAAAAGCTCAGAAAGCTTTTCTGATTTTTCTATACTTACTGTACCAACTAGCACAGGCTGCTGACGGTCATAACACTCTTTAATGAAATTTAATACCGCATTATACTTTTCCTCTTCTGTACCATAAATTTCATCATTTAGATCTATTCTCTTTACAGGCATATTTGTTGGGATTTTGATAACATTTAACCGATATATATCACGGAACTCCTCTGCTTCTGTGGCAGCCGTTCCGGTCATACCAGAAAGCTTGCGATACATACGAAAGTAATTCTGGAATGTTATAGAAGCCAAAGTTTGATTTTCATGCTGAATATCAAGATTCTCCTTAGCTTCAAGTGCTTGGTGCAGGCCATCAGCATATCTTCTACCTTCCATCATACGTCCAGTAAATTCATCAATGATCACCACTTTACCATCTTTTACAATATAATCTTTATTAATGGCAAACAACCGGTGCGCACGCAATGCCTGATCTATGTAATGAGTCATTATCATATTATCACTATCGTAAAGCGAAGAATTTATATTCATTAAATTGTAAGATTTTAATAGTTCTTCCACTCGTGATATACCATCCTCAGTTAAAAATACACCTCGACTTTTCTCATCTAATTCATAATCTGTCTCTCCAAGCTTAGTAACTATTGCGTTAACATGCTTATATATTTGGTTGTTATCATCAACTTGCCCAGAAATAATAAGAGGAGTACGTGCTTCATCTATTAAAATAGAATCTACTTCGTCTACGATTGCATAATTAAAGCCTCTTTGAACCATATCATCTTTTGAAAATTTCATATTATCTCGTAAATAATCAAAAGCTAGCTCATTATTCGTTGAATATACAATATCCGCATTATAGGCAACCTTTCTCTCTTCATTCGCAAGACTATCAGTAATAAATGCCACTGAAACACCTAAAGAATTATATAGTTTGCTCATCCATTCTGTATCACGCTTTACAAGATAATCATTTACAGTAACTACATGTACCCCTTTACCTTCCAGAGAGTTAAGGTACGCAGCCAAAGTAGCCACAAGGGTTTTGCCTTCCCCAGTTTTCATCTCTGCTATCATACCATTATGCAGCACTATCCCGCCAATTAGCTGAACATCAAAGTGTCTCATATTAAGAAATCTGCGTGATGCTTCGCGTACAACAGCAAAAGCAGGAACTAGCAGATCATTTAATCTTTCACCTTTTTGCAACCTTTGCCTAAATTCTTCTGTTTTGTTAAGTAGGTCTTGGTCAGATAAACTTTGTATTTCTAGCTCTAGTGCATTTATCTGTTGTACTATTTTTTCAAAAACTTTAATGACTCTTTGTGATCCAGACCTTCTTCTAATAACAAAGAATGATAATACAAAAATAAAAAGTATAACTATTACAAAAAACAATAACATACAGCTTTATATAAGGAAAGATTGCAACTACCGGCCCTTTAAGTATAATTAACCAAAATTTACGTAAAGTATAATAGATGGAAAAAAAAAAGGAAGATCAATTTAGGTTTACAGCGGAAAATCTCAAAAAGGCTAAGAATTTTATAAAAATGTATCCTAAAGGCAGAGAAAGTAGTGCTGTTATGCCTTTGCTCTATTTAGTACAAGAACAATGCGCGTGGATACCAGAATCGGCTATGCATTATCTAGCTAAACTACTCAATGTTCCTCACATGCGTATATATGAAGTGGCAAGTTTTTATACTATGTACAATCTTAAACCAGTTGGTAAATACTTGATACAAGTTTGCAGAACTACTCCTTGCTGGTTATGTGGTAGCGAAGAGATCCTTAATGCCATCAGAAAGAAATTAAACATTAATATTGGTGAAACAAGCAAAGACAATTTATTTACTCTTAAAGAAGTTGAATGCTTGAGTGCATGCATTAATGCTCCTGTTGTACAAATCAATAATGACTATTATGAAAATCTTACCCCTAAAAAAATATCAGATGTTATAACAAAGCTTTCCTCAGATGAGTAATTTTTCATTTATAATAATTAAGCAATCAGGTTCAGCAAGAGCAGGGTTAATAAATACTCCTCATGGCAGTATAGAAACACCAGCATTCATATTCTGTGCAACAAAAGGCGCAATTAAGGTTGCGGACACCGAAAGACTTGACGACGCAGGAACACAAATAATACTTGCTAATACATATCATTTAATGCTTCAACCAGGAGAAGATACGATCGCACAACTTGGTGGATTACATAAAATGATGGGTTGGAATAAACCAATGTTAACAGATTCAGGTGGGTACCAAATATTTAGCTTAGGTCACGGATCTGTTTCAGAGGAAATTAAAGGAATAAGAAGTAAGCAAAGAACGCTTCTCACAATAAATGAGGACGGAGCAGTTTTCCGTTCCTATATTAACGGTAAGACCTATTGTTTAACTCCTGAAAAATCTATACAGATTCAACAAAAATTAGGAGCAGATTTGATACTAGTTTTAGATGAATGCACCCCTTTTCATGTAAGTAAAGAGTATACAAAACAGTCTATGCGCATGAGTCACAAATGGGCTACACGTTCTTTACAAGAGTTTGAAAAAAGCAAGCAAGGAAAGCAAGTATTATATGGCATTAGTCAAGGCGGAGTGTATAAAGATCTACGTAAGGAGAGTTGTGAATTTATTAACAATGCACCATTCTTTGGTCAAGCAATAGGTGGCTCTTTAGGTAAAGACAAAAAACAAATGTATGAGGTGGTAGCTTATAACATGGAATATTTAAGACAAGATAGACCTACTCATTTACTAGGTATTGGTAGTATTGTAGATATTTTCCATGCAATAAATTTAGGTATAGATACGTTTGATTGTGTTCATCCAACACGTTTAGCTAGGCATGGCGGAGCACTAATCAAACCCAACAACAGATCATCACAATGTAAAGAGCATATCAATCTACGTAATAAGCAATTTGAACTAGATAATAACCCGATCGAAGACGATTGTTCATGCTTCACATGTAGAAAGCATTCAAGAGCCTATCTACATTATTTATTAAAAGCTAGAGAATTATTAGCCTACACATTGATCACTTACCACAATATTTTCTTTATAAACAAGCTAATGCAGTCTATAAGACAAGCGATATTAGACAATAGATTAAACCAGGAAAAAAGTAACTGGATATAGCTTTTTACTCTTTCTTCATAAAAATATGTATAATGTCTAATTAAGTTATATAAAATATACCTCATATGCCAGAAGTAATTAGTAACGGTGAGTCTAAGTCAATATCAAATATACTAAATACTAGTCGTGATAGATTTAAGACAATATTAAGTAAACTTGATAACGACCCTAAGGTTGATAAAGATAATTTTCTTGTAAAACTTCAAGACCAGTTATCTGCTGCATATCACGTAGGAATACACGTAAGAATAGAGGATTTGATTATTGAAGAATATGATTCGATTATTGAAGAATGTAAGGATAAGTATGGGTTGTTACACCTTGTTGCCCAAAATAGTTATATTAACATAGCAGATATACTCTTAGCACTCAGGGTACATGTTGATGTGCCAAGTCAATTTGATCATACTCCATTACACTATGCTATCAGATTTGAACAGAAAGAAATGATAAAATTCTTATTGAAAAATGGAGCACAGATCGACAAACAAAATGCAAATGGGCAAACTCCTTTACACTTGGCAGTGGGTAAAGAATATAAAATAGTAAAACCTGTTTTTAAAAAAGCAGCCAAACAAAATACACTTGACATACAAGACAAGAATGGCATGACTCTTTTGCATTATGCAGCAAGAAATAGTAACTATCAAGCAGTAGAGTTTCTACTAAAACACAAAGCAAAAGATAATATAATAGATGTAGATGGAAAAATTCCTCTAGATTATGCTTCTGATAAACAAATAAAAAAACTATTAGAAAGATATATACCAAAGAAAAAATCGGAGACACAGCTCCCACACAACAAAATCAAAAACGCAGTGCATTATGTAATGTCTCATGTAAGTAGTGGCAGTATCCTCTCTGTCCCACAGAATATAAATCAAAGCAATAACCAGCAATATACACAAGAAAAAAGCACAGGAAAAAAATGGGCTTCTGAAACCTTACAACAAGACAGCAACCAAATTGTAAAAGCAACAGATACAGAAAAAAAACCCATCATGCGTACTAATCATGGAGGTGCTAGCAGTACCACTTTAAAATATATGTCTCAGACAAAACAGCACGAAGAACATACTCAACAGAGCAATGATCAAGAAGAATATATACCTAGTACAAAACTAAGATACAAAAAAAACAATACAGATTTGTCCCAAGATCGCAACACCAAAACAACACGGAACAAAAAATTATCTGAAGTTTTCCACAGGGATAAAAGCAAATCTATCACTGACTTAAGCGATCCAATGTTGCAAAATGATAACCACAAAGACAGTACAGAACATAAACAAGAAAAACATAAGTCATCTATGAATATAAAAAGGCAATCTTTAAATCCTCTAAGTAACGAAGGTCAGAATAGCTTACTAAGTAACACATGCAATAGTAAATCCCAAATTTCTTTAAATGATCAATCACTATATAGTTCAGTAAATGCAACACCAAATGAACAACTTCCACATGAGCATCATAACAATCCATCAAATACTGGTGAAAGAAAACTTATAAACGATCATCAACAGTCTAAAAAAGATGATCATATCACTGGTCATCACAATAAACACGTAAGCATTAACAATGAACACTCTAACCAACCCTTATCTAAAAATCATAATAATACAAAGAGGACAAACTCTCCACAACAACATACAAACCAGTGTACTGTAAAGAAACCAAGCATATCAACTCAAGGGCGCGCCACCAAAAATACTCAACAAACTCCTACAATTTCTAGTAATAATGGAATACATCAGATACAAGACCTAAAACCTAAGAAATCTACAGGTATAACAAAACTTTGTACTATATTCACTATCATAGCTTCAATCGTTACCCTATTATTACTTATGCATTTTACTGCATTATCTGTACTAACAATCATTGGGCTAACCATCGCTTCTGCATTGGCTACTAATCTAGTAACCAATAAGATTTCAACTACGTTAAGTGAGCCAAATTGTAATAATACATTACATACAGAAGCAACCAAGCAACTATAGAAGATATAGTGAGACGTATTTTTCGCTTTTGTAGTAATTTTCTGTCTCGCAAAGAGGTCTATTACTTTTTGGGTTCTCTGTTTCATAGCAGTTTATACAAGAAATAATTCACATCAATACCAAAGATTGATAACATTAATAAAAATTAAGTAAAATGCCGAAACGCACAGATATAAAATCTATTCTATTAATAGGAGCCGGACCGATTGTAATAGGTCAAGCATGTGAGTTTGATTATTCAGGAACACAAAGTTGCAAAGTATTAAAAAGTGAAGGATATAAAGTTGTTCTAGTAAACTCAAACCCTGCAACCATCATGACAGATCCAGAATTTTCTGACGTCACATATATTGAACCAGTATTACCAGAAATAATAGCACAAATCATTATCAAAGAGAAACCAGATGCAATATTACCAACAATGGGAGGACAGACTGCTTTAAACTGTGCAATGCAGCTCGCAGAAAGTGGCCTATTAGATAAATATAACGTAGAATTAATAGGAATAACAAAAGAGGCTATCAAGAAAGCAGAGGATAGAGAATTATTCCGCAAATCTATGGACAAAATAGGGTTAAAGTATCCCAAAAGTGTTATTATCAAAAACCAAGACCAAATAAAAGAAGCGTTAGATTATATAGGATTACCTGCAATTGTACGCTCATCATTTACTCTAGGAGGTGCAGGGAGCGGGATAGCATACAACCGAGAAGAATTCTTTCATATAGTAAACAATGCTTTAAAAATCTCACCCACAGGTGAGGTCCTAATAGATGAATCCATTATAGGATGGAAAGAATATGAAATGGAAGTTATACGAGATTATAAGGATAATTGTATAATAATATGCTCAATAGAAAATGTTGATCCAATGGGTGTACATACAGGTGATAGTATTACTGTTGCACCTGCATTAACTTTACGTGACAAAGAATACCAGCAAATGCGTAACGCTGCCATAGCAGTATTAAAAGAAATTGGTGTTAACGCAGGTGGTGCAAATGTACAATTTGCAGTAAATCCAAAAGAAGATAGTAGTCTGGTCGTAATAGAAATGAATCCTAGAGTTTCTCGCTCTTCTGCCCTTGCATCAAAAGCCACAGGGTTTCCTATTGCAAAAGTTGCAACAAAACTGGCTCTTGGCTACTCATTAGACGAAATATGTAATGATTGTGCCTCGATAATCCCTGCATCATTTGAACCAACAATTGATTATATTGTCACAAAAATACCAAGATTTGAATTTGAAAAATTTAAAGGTACAAGCTGTGAGCTATCAACCTCTATGAAGTCAGTAGGAGAGGTAATGTCGATAGGACGTACTTTTAATGAGTCATTACAGAAAGCTTTACGATCCCTTGAAACTGGACTAACAGGACTAGATGAAGTATTTACAGAAAATATAGACATCGATTACATAAAATCCCAATTAGCCAAGTTACTACCAAATAGGTTATTAATTATTGCTGATGCCATACGCCATGGAATGAGTATAAATGAAATCAACTTAATTACAGGATACGATGTATGGTTCTTACAGAATATAGCACAAATTATCTCTGTGGAACAAAAAATTAAAATTAATGGTTTGCCTAATACTGCACACGAAATATTAGAGCTAAAAAAAATGGGCTTTTCAGATGCAAGATTGGCAAAATTAGTTCCTCAAGTCAAAGAAGAAGAGATCGCAAGCATAAGAAAAAAACTTAATATTAAGCAAGTCTATAAANGTATTNAACGTATTGACACATGTGCAGCTGAATTTAAATCCAGTACTGCTTATATGTATGGTTGTTATGAAAATAGTAGTTATTATATCACCGAGAAGTTCTTGGGCTATAGACCAGAGTGTGAAGCAGACGTTTCAGAACGCAATAAGGTTGTAATTTTAGGCAGCGGCCCAAACCGTATCGGTCAGGGCATTGAATTTGATTATACATGTGTACATGCAGTTTCTGCAGCTAGAGAGATGGAGTATGAAACAATAATGATTAATTGCAATCCAGAAACTGTTTCAACAGATTACGATACTGCAGACCGTCTATATTTTGCTCCATTAGTCGCAGAAGATGTTTTGGAAATACTTGAAAAAGAACAACAGAATGGTAAATTGATAGGCATAATAGTACAACTTGGAGGACAAACACCCTTAAAATTAGCAAAAATTCTTAATAAAAAAGGATTTAAAATTTTAGGCACTTCATTTGAGTCAATAGATCTAGTAGAAGACCGTATGAAATTTACAAATCTTGTATCACAGTTAAATTTAACACAGCCAATAAATGCTATATATTATTCAATTCATGATGCTTTAAATTGTGTAGAAAACGTTGGATTTCCATTACTAGTTAGACCATCTTATGTTCTAGGTGGCCAATCTATGTCGATACAATATAATATTGAAAGCTTTAAAGAATATCTTGTAACACATAAAAAAATTTTTGAATATGGCCCACTATTAATTGATAAATTTTTAATCAATGCTGTTGAAGTCGATGTTGATGCTATATCCGATGGAGAAAATATCTTTATTGCAGCTATTATGGAACATATAGAAGAAGCTGGTATTCATTCCGGTGATTCCACATGCTCCATACCTACCAGCACATTAAATGATGAAATAATTAAATTAATTAAACTACAAACTGAAAAAATAGCACGTATATTAACAGTAGTAGGATTAATCAATATACAATTTGCAGTTCAAGAAAATAATGTATATGTACTGGAAGTAAATTTAAGGGCTAGTCGTACCATCCCTTTTATTTCAAAGGTAATTAATATATCGATTGCAAAACTTGCAACTCAGGTTATTTTAGGTAATCAGGTAAACCAACAAGACAAATCTATTAATTATTTTGCCACCAAAATGGCTGTATTCCCATTCACACGTTTTTCTGAAAGTGATATTCTTCTAGGACCAGAAATGAAATCAACAGGAGAAGTTATGGGGATTGGGGCATCATTTGAAGCAGCACTTGCAAAAGCATATATGGCTGCGGGATACAGATTACCAACAGAAGGTGGAGCGCTTATTTCAGTAAAAGACGAAGATAAAGAATCAATACTTCCAGTAGCACAGATGTTAAATGAATTAGATTTTACAATCTATGCAACAAAAGGTAGTGCTTTATATTTAAATAGTAATGGCATTAATGCTATAGCTGTAAACAAAGTAAGAGAAGGTAGGCCACATATAGTTGATATGTTAAAAGATGGTAAAATACACATAGTAATTAACACTTCAAAAGGAATGAAATCAGTATCAGAAAGTAAAGATATTAGAAGAATTGCAATACTGCACAACATAGCGTACAGTACTACAATTGCTGGAAGTAAAACATTAATCATGGCAATACAGTATATTAAAAATAGCAAATTAGCAGTAAAGCCATTACAAGAATACTATGTTAATTAGCTATTCATAGAGTTAAAAAAATCAGCATTACTTTTTGTTAAAAGCAATTTATCGCGCAGGAACTCCATTGCTTCAACAGATCCCATTGGATTGAGTATTCTACGTAGAACCCAGGTTTTATTTAAGATAGCCTTGTTAATCAATAACTCTTCTTTCCTGGTTCCAGATTTTGTAATATCAATAGCTGGAAATATACGCTTATCTGAAAGCCTCCTATCAAGGATTATCTCAGAATTTCCTGTTCCCTTAAACTCTTCAAAAATAACATCATCCATTTTTGAACCAGTCTCTATAAGAGCTGTTGCAATTATTGTAAGAGAACCACCACTTTCAATATTACGAGCTGCTCCAAAAAAACGTTTTGGTCTCTGTAACGCATTTGAATCTACACCACCAGTCAAAACTTTTCCAGATGAAGGAACCACTGCATTATAAGCACGCGCAAGCCTGGTAATAGAATCAAGCAAAATTACTACATCTTTTTTATGTTCAACCATTCTTTTAGCTTTWTCTATAACTATTTCAGCAATCTGTACATGACGATAAGCAGGTTCATCAAATGTAGAACTAACCACTTCTCCTTGCACAGAACGTATCATATCTGTGACTTCTTCCGGTCTCTCATCTATCAGTAATACTATTAATTCTATTTCTGGATAGTTTATAGCTATAGAATGAGCCATTTGTTGGAGCAATATTGTCTTTCCTGTACGAGGCGGTGCAACTATTAATGCCCTTTGTCCCTTTCCAATAGGAGCCACTATATCTATAGTACGCATATTTATATTTTTTTTATCATCACCACTGCTATTATCTTCAAGTATCAAACTCTCTTCAGGATACAGAGGAAGTAAATTATCAAAATGCACATATTTCTTTGCTTGATTGACTTCAGTACAGTTTATACTGTGAACCTTAGTTAAAATAAAACATCCATCCTTCTGCCCAGAAGGCCTGATCTCTCCATGCACTATATCTCCTGTACGTAAGTTAAATTTTTCTACTTGACCCTTAGTAATAAAGATATCATCGCTACTAGGTGCATAATTTGCACTTGCTGAACGCAGAAAACCAAAACTCTCACTTTTCAACAAATTGTCATTTTTCGAATGTTCCTTTTTTATTGGCAATAATTCTACTACTCCACTTCCTGTAGTAATACCTCCATCCTCGCTCATTTTTTTCATCAAATTAAATATTATTTCATGCTTCAGCATCCTTCCATTGGTTTTGCCATTAGCTAAAATCTTTTTTGATTCAGCTAACTCCAGTAGCTCCTCTGCTGTTTTTTCTTTTAGTGCGCTTAAATCTAGTGTTTTGCTATTACTATCAAGTATGTCACTATATAATTGTTTATTTGTTTCAGCAATTTTTTCTTTTGCTAAAACGTTCTCATTCATTGTTACCATAATATAAATGTCCCTAAATACAAATGTTTCTATAATACTTCTTAGGTTCTGTAATTATTAAAGGGTGATAAGTCAGGAAAAGTTACATATTTATAATACATAAATAATTATACTAAAGTCAAGTCAAAATACAAAAGAAATGGATCATTTTAAAAATCTTATTTAGTCTTTCTTGCTTTTCTCTTTCCACCTCTGCATTTTCCACTTCTGCTTCCAAGTTCTTTTGGCTACACAAGCCTAATAATACAGGATCTTGAGGCTTAACATTTTGCATATTATAATAAGAACCATTTCTTATACGCTCTACAGTACAAGACGTTGTACTAACAAGCTTAGCTATTACGTTATTATCAAGCATAGGAAATTTTTTTATTAAATGATAAATTGCATCAGGTTTATCTCTACGTCTAGGATGTAAAATAAAACCATTAATCATCTTATTTTTTCTCCTTTTTAAATTCTTTATAATTAACTTTGGTACACGGTTTGGGTCACGTTGACAATCAGTAATATCTTTTTCCATAATCACTTCAGAAGCTATAGGATTATATTTCTCAATATATATCTCTTCATCAGCTATATCTTGTACTTCCTCAAGAGGAAGACTACAACACTGTGCTATTTGCTCAAAAGTTAGGCTTGTATTATCTACTAACCAAGCAGCAATGCGCATAAAAAACTGTTTATTTTTCTCACTAATTTCAGGAAATTCCATTGATTTTAAAGAAGCCATAAAATACCTTTTACTAACATGCAATTATACTCTGTTAATGTTAAAAAACAATAAACCCGCTTTGCTAAAACTTTAATTAAAAAGCTTTTTTAATTAAACTTATATGGAAAATTATGGAAAAATTCTTTATAAACCTGGCAGCGACCTACTCTCCCTTTTCAAGTACCATTAGCGCTAAAAAGTTTCACTTCCGAGTTCGAGATGGGATCGGGTGTTTCATTTTTGCTATAACCACCAGGCTTACAAAAAATTCTCAATTCTCTAATATTTAACACTGCATACATACATATGTCAAGTAAATAAATCAATCAGGCTATTAGTACTAGTTAGCTCCACATGTTACCATGCTTCCACATCTAGCCTATCAACGTGGTAGTCTTCCACGGCCTTAATTGGGAAATTTTTTTGAAGAGGGTTTCTTGCTTATATGCTTTCAGCAATTATCCCATCTATACATAGCTACCCAGCGATGCTATTGGCATAACAGCTGGTACACCAGAGGTATATCCATCTCGGTCCTCTCGTACTAGAGTCAGAGCTTCTCAAATTTCCTTCACCCACGGCAGATAGAAACCGAACTGTCTCACGACGTTCTAAACCCAACTCACGTATCACTTTAATCGGCGAACAGCCGAACCCTTGGGACCTTCTCCAGCCCCAGGATGTGATGAGTCGACATCGAGGTGCCAAACGGTGTCGTCGATATGAACTCTCGAACACCATCAGCCTGTTATCCCCGGCGTACCTTTTATCCGTTGAGCGATGACCCTTCCATACAGAATCACCGGATCACTATGACCGACTTTCGTCTCTGCTTGGCTTGTCAGCCTCGCAGTCAGGCAAGCTTATGCCATTATACTATCAAGCTGATTTCCGACCAGCTCTAGCTTACCTTCGCACGCCTCCGTTACTTTTTAGGAGGCGACCGCCCCAGTCAAACTACCCACCATACAATGTCCTAGTTTCAGATAATGAAACATAGTTAGATATCAAAAGTATAAAGGGTGGTATCTCAATGACGGCTCCATTGTAGCTAGCGCCACAACTTCAAAGCCTCCCACCTATACTGCACATTATACCTTTAATAGCAATGTAAAGCTATAGTAAAGGTGCACGGGGTCTCTTCGTCTAACCGCGGGTACCCCGCATCTGCACGGGGAATTCAATTTCGCTGAATTAATGTTGGAGACAGTGGAGAAATCGTTACGCCATTCGTGCGGGTCGGAACTTACCCGACAAGGAATTTCGCTACCTTAGGACCGTCAGTGTTACGGCCGCCGTTTACTGGGGCTTCAATTCAGAGCTTGCACCCTTCCTATTAACCTTCCAGCACCGGGCAGGCGTCAGACCCTATACTTCCACTTACGTGTTTGCAGAGTCCTGTGTTTTTAGTAAACAGTCGCTACTCCCTATTCTGTGCCACCTGCCAATAGTTGCCTAAAAACAGGTTACCCTTCTTCCGAAGTTACAGGTATAATTTGCCGAGTTCCTTCAACATCATTCTTTCAACACCTTAGTATACTCTACCAATCCACCAGTGTCGGTTTACGGTACGGCCTCATAAATATAAGTGCTATTTCCTGGAGCTTCTTTTAAGCATAAGCCAATCCAATAAGGCTCATACAAATACGAAACTCGTCACACTTAAGAGGTTTAGGAATATTAACCTAATTGCCATCGACTACTCCTTTACGGACTCGCCTTAGGGACCGACTAACCCTACGCAGATTAACTTAACGTAGGAACCCTTAGATTTTCGGTGAGAGTGTTTTTCACACTCTTTTACGCTACTTATGTCAGCATTCTCACTTCCGATATCTCCAGCAGTCTTCCCAGACTACCTTCACAGACTTACGGAACGCTCCGCTACCGCGCCTATTAAATTAATAGGCACCCACATCTTCGGTATACAACTTTAGCCCCGGTACATCTTCAGTGCAGAAAAACTTATTTTTAGACAAGTGAGCTGTTACGCTTTCTTTAAAGGATGGCTGCTTCCAAGCCAACCTCCTAGCTGTAATGGTTTTTCTACCCCCTTCCCCACTTAGCTGTAATTTTGGGACCTTAGATAGTGGTCTGGGCTGTTTCCCTTTTCACCACGGACTTAGCACCCGCAGTGTGTCTGCTGTACAGTTAATTATCAGTATTCGGAGTTTGGTTAGATTTGGTAAGATGATGAATCCCCCTAGTCTATCCAGTGCTCTACCCCTGACAAAATACATACAACGCTCTACCTAAATAGATTTCGCGGAGAACCAGCTATTTCCAAGTTTGATTGGCCTTTCACCCCTAATCACAACTCATCCAATACTGTTGCAACAGTAACTGGTTCGATCCTCCAGTGTGTTTTACCACACCTTCAATCTGGTCATGACTAGATCACTTGGTTTCGGGTCTAATCCATAAAACTCAACGCCCTATTCAGACTTGCTTTCGCTACGCCTACACTTAACAGCTTAAGCTTGCTCTATAGATTAACTCGCTGACCCATTATGCAAAAGGTACGCTGTCACTCTTATGTTATACGATCATAGAATTGCTTCTATTCAAGACAACAACAGAGCTCCAACTGTTTGTAAGCACTTGATTTCAGGGTCTATTTCACTCCCCTCCCGGGGTTCTTTTCACCTTTCCCTCACGGTACTTGTTCACTATCGGTCGTTAAGGAGTATTTAGGCTTGGAGGATGGTCCCCCCATGTTCAAACAGGATTTCACGTGTCCCGCCCTACTCGAGTGTTTAAAAACTTTCTACTTATACAGGACTATCACCTTCTCTGGTTGCTCTTTCCAAAGCATTCTAATTCTTATTTTTAAACCACTAGCCTGTTCCGCGTTCGCTCGTCACTACTAACAGAATCTCTTTTGATTTCTTTTCCTTTGGCTACTGAGATATTTCAGTTCACCAAGTTTACTTTTCACACTTATTCAGCATGAAATAACTAGCTTAAGCTAGTTGGGTTCCCCCATTCGGAAATCTGCGGATCAAAGCTTGTTGACAACTCCCCGCAGCTTATCGCAGCCTGCCACGTCCTTCATCGCCTCTTAACGCCAAGGCATCCATCAAGTGCTCTTTATAATTTATTTACATGATTACATGTAAAATATGCAGAGTTAAATATTATTAAAATTGAATTGAGATAAAATTATCTCTACCATAAAACTTGTCAAACATCTCAAAAATCACTTTTCTTACTTAAGATTATAAAATTAATAAATGTGTGTCAATGCTTTTTATACACAAAATATTTACTTATAATTTACCTATGTTAGCAACAATAAATGTTATTTTATAAATCAAGTTATGTGATATAAAATAAGAAGCATATGAAAATATTTTGATAAACTTTTACTAAAAATTCAATAAAATGATCAAACAATCGGAGTGTTTAAGTATATGAAAAGCAGTATATCTTTTCTTGGCAGTATTATTTTTAGTTTTATACGTAAGGTAATCAGTTTATTTAACATAAGAAAAACCAAACACTTGATCACTAATCAATGTAGCTTCCTTAATAAAGAAATAAAAACATTCATAACAAAATCTAAAAATTTATTAAACACCAATATCGAAGTAGGACTATATCATTTCTACAAGGGCAATATATCAGATGCAAAACTACGATTCTGGTTAATGAGTATATTTTGTTCTCATTTACCAATAGTATGGTATAATATTGGTAGATGCCATTTTGCAGCAGGCAATACTCAAAAAGCCTATAACTATTTCATCAAGGCACTTAAATTAGATAACAATTATAAAGAAGCTTCTTATTATATAGATAAAATGACAGATCCATCTTTAATAAGAGAAGTACCTGAAAATCTTATAAAACAATATTTTGATTATACAGGCGAGTACTTTGTTGAACATTGGTTGATTGCTAAACAATATAGAGGCCATGAACTTATATGTACAACAATTTCAAAAATCTTTGGCGATGATTCTGTCTCTAAACTAAATATACTTGATTTGGGATGCGGTACTGGAATATGCGGTCATTGTCTGAGAATACATAACGTTGGAAATCATATCACTGGGATAGACATTTCAAATAGAATGTTAAATATCGCTAGGGGATGCTTTATAAAAGGCACACCAGTTTATAATGAGTTGATTCATGTAGAAATGACAGATTTCCTTAAACAAAAAAAAAGTCATTTATACGATGTAGTCATCTTTGCTGAAGTTTTACACTATTTGTATGACTTCCAACCAAAACTCGAACTAGCAAAAAAAGTACTAGATAAAAAAGGTGGTATAATCTGTTTAATAAGAAGAAAGGAAGGTGATGACGTTAACTTTATAAACAAAGGAGATTATTTTTGCCACTCAGAAAATTATGTTAAAGATGTTGCAAGAAAAATAGATATGCAGATAAGCTATATAAGTTACTGCAAAATATACGGCAGCCAAGTTGATGGCATTTTATTTGTATTACAGCACCAACAAAGTTAAAGCTGAAAATTTGTAAAGAATATTTAAAAGGGATTTCTTGATGGATAAAATTGCTATTAATCATAAAATAAATAATAAACTAACTGATTTTGGGAAAGCAGTTCTATTAGATAGGTATTTAATAGAAAATGAAACTTATCAAGATCTATTCATACGTATTTCCAATTACTATTCAAACGATCTAGAACATGCAAAGCGTCTTTATTACTATATGAGTAATTTATGGTTTATGCCTTCAACACCAATACTGAGTAATGGTGGTACAAATAGAGGATTACCTATTTCTTGTTTTCTCAATGAAACAGAGGATAATTTACAAGGAATAGTTGACTTGTGGAACGAAAACGTTTGGCTTGCAGCACGTGGAGGAGGTATTGGTAGCTATTGGGGAAATCTACGATCAATAGGAGAAAGTGTAAAAGGTAGCGGTAAAACATCTGGTATAATACCATTTATTGTAGTACAAAATGCTTTAACACTCGCAATTAGTCAAGGGTCTTTACGTAGAGGTAGCTCTGCAGTTTATTTGCCAGTATCTCATCCAGAAATAGAGGAGTTTTTGGACTTACGTAAGCCAACAGGTGGAGATCCGAACCGTAAGGCACTCAATATACACCATGCAGTTATACTATCAGATCAGTTTATGTATGCTGTGGAAAATGATAAAGAATGGCACTTAATAAGCCCTCGTGATAATAAAGTTATTTCAACTTTAAAAGCACGTGATATCTGGATAAAAATTTTAACAACAAGAATTGAAACTGGAGAGCCATATATCATCTTTATTGATGCAATAAATAAAAATAAACCAGAATCCTATAAAAGATTAAATCTGGACATCAAAATGTCAAATCTATGCAGTGAAATCACTTTAACAACAGGTTATGATCATAAAGGGGAATCACGTACAGCTGTATGCTGTTTGTCATCTTTAAATCTAGAATATTATGAAGAGTGGAAAAACAATGAATTGTTTATAGAAGACGTAATGTATTTTCTTGATAATGTCTTAGAGGATTTTATAAAAAAAGCACCAGATGAAATGCACCGTGCACAGTATTCAGCTATAAGAGAACGTAGTATAGGTCTCGGTCTTATGGGTTTCCATTCATTTTTACAAAGCAAGATGATTCCCTTTGAGTCCGTGATAGCAAAACAATGGAATAAGAAAATATTTAAGTACTTACGCGAACAAACTGATAATGTATCACGTAAGCTGGCACTTATCAGAGGAGCATGTCCAGATGCTATAGAAATTAATTTATCTGAGAGATTCACACATAAACTTGCAGTAGCTCCAACTGCTTCAATTTCTATAATAGCAGGTAACACATCACCAGGCATAGAACCATATGCTGCAAATGTGTTTACCCAAAAAACTTTGACAGGATCATTTGTTGTTAGAAATAAATTTTTACAAAAATTACTAGCAGAAAAAAATCAAGATAATGATAAAATATGGTCTTCAATCTCAACAAATGAAGGCTCTGTACAACACATAGATTTTCTCAATGAACATGAAAAGCTAGTATTTAAGACAGCTTATGAGCTTGATCAAAGATGGATTATAGAACATGCAAGCGACAGAACCCCTTATATTTGCCAATCCCAATCAGTAAATTTATTTTTGGCTGCAAATGTACACAAACGTTATCTACATAGAATACACATGCTCGCTTGGAAGAGTGGACTAAAAAGTCTCTATTACTGCAGATCTAAATCAATGCAAAGAGCTGATAAGGTTTCACATGACATATTAAAGAGAAGTGAAATACTGGTACAAGATACAGACATTGATTACAATGAATGCTTGTCATGCCAATAACATAAAGCCTCTTTATCTTAGCACTACCAGAGCACTACCAGAGCTTTTTTTCATATAACCCTATACTAATAGAGTAGAAACCATAAGTAACAGACCTTTTGCGAAACAGAAAATTATTGTAAAAGTGTAAAAAATGTGTCTTTTTGATAAAATTTTTCTTGTTTTAAAAGCTATCCAACTTAATAGTTTTTTGGACAACCACAGAAAATCTTCTGAGCATTAATTTCGCAAAAGGTTAATATATCTTTTTAAGACGTGATTTATTAAATCTTGAATCAGTCAAAATTATTAATATAATCACAGTATCTTTGATATAAGCAATATGTCGTGTAAAATTGGTTTCTGGGCAATTTTTGCCATGGTTATAAGTAGCCAAATAGGTTCTGGAATTTTTATGCTACCAGTAAGCCTTGCTCAATATGGTATCTACAGTTTAGTAAGTTGGGCTATTGCAGGTTTAGGTGCTATCTCATTAGCTTTAGTATTTGCTCTGCTCTGTGCAAAATTTCCGGAAACTGGTGGGCCACATGTGTACGTAAAACATGCTTTTGGTAATATAGCAGCTTTTTTTACAGGCTGGACATATTGGGTGATTTCTTGGATCAGTACAACGGCCGTAGTAGTTGCAAGTATTGGGTTTCTTGCACCACTTTTCCAAGGTGATATTCAAAGTATACGCCTATATCTAGAAATGTTATTACTGATAACCATTACATTGATAAACTTGAGAGGAGTAACAGTTGCAGGCTCTGTTGAGTTTGTATTAATGATTATTAAAGTTGTTGCATTAATATTAATACCAGCACTAGCACTATTCCATTTTAATATAAACAATTTTATTGTAAGTAATGAAATGTCAAATCTTTCCATTCCACAGATTCTGGCTCGTTCCACTCTTCTAACTTTATGGTGTTTTGTTGGGGTTGAATCAGCAACAGCACCTGCTGGATCAGTAGAAAATCCTACTAAAACAATTCCTAGGGCGATATTATTAGGCACGATATCTGTTGCTATTATATATTTTATTAATAGCTTATCTATTATGGGGTTAATAAATGGTAATGATCTTGTAAATTCAAAAGCACCATATGTTGATGCCATTAAAATTATGTTTCCAGGTAATACGCATTTAGCGATTTCTATTATCGCATTTATTGTTTGTACTGGTAGCTTAAATGCATGGGTTTTAGCAAGTGGACAAGTTGTAATGGGCCTTGCAGAAGATAAGCTTATGCCACAATTTTTTACCGAAAAAAACCAGTACAACTCCCCTTTGTGGGGGCTGATTATCAGTTCATTAGGCACTTTAATTTTAATTATCTGTACGTCTGGCAGTAGTTTTTCTAAGCAGATAACATTAATTATTGACTTTTCTGTTGTATCATTTTTATTTGTTTATTTAATTTGCAGTGTTGCCTTGCTTAAATTTAGCATACAAGAAAAAAACTGTTATAAATTACTAGTTAGTATAACATCTGCATTATTTTGTTGCTATATAATAGCAGGAACTCCTTACATTACCTTAATGATAGCTAGCTTATTTACAATTAGTGGTATACCCCTTTACTTATTTATTTTACGTTCCTGAGGCTCTCGCGATTTAGGGTTTGCTTATAGGGAGTTTTGTCGTATACTAATAGATGGAACATGAGTTATCAAAAATTGCCATTATAGATTTTGGCTCACAATTCACGCAACTTATCGCAAAACGTATTAGAGTTATGAATGTGTATTGTGAAATATTCCCTCAGAATACAGATTTTAAAACGGTAAAAGAATTTAATGGGTTTGTTTTTTCAGGAGGACCAGAGTCAGTTAATAATTCTGAAAGTGAATTAGCAGCAGAGATTATAAAGCTCAACGAAACGATGTCTGTGCCAATACTTGGAATATGTTATGGTAAACAATTAATTTGTCACTATTTTGGTGCACAAATCAAAACAAATTTTAACCGAGAATTCGGTAAGACAAAAATCAAGATATTAAAAGAGTCTCCTATAGTAAATGGGGTATGGGATATAGGTGCTGAAGTTGATGTGATGATGAGCCATTCAGATAGTGTTAATACAATACCAGAAGGTTTTACTCTTATTGCATCTGGGGTAATAAACCAAACAGTAGCAATAATAGTCAATGAATCACGCAAGATATATTGTACACAATTTCATCCCGAAGTGAAACATACAGAGAACGGTATAGGGTTACTTTCCAATTTTCTTGATATTGCTCACTGCAGTAGAAATTGGACTATGCAATCATTTATAGATGAACAAAAGCAAAAAATCCAAAACATGGTAGGCAATCAAAAGGTTATTGCTGCTGTAAGTGGAGGCATCGATTCATCTGTTGCAACAGCGTTAACTTATCAAGCTATTGGGCCACAGTTGAATTGTCTTTTTATTGACACAGGATTATTGAGTAATAGTCAAAAGCAAAACATTAATATGCTTCAAGAATTTCCGATATGCTATATAGATAGATCAAATTTGTTTTTAAGTAGGCTAAATGGAATTACTAGTCCAGAGCAAAAACGTAAAATTATAGGAAACACTTTTATAGAAATATTTGAAGAGGAAGCAAAGAAACTAGGAAATATAGGTTTCTTGATGCAGGGCACCATATACTCTGATGTTATTGAATCTGGTCATGCATCAAATAATGCTAGTACAGTAAAATCTCATCATAATGTTGGTGGATTACCAGAAAAAATGCAATTAAAGCTGATAGAGCCTTTATATTACTTGTTTAAAGACGAGGTACGTATTCTTGGAAAAGAAGTGGGTCTTGTGCATGAAATAATCTCTCAACATCCCTTTCCTGGCCCTGGATTAGCTATACGTATAATTGGTGAAGTTACAGAAGAAAAAGTGCATATATTACAAGAAGTTGAAGAAATTTATTCTAATACAATGAAAAACTATAATTTATATGATGAGATATGGCAGGCGTTTGCTGTATTATTACCAATCAAAACTGTAGGCATTATGGGTGACAAAAGAACCTATAAGTATGTTTGTGCTTTAAGAGCTGTAACATCTTCCGATGGAATGACAGCTGATGCATTTCCATTTGAAGATAAAAATAAGTATTCACTAGTATTTTGGGATTTCTTACAAAATGTCAGCAACATTATCATCAACAAAGTAACAGGAGTAAGCAGAGTAGTTTATGACATTACTTCAAAACCACCTGCAACTATTGAATGGGAATAAAAGGCTATTGTGTAAGAATGAAAAGCATATTATGCTGTCTACATGAATAATTAGATTACAGGAGAAAATAATATGCCAAAGTTAAGCTTATATGATAAAAGTGTTATAGGGATAGCTGCAGTCATAGCTATAGCGGTGGTGGTAGCAGCGGTAGCATTGATAATGGTACCTATTACAATTACAGCTTTATTACTAAGTGCTACAGCTTTATTGCCTGCTATCAAAGGTGGAATTATTATGGCTCTTTATGGTGGAATTTATGCGGCTTTTTATGTTAAGCATATTGATGCTAATCGAGAAAATCACTACTTAAATAATTTGAATAGACATGCGGTTTGTTTAGTAAGGTGTGCAAGTATGATTGGTGCAGGTGTTTGCATAGGTGCAATGGTAGGTGTTGGTATGAATACGGTAACAGGTCCAAGCTTAGTTGTAAGCTTAATGGGTGCTGGAATAGGTGTAACTACAAATTCAAGTTTATTATCAGTGTTTTTTGGAGCTATAATGTTTGTAACGGCTTGTATGATATCTAGCTGTATTTTTGGAGCTATAATGTTTGCAATGGCTTGTACAGTATCTAGCTGTATTATAGCACCTTGCACTAATTTTCTTATTAACAAAATACGTAATACTGAAATTACACTCTATCCTATCTTTTAGCGCGAACACTTTTCCCTTTAATTTTTTACCTTAAAAGGAGTTAAAAGGAGAAGCGTAAAATAATTGGTAAAAACTTCTAGCTTACCTCTTGGCAAGCTCTAATAACACTATTGCATCCTACTTCTAGTTGAGGGTAGGATGCAGCGTAAGAAATTCTTATAAAATCTTTCATACCAAATGCAGTACCTGGCACTACAGCAACTGAATGACTTGCGAGCAGATATTCAGTAAAATCTAAATCGTTGTATATAACCGTTCCAGCTTTCGTTTGCATACCTAGTAACCCCTCACATGAAATAAACATATAAAATGCACCTTGTGGAACGGAAAATGACAACCACGGAGCCTTACTAAGTTGCTCTACAACAAAATCTCTACGGCTTTTAAAAATTCTTGTTCTTTCTTGCAGAAAGCTATGGTCACCATTTAGTGCTTCAATTGCTGCAGCTTGTGCTATAGAATTTGGGTTAGATGTGCTTTGAGATTGTAACATAGAAATAGCTTCTATCGCACGTCTGTTACCAGCTATATACCCTATCCTCCAGCCTGTCATTGCATAAGCTTTTGATACTCCATTTACCACAAAAACTCTATCATAAAGTAAGGGTTCTACTTGTGCAATGGTAAAAAATTTAATATCATACACTATATGTTCATAAATATCATCTGTAACAATATTAACATGTGGATATTCAAGCAATACTTGAGCTATATTTTTTAATTCGTCATAAGTATATACAGTACCTGATGGATTATTAGGAGAATTTATAATCAACCATTTTGTTTTATCTGTAATATTTTGCTTAAGTAACTCGGGCGTAAGCTTAAAGTTTTCTATACATTCAATTACTACTGGTATACCTCCAAAAAGACTTACCATATCAACATAAGAAACCCAATACGGAGCTGGAATGATAATTTCATCTCCATAATCAACAGTTGCCATAAACAAATTAAATAGTACTTGCTTAGCACCTGCACCTACACAGATTTGATCAGGCTCATATTGCAAATCATTATCTCTTTTCAATTTTGAAATAATTGCTTCTTTTAGTTCATACGTGCCATCAACTGCTGTATATTTAGTTTTACCTTCATTAATTGCATGAATAGCTGCTTTTTTTATATGATCAGGAGTATCAAAATCTGGTTCTCCTGCAGCTAAAACACAAATTTTTTTCCCTGCTTTTCTTAACTTATTCGCTTTATCGGTAATAGCAATGGTAGCCGATGGCTTTATTAAGGAAATTCTCTCTGCAAAACGTAACATCATGTTATAAGCTTCAATTATACGTAAAAAAATACATGAAATCGAATTTTAGTACAACCTATATTTAAGTATAGACCTTTTGCGAAACAGAAAATTATTGCATTGTTAAAATTACTACATTAACAATACAACAGAATCCATTAACGAACTGCTTTGATGAATTCAATAGCTTTTTCTAAATCTATGTCACCATCATTATTTTTGCCTAAAGCAACAGTTATTTTTCCACATTTTATATAATACCCATACTTTCCATTGCAAATCAAAACTTCCTCTCCTTGTGAATCAAAACCAAGAGATTTATGTGCATTGCTTGCAATAATTTGCAAAGCTTCACTTAATTGTAGGTTCAATACCTCTTTATACGCTTTTTTCAGAGAAAAATATCTATTCTCATAAAAAATATAATACCCAAAACGACCAAGACCTACTTTTATCTCCTTTTCTGTGTCTGGGTGTTTTCCAATGACCTTTGGCAGAGAACCCAACTCAATGGCCATATTTAGATCAATATTATCAACATTTATATCTTTTGGTATAGCAACTGCCTTTTTCTTATTCGATATATTATCACTAAATTGCAAATAAAACCCATATGGCCCTTTTTTAACTAATACCTCCTGGCCAGTTGTGATATCTACTCCGAGACTTTTAGAATTATTGACTACTTCTCTAGTATATTGACAATCAGGATAATTGGAACATCCAAAAAACACATCTCCACGTCCGATGTTTAATTTTAATCTACCAGAAGAACAGTCTGGACACTCTTGTTCTGTGTCACCTGATGCACAAAAATAGTTAATGATTAAATCTTGCATTCCATTTACGATTTCATCGTACTGCATTTGCTTTACAGAATCAGCATTATCAGAAAACGGTAGCCAGAATCGACCTAGCACTTCTTTCCAATATGCATTTCCATTAGATATTAAATCAAGCTCCTCTTCCATGTGAGCTGTAAAATCATATTCTACATAATGGCTAAAAAATTTTTTTAAGAAAATAGTCACAATTTTACCACGGTTACTAGGAATAAATCTTTTGCTATCTAGCGTTACATAGTCCCTATCCTGCAATACTGAAATAATTACTGAATAGGTTGATGGACGACCTATACCAATTTCTTCCATTTTTTTTACAATGCTTGCTTCACTATAACGTGGAGGAGGCTGTGTGAAATGTTGCTTAGGGATAACTGTAATTAACTTGCATGTTTCTCCTTCCTGCATAAGAGGTAATAGATTACTTTCCTCAGATTCTGCATTGTCACGGTAAACTTTATAAAACCCATCAAATAATATGCTTGATCCACTAGCACGTAGAGTGATTTGCTGATCATATGACCCTATTTCAATAGACACCTGATTTAATAGAGCAGATTCCATTTGACTAGCAATAGTTCTTTTCCAGATTAACTCATACAGTTTCAGTTGTTCTTGTGTTAAATATTCAGCAATACTACTTGGTGTTCTATTAATACTAGTAGGACGAATTGCTTCATGTGCTTCCTGTGCGTTTTTAACTTTTTTTACATGCTGACGTGGAGATTGAGGTAGATATTTTTCACCATACAATGTTTTTATAGATTTTCTAATTGCGCTAATTGCCTCATCTGCAATGTAAAATCCATCTGTACGCATGTAAGTAATTAACCCAACTGTTTCTCCACCAAGGTTTATACCTTCATACAGATTTTGTGCTATGCGCATAACGTTCTTCACACTAAAATGTAACCTATTTACTGCATCTTGCTGCAAGCTTGAGGTAATAAATGGTGGAAGAGGATTTCTTTTGACTTGCTTACTTTCTACTGAATTGATCTTATACTCTCTTGATTTAACCTGTTCAACTAGAGCTTTTGCATTTTCTTCATTATTAATATCAAATTTTTCCAATTTCTTATTTTGATAATGACTAAGTGATGCAAAAAATGTTTCATTTTTATTATTTTGGAGCTCTGTATTAATGCTCCAATATTCTTGTTGCAGAAATTTTTTGATCTCAAATTCACGTTCACATATTAGCCTTAATGCAACAGATTGTACACGCCCTGCAGATTTGCTACCTGGTAATTTTTTCCATAGCACAGGTGACAAGGTAAATCCTACTAGATAATCCAAAGCTCTACGTGCTTGTTGTGCATTTACTAAATCCATATTTATTTTACGTGGATTCTTTATTGCTTCTTTTACTGCATTCTTTGTTATTTCATTAAAAACTATCCTATAAATATTACTCTCGTTATTAATTATTTTTTTTTCCTTTAAAATCTCTACTACATGCCAAGCTATTGCTTCTCCTTCTCTATCTGGATCTGTAGCCAGATAGATATCTGATTCTTTATTTGCAGCTTTCACCAATTCTTTGATATATTTTTCTGCTTTTTCAATAACCACATATTTTATAGCAAAGTCATTATTTGGATCTACCGAACCATTTTTTGCTGGTAGATCTCTTACATGTCCAAAAGATGCAACTACCTTGAATTTATTATCCAAGTACTTATTTATCGTTTTTGCCTTTGCGGGTGATTCAACTACTAATAATGCCATAATCTTCTTCTAGTTACTTCAATCAAAAAGAATATGGTAAGAAATATACAATGAAAAGTAAAAAAATGCTTAAGATCTGTTCATTCATACATAAAAAAGTGGGACTGGTAGGACTCGAACCTACGACCAATTCGTTATGAGCGAACTGCTCTAACCACCTGAGCTACAGTCCCATATTTTACGCACTTATTGTATCATCAACCCAGGACAGCAAATCCTCGATAAATCCTGTATGTCGTGCAATTTCTTTACCACCTTTAAACATAATCAAAGTTGGTATTGACTGGATTCCATATTTGCTTGGTATTTCAGTACCATCTTCTACATTAAACTTACATACTTTAATTTTATCTTCCCTATCCTTAGCTAAACTCTCAATTTTTGGCATCAAAGTTTTACATGGCCTACACCATTCTGCCCAAAAATCCACTAATGTAAAGCCGACGTAATTGATAACTTCAGAATCAAAATTTTGATCGTTTACTATTCTACTCATAAAAACGTTTCCTGTACTATTATCATAAACTATAATTAATTAATAGGTAATTATCAACTATAATCTCAAGTACAATGAGTTTAATGTGGAGTAATGAAAATATGGCAACACAAGATTTAACCATAGCGACACTTGCAGAACAGTTAAATTATGAAGACTTACAGAACAGCTCTAATCGTATTTATGCAACTAGTGGACGTGTCGCATATATCGACGACTTGCCAAGAATAATATTGTTATAAATGACAGTAAAATTAGCAACGTTTTACTCAAAAATTATGTGAACGTTTGGTTCTAAAGTATAAGAACAACATAGAAAATTATCGCCAGTATATGGAAGCAGTTTTCAGGGAAATGTTTGAGCACGCTCAAGCACCAGTGCCAGCGTTACCCATGCTAGAAGAATTAATTACCAGTACGTGGGTATGAAAATAAATGTATTTGGGATACTGTGTGACACTTTAATTATGTAAACGAATAACAAGTCCCGCTTCCATACCATGTGTACCAAAAAAACTATGAGATAAAATAGTTGGGTTATCAACTTTTTGCTGCTGTGAAGGTGGCGACTCACCATCCACACCACTGTCCGAAGCTCGTCTATAAGTTTCAAATTTACTACTATTTCCCATAACATGAAAATACCTGTACCCAATATGTAGGTCTGTATCTTGGGTTATGCGGTAATTCAGCCCGACTTTTATTTGACCAGCAGGCCTTAATGATGATTTCTCATACATTTTTATCATTGTGCCACCAAGTCCACAGCCTGCATAAAGGCAAAAAGAAAAGCTTTTAATTTTCCAATAACAGTGGTAATTCACTATTACAGATACATTTTCTATACGATCATTATTTATTGTTACTCCATAGATTTGATTATCACTACTGCCTTTGTATCTTAAAATAAGGGCACCATTATTTAAATTGATATTAGTTGTTTTTACTAATGAATACATGCCTTCTAGTTCAAGAATGTGACCACGTATACGACCACCAAGCGCGATGTGTGCAGCAAATGGTGGAGTATAACTTGTTTGATATTTAGCTAATGGCTGACTTTCCATATTCTGTACTAATTTGTTTTTTAAAGTTGCATCATTAATAATGTTGCCCTCATGTCCTTTTATCTCAGGCAAACTTATAGTATTAAAAAACTGCCCATAATATCCATACTTAAAGTAAGGTTCTGTAACGATGTAACGTCCTTTAATGTCATGTCCTTTAATGTCACGTCCTTGTTCCCCACAAGCACAAAAACAAGCATGTGTAAATATAAGTGGAATCAGAGCTCCTAGTACCTTTATTTCCATCATATTATCCAGTTATTGTAATTGAGTTAGTTATAACCACTTTATTAGCATAAGTAAACACGGATGAATCTCGTAAATACATTAAGTAGTATAGCGAGATCATGGCATAGTTAGTATTTTTTTGAGGTGAAACCAGTCTTGTATATTGTATTATGTGTGTAATGTTGTATAATAACTAATATATAGTTTAAATAGTGTAGTAAAATGGTTAAATTTTTGCCAGAAGAGACGCCTATAGCAATGCTATGGCTTGTTAAGGATCCTGCTGAATTGAAGAGTGATCAGCTTCCCATGCCAGATAATGAGCGCTATCCTTATAAGGCAAGATTGCTCAATTGGGCAGATAGCGAACCACACCGCAGGATAAGATTTTATTATATTTCTACAGGCCTTACTTTAGAGCAAGAGCAGAAATTACTTGATTTGTCTAATCCAGAAAAAGGTGGAAAAAGTAACATAGAAGTTGTAGATTTTAATACTGAGTTTCAGGGTAGCTATAACCTTGATTTCTTAAAAAATGAGAATATACCTTTTGTTTGGAAAATAGATATTTTGCGTCTTATTCCTCTTCTTAAAGATGGACCAATGATTTATTTTGATTTTGATATTTTACCTGTCAAAAACAAAAAAATTGGCGAAATAGAAATGAATGATGTGGGATATAAAATGGCTGCATATAGAGGTAGCATGGAGAATTCGATTCTTGCTGTTGAATCAACAAATAACATTATAGTAACTGCAGTATATAATACTATTAGTGATTTAATTGATAATAAAGAACTTCTGGATATAGTGTTAAGCAAGAGACGACTTGTTGCGAACTGCGTACACTATAATCATGTAGTAAATGGATTACACATTGCAGCAGCTAAATACGTATATGAAAACAAAAATGAAGCTACACTAGAAAAATTAGAACAAGAGCTTAAAGAGTGGATTAAAAGAAATTTTGACACAATGAAAATGATTGATAATGATAACAGTAAAATAAATTTAGATATAAATGAATATTTTAGTTGCAAGGGAAATTTTGATATAAAGAACGATCTCAGTTGGACCGGAAAAAATCAGTGTAATTTATATGGCAATGATAATGGTAATAGTGAAATAAATGATATAGATATAAATATAAATGATAAAGCGCAGACAATTGATAATAACGAAATAAAACGAAATAAAGGGATTTAATAATAAACCTACTCATTATCATCCAAAAGATAATCAAGAAAGTATAAATATTAAAAAATTTAGTATTGCTGTAGTATTACTTATTGCTACTGTGGTATTATTTGCAATCATCACAGCAGCTATGATTCAACCTAGGTGTTGCATAGAGATAGTTGATAAGACATGCGAAGGACTTACTACATCATTATCCCTATAAGAAGTGTTTTTCGCTTCAACTACACAAGCTTTTATAGTATCAGCAATTGCCCCATTTTATACTTAACATACATCTCGTAGTGATCAGTGCATATGTAGTTAATTTGCTCTGATTTAAGCATAGTACTCCGTTACTTTGAACTCGCAACTTGCCTCTGTCAACAGATCTGCACCTTGTTTGATTTTTTATGCCCTACCACTATATCTTATACCTGTCAACTCCCTGTAGGAAGTCCTTATTTTGCAAGCTGTGCATCTATTTTTTTACGTAATATATTTAAATCAGTTGTACCTTCAAACAAACTATCACCTATTACTATGAAAGGTATACCGCCTACTCCTAGATCCCTTATTAAGCGTATGCTATTGTTCAACATTGGCTCAATTTTATTTTGATTATTCTCCATGGAATGATAAAAATCATTTTCATTAATCCCTATATTTCTCACTATATTTAAAATATCATCATTTGAAAATGTCCCTTTATGACTCAAAGCAGCATAATGAAAATCAAAGTATTTTTCTCTATCAATAAAATAAACAGCAAGAGCACTTTTTGCTACTTTTAATGAATTATCTCCCAGTATTGGTGCATCTCTAAATATATATTTGATTTTACCATCATTAATTAATTGTTTTACATTATCTTTTATAGTTTTACAATATCCACATGAATAATCAAAAAAGCCCACTGCCACAACATTGCTTTCCTCATTTCCAATATAAGGATAAGTGAAATCAAATATTTCATTTTTGTAATGTGCAATTCTACCGCTACCGTCACCCCTTTCTCGTATATTTTCTATAAGTTTTTCTACTATTTTATCAGTATTTTTATCTATATAATCATGTATCCTCCGTTCTATATGTTGATCAGTATATTGATCAGTAACAATTTTCTGCTTAGGAGACAGTTGTGTTACTACTATAACTACTACTGATATAATTGTGAAAGGCAATGCAAATATAAGAAATAAAGTTTTATTCATAAAATTATTCAAACCCATGTTGTTAATAGTAGACTAACTTTGAATTCAGTCAAAATTTTTCTTAGAACCTGTTTATAATCTTTTGAGAAGTAAAACAGCAAAGCTAAAACAACCATTTGCAGGCTAGTGTTGAGCTGTTTCTCGCAGTTTTCCATAATCGTCCAAAGGAGTATTCCACAACCCACCTTGTTGGCAGCACAACAAAAGAATGCAGTCTCAACAGTTGTACAAATCATCTCTCTTATCTTGAAGTAATCATAACAACTTTAGAAATTCTTTCGGTAACATTCCCCATTGGCAACCACTTTTCAGAACATACAACACTCCACAAAATACATCCCACATTCTTTGGTCTTGTCTTCTTTCGACAAGATTCAAGCCCTGGCAATATGATTGCCAACTGCTCTTTACTTATATCGCTTGGACTTATATTCTTTTCTTACCTTTTCTTTTAGATCGCGTACAGGTTCTAAGAGATTTTTCTCAATCATTCTTTAACTTATCTTAAATTTATGATGAATTTATTACCATTTCATTTTACATCAAAGTCACACAAATATTGATCTGTTAACTATGTTAGGTATAATGTCCTGAAAACTGGAATTTACAGGGAGGCTTATATGGCAAAATTGTCAGTATTTTTTGGAAAGATATTAGGGAAAGTTTTTCCTGGACAAACAGTAAGCTCCTTTTTAGGAGTAGGGTTCTTACCGAGTTGGCAAAATTACTGGTCTACTTTCTTGGTGTTGTTTACAACTGATACTATATTGCTTTTTACAATAAGTGGGAAATACTTACTAAGTACGATTGTAATATCTGATTCTGCTATAATGTTAGCTGCTATTTTTCTGAAAATAGCAATAGCTATGTTAATAGTTCAGGTAATAGGAATATTTGTTTTTCATGCTCAGGACCCTTCTGCAAATAGCAGTGAAAATATAGTGGTACAGATGGCAACAGGGCAGATTATGACTGTAGCATTTTCGATGCCAGCAATAGTATCAGTTCACTATGTTATTAATACACTTTATGGAGATGTGTGTAAGCAGATACTGCCATGTCCAACCTGGTTGAATGATTTTATGTATTTCTTGTTTTTCCTCATTATACCTTTCATATTTTTTAATATTGTGGAAATAATAAAGCCGTGGCCAATAAATTTTCTACAGTTAAATTATAATAATGCAATATCTATCACACTTGAGGGTATTGTTTATACATTTTATACAGTAGCTTTATTATATTTAACAGCATTTGTATTTTGTAACTTAGAAATGAATACAGCAATAGCTCTCAATACAAAAGTAATGCAGTATGTGTATAATGACTTATTAAGATTAGGTCACTATTTATGTAGTTTGTTTTCAGGGCAAGTATAGAACATGAATCTACAAAATATAATAGAAAATTTGCAGAATTTTTGGTCTAGGTATGGATGTACAATATTACATCCTTATACATCTGAGGTTGGTGCTGGAACTTTACATCCTGCTACAATTATCTCGTCAATCGACACAAAACCTGCAAAGATTGCGTACTTGCAGCCAGTTATTAGACCTACAGATGGACGTTACGGAGATAATCCCAATCGTTTATATCAGCATCACCAATATCAGGTTATTATGAAACCTTCTCCTAAAGATTTACAAGAGCTTTATCTTGCAAGTCTAGAAACAATTGGTATATTGACTAAGGATTATGACATTAAATTTGTTGAAGATGATTGGGAAAATCCAAGTGTTGGTGCATGGGGTCTTGGGTGGGAAGTTTTATGTAACGGTATGGAAGTAACACAGTTTACTTATATACAGCAAGTTGGTGGAATTGATTGTAGGCTAATTCCAGGAGAAATTGCATATGGATTAGAACGTTTGGCTATGTGTCTACAAAATATAGATAACGTTTATGAAATAATATGGGATGACAATGGTGTAACTTACGGAGATGTTTTCAAACAAAGAGAATACGAATTATCTTATTTAGCACTGGAATATCATGACACAAAGACATTACAACGACACTTTGAAGATACAGAAAAGTTGTGTCAGTTTCTTATTGCAAAGAAAATGCCTATAGCATCTTATGATCAATGTACTAAAGCTAGCCATTTACTTAACTTACTCGATGCAAGGGGTGTACTTGGAGCAACCGAACGTACAGCATATATTAGCCGAATTAGAGAATTAGTAAAGAAATTTTGTATTACGTATATGAGTAGATAGGTATGCCATCACAATTATTGTTTGAATGTTTATCAGAGGAAATACCTTCAAGAATGCATGGTTTAGCTGTCACCCAAGCAAAGAATTATATCGTTACTAATTTTAGCAAAAATAATATAAAATTTAAATTGGTAGAGGTTTATATAACTGCACGTCGTATTGTTCTTTTTGTTAAAGACCTAGATACTTCATTAGTAAAAAATAACGAAATTAAAGGTCCAAATGTTAATGCAGGACAAGATGCTCTGGAAGGCTTTTTAAAAAAAAATAAGAAAAACAAAGAAGACTTACTTACTCGAAAGATAAACGGTGAGGATTTTTATTTTATTAAAAAAAATTCAGATTCATTTGACATTAAAACATTTATAAAAAGCCAGTTAGAGGAAATGTTTAAAAATTTCTCCTGGCCAAAAAGTATGAGATGGGGAGAAAAAAAGGAAAGATGGATCAGACCGATAAAAAGTATATTATGCATGTTGGATAATGAAGTTATCCCAGTTTCTTTTGCTGGTATTACTGCATCTAATATCACTTCTGGTCATCGCTTTTTATCAAAGGATGAATTTCTGATAATCAGGTCACCTGCAGACTACTTGGAAGTATTAGAAGAAAATAATGTGATTCTTAACCAGGATAAACGCAAAAAATGTATAGTGGATCAAATCAATAAATTTGCACAAGATCATAGTCTGCAGCTCGAAAAAAATGAATATTTATTAAATGAGTTAACAGGATTAGTAGAGTGGCCAATAGTGTTATTTGGTAAAGTGAATCAAGAAAAATCTGTAGAATTGCCTAAAGAAGTAGTACTAAGCATAATAAACACACAACAAAAATATCTTGCTTTGGGAGATGGACATAAGATTTTTTATTTCGCAACAGTTGTCAATGTTAAAAATAATAGAGTAATTAAAGGGTATGAAAAAATATTAGAGGCACGTCTTGCAGATGCTCAATTTCTGATATCTCAAGATAAAAAACATGACCTAGATTATTATGTTAATAAATTAGATTCAATATTATTTCACACATCTCTCGGTAGTGTTAAAGAAAAAGTTAAGCGTATTACTGCTGTATCAAAATATATAGCAATATGGATTCCTCATGCTTCATTAATCAAGGTAGAACGTACTGCACACTTAGCAAAGGCTGATTTAGCAACATCAATGGTACGAGAATTTCCAGAATTACAAGGAATAATGGGGGGACATTATGCTCAAGAAGATGAGGAAATAGTAGAATCTATAATAGAACATTATAAGCCTATAGGACCAGAACAAGAATGTCCTAAAACTCCTTCAGCAATTGCTGTGTCGCTTGCAGATAAAATGGATAGTCTAGTTGGTCTTGTGATAGCTGGCGAAAAAGCTTCTGGGTCTTATGATCAATTCGGCTTGCGCAGAATGTCTATTGGTATTATTAGAATAATACTTGAAAATAATTTGCATATTCCTATTAAATTATTCATAGATAAATCTACATCTTTATATTCACGTACTACGTCTGGCATAATTGTTAATAAAAAGCAACTGGTATTTGAATTTCTTTTGGAAAGATTTAAATCAATAGTAAAAAAAGAAAATATTAGTCCAGATATTGTGAATTCAATATTGTGCCAAGAAAGTATTAACGACTTATCAATAGCAAAAGAGCAGATTGATATATTAAGTGATTACCTTAATTTACCTGAAGGTAGAAAAGTTCATGATATATATAAGAGAGTAGGTAATATAGTGAATAAAGCGATAAAAGATAGTAAAGATAATGATAGTAAATCTTACCGTAAAAGACTTCTATTAGATCATCAAGAAATCGAATTAGCGAACTATGCTGTCTCTGCTTATAAAAATATTAAACAGACAATGAAGAATCATCATTTTAAAGCTGCTCTTGATGAGCTTGTAGGTTTTGCACCATTTGTAGATCAATTTATGAATAATGTAAAAATTAATTGTGATTCAAATGTGTTGAGAAAAAATAGGTTAGCTTTACTTATCAAAATAATTAGCATTTTTCATTTAGTGGCAAATTTTAGTATGCTGAAAGTCAAGTAGAGCCTTTGTGAAAGTTATTGCTCAAGTAATATTTGCACTTCTTCATCGCTTACTTGAGAAAAGTTTTCATAAGCTTGTCCAACTGCATAAAAATCATCAAGCAGATTAATAAACACAACTTCTTCCGTTTCCTGTTTAAATTGATTATAAACTGCTTTTGACCCAACTGGCACTGCAACAACTACTTCTTTATGGTTATACTTCTCTAAAGCTTTTATAGAAGCTAGTATTGTAAGGCCTGTAGAAGCCCTATCATCAATTAAAATAACAATTTTATTCTGAAATTCAGGCGATTTTTGTTTTTGTCTATAAATCTTATTACGTCTATTAAATTCTTGTGTTTCTCTATTTATAATATCCTTTATTTATTGTGTTTTCTCTTATTCTTAGTTTTGCTATTAATTCGTGATCAACTATAACTGATTGATCAAATGCACCAATAGCTCATTCTTCATTAAATGGTACTCCCAACTTTTAATACATCTATTGGTAAATTTAAAGCCTTTGACACTTCATGGATTAAACTGACACACCTCCTCTTGGTGAAGCCAAGATAATAACGTCATTATTGTTATTATACTTAATTAATTTTTACTCGCTAATTTTCTTCCTGCATCACTACGGTGAGCAAAAACATTCATTCTTCTTTTTTCCTAGCAAGTAGACGAAGTAAATGAACGAAAATATTAATAAAATCAAGATAAAGCTGCAAGGCTCCAAATATAGCAATCTTAATTACTATTTGTTTATCATTAATATTATAAGTGTTATAAATAGATTTAATTCTTTGTATATCAAAAGCAACAAAACCAGTAAAAATAATTACAGCCACAACTGATATAGCAAAGTCTAAAGCTGTACTGCTTAAAAAGAGATTGACCAACCCAGATGTAATCAAACCAATAAGTCCCATAATTAAAAATGACCCTAAACTTGTTAGATCCGTTTCAGTAGTATAACCATAAAGGCTCATAAAACCAAAGATAGAAACAGCAATAAATATAGTACTGACCACACTTTCACCTGTATAAATTAGTAAAACAGAAGATAAAGAAATACCCATTAAGCTTGAGTATAACCAAAATAAAACTTGTGCTGTCACAACGCTAAATTTAGGTAAACCAAAACTAAAAGCCAGTGCAATAGAAAGTGGTGCTAAAGATACTAACCATCCAAATGGTGATATATTTATTATCCTGTCATCATGTATAACGTAAATTAAATTCATCATAGTACTGGATGAAGTCGTCAACAAAGCAAATACACCAGTAAGTAATAATCCAAGTAACATGTAGTTATACACTTGCAACACGTATGTCCTTACACCACTTGTATCAGTCAACTCATACTTCATAAGTACCTCCCTGTTCTATGAAAACATAGATAAGAGTAAAAAATTGCTTTCACAATCCTTTACTCTTATAATTTAATTAATATATAGCCCTAATGAGACTCGAAGTTTTCTACGACTTCAAATTTCCCATGTTCATCATGAATTACAACATGAGATTTAACATCTTCCCTTGCTGATTTTTCTCTAGCATCTCTTTCTGCTTCTTTTACAGCTTGTTCTTTAGTATCATAAACCCTAGGCTCATCTTTACTTCCTATCTCTTTAACATGCCATTTGCTATCATTTTTGCTAGGAGTTACATGGATAAAAACTTTACCTTCACCACTTTGTCTTTGAGTACTTCGCCTTTGCATAGTCATAACGACCTCCTATAATTTAAATTTACTAAAAATACCAAACTAAGACTTTAACTCCTCCTTAGCCTTGGTATATACTCTATTAATTTTATCTGCCACTTTCTTCACCCCTTTTTTGATGACCCCTTGATCATCACTTACTTTCACAACACACTCACTATCAACATTATTAGCTAGATCTTGAGCTCTCTTTATTGCATCCTCCTTATTAGAGAGAGCATCAATTTCCTTTTCCTTCACTTCCTTAACATGCCATTTATCTTGATCATAAACAACATGATAAGACAAAAAATAATGATTAGACATAAGAACCTCTTTACCAACCTATGATTAAATAATCCACTACATTAACAACCCCAGGAATAGACCATGCAGCTGTCCTTGCTTCCCGATCTTCATCAAAATTCCTCACTTTTCCCTTTAAAATAACTTTACTTCCATCAACTTCTACTTTTATGTTACTTGCATCTATACGTGCGTTGCGCTCGAATTCTTTAATGATTTTCCTCTTGACTTCAGATGAACTAACAACAGCACTAGGTTTCACTGTTACATCATTTGTAACATATGTTACACCATACAAATCCTGTACAGCATCTTTTGCACACTCTTTTTGGTAGTTATACTCAACTTTACCTGTAAGAGTGACATGTCCATTTTCTACAGCTACTTTAATCTGCTCATGTGGCACAAAAACGTTCCATTGCAAAGCATTCAAAGCAGCGTTAGCTATGTCAGCATCACCCCTCTTATGACTCGGTATGAGTTCTACTTCAATTTCATTTGCTACACCTTTAACCTTCGCAACTGTTTCTGCAGCTTTTTCAGCAGTATACTTTTCAGCATAACTCCTGACTTTGCCACCTAATATTACTATTCCATTATCCTTAATTGCAACAGTAATATTTGATTCATCAATGCCAGGTTCAAACTGCAACTTATCCATAACGTTGGTATATAATTCACCACTTGTTACCATAGACCCTCCATTAATTTATGTTAAGAGTTATAGATCAAATCATTCCTAATCGAATATAATCAATAACTCTTGTGTTTTAACTTAGCACTCAATTTTCATGTGTCAAGTACTTTTTTGATAATTTTTAAAAATTTTTAGACAGTGCAGTAAAGAGTAAAAGAAAGAGTAAAAGGATATTAATTGGCAGGTTAGATAAAAGAATCAGAGGTATATTAACACAAAAGTTTGAGGTATCATGAAAAGTAGCGATAGACCACGTTCATATATTTAACCTACGTAATTTTGAAGCATTTAAAAAATGCGTGTATACTAAATAGTATATAGCAATAAATATTACATACTCAACAACATATATACAGAAGAACAAGTAAATCGGTGCGAATCGATTTCAGATCGATTTAATCCCTCGATTTGTAACCGAGGGTTGTATATTTCAGAATATTTTAGATAACCTGTATAATTTAGATTAACCTATAGTGATTTTTTTCACGGATGATTGTGTCAGTTTTGGTGCTTTTATTTCCAGTACTCCATTAGTGAAGCTTACCGCGATATTATCCTTATCTATGTCAGAAGGTAAATTCACTGACCTATAAAATGAACCATATAATCTTTCCAAGCAATAATAATGTCGCTTGTCTTCTGACTTCTTTTCATACTTTTTCTCACCTTTAATTTGTAATGTATCACCAGCAATACTTATATCTATATTATCTTTAGATATACCAGGTAATTCCATGGATAGATGGTAACTGTTGTCAGCTTCATAAAAATCACAAACTGGTGATAAAATATTATTTTTGTCTAGAATATCAAAATCTCTAAAGAAGTGACTAAACATTCTATTAGCCATCCTCTCTAAATTTCGTAAATTTAAATTGCTAACATCATATAAATCTTTGTTCCACAAACTAGTATCTCTCATGTTATTTCTCCTTAAATAAAAAATTCATTACATGTTAATGTACAAAAAGTTGAATACAACAAAATTTCCACATTAAAAATTTTATTTTTACTCTTGATTATATTGCTTGCCATTCTTCTATTAAAAATTTTACAGAAAAATAGATCTTGACTATTAGCATAGTAGGTTTTATGGTCAAAGATAAATATAGGAAATATTATGGAAATTTTTCTTGATAGTGCTGATTTAGGTGAGATTAAAGAATGCATAGAATTTATTGATGGCATTACAACTAATCCTTCGCTTATTGCAAAAGCAGGTTTTAAAAATAAATACAAAGATTTAATAGGTGAAATATGCTCTACTGTAAAAGGACCTGTAAGTGTCGAAGTGGTAGCTCATACCCACACAGACATGATAAAAGAAGGTTTAGCATTAAAGAAAATCGCCGATAATATCGTAATAAAATTACCTTTGACCTATGAAGGATTAATTGCGTGTAAAGAATTATCTACCAAATATAATATAAAAGTTAACGTAACCTTATGTTTTTCTTCTGGGCAAGCACTGCTTGCTGCTAAAGCCGGTGCTTACTTGATATCTCCATTTGTTGGCCGTCTTGATGATATAAGTCATAATGGCTTGTCGTTAATAAAAGACATATGCACTATATACTCCAGTTATGTGTTCAATACTAAAGTTCTAGTTGCATCAGTAAGGAGCCCTACACACGTTATCGAAGCTGCAAAGCTTGGAGCTCAAGCTATCACTATAGCATCAAAAATATTGATGCAAATGATTGCTCACCCACTAACTGATAGCGGGCTTGCAACATTTGAAAAGGACTGGAATAATTAACGACCGCCAATGAATTGACTATTGTTAAATTCACATTCTACATTTAGTTGGCTCAATTCAAATTCTAAACATTTCGTTTTTATGTCTAAACATTTCATTTCTATACGTTCAAATAACCGTTGACCTTTGTTAGATAGTTGCTGTACACTATCAAGAACAAATATAGTTGGTTTAGTTATATAACGACTTCGATCAATTACTTTAGCATTATCAACTATACATTCACTTGTTCCACAAACTGCCTCAGCAATATCAAGTATACCTTTAATTATTCCATCAGCTGCCTCATTAATATATTTACCAACTGCATTATCATGGGACAAAGTAGCAATAGCGCCAATGAAAAATACTTGTGCCAAGAAACCTTGTATCCCACAAGTACAAATGAGCATTAGCTCTATAGCTACCACTGACATTATCCTTGTAATATAGTCTTCCTTGTATGAACCGTACCCAGACAAATGGCATAAAACAGCAAAACCCTTCGATAATGCTTCTGCACACACCGCACCTGCTAAAACTGCCCAAGATAATACTATGGCAAGAACTACACTTATTGACACCACATACAAAGCTGTTTTCAACATAACATAGGCCACATACAATGTAAATGCAGCTGCAGCAGCTGCTGCAGCTGCTAATGCTATATACTTTTCTTTCCCCTTCATACTTTTTACATGTTTTAACATATTTAAACCTCCTATATCCTATATAATTACTAAATTTTATTGTACACTGAAGCACAGTCTACTTGTTTATTGTACACTGAACTAAGTCAGCTTGAAGTATAAAGCACTAAAACCAGTTGTCAAATAAAATTTGACTTTAGCTATATTATTAATATAATTTTAATATTAATTTAAATAAAAAATAAAGGAAAGTTATGAATTGGCTATCAGAAATAAGGAAAGTTTTTTGGCCTATTGAATGGCATGAGAACAAGAAATTTTTACCTATGGTAATTATGATGTTTTGTATTTTGTTGAACTATTCTACCTTGAGGTCATTAAAAGACAGTTTCGTTGTGATGTTGATTGGTGAAGAATCAATAAGTTTTTTGAAACTTGGTTTAGTAACTCTGGCAGCAATAATCGCTACTATAGCTTATGTAAAGCTATGTAATACATTTAAACAAGAAAGCGTTTTTTATATTGTAACTTGGTTTTTTATTGCATATTTTTTACTTTTTACTTTTATCCTATACCCTTATCAAGACCTGATACATCCAAGTCCTGAAAAAATAGATATATTATTGGAAAAAACTGCAAAATATCCTTTTTTAAAGTGGCCCATTAAAATAGCTGGCAAATGGAGTTTGGCAACCTTTTATGTTATGGCCGAGCTTTGGGGCAGTATGATGCTTAGCTTACTGTTCTGGCAATTTGCAAATCAAATCACTAAAACTGAAGAAGCAAAACGTTTTTTCTCAATGTTTGGTATGCTTGGCAATGTAGCTTTGCCTTGTACTGGGCTAATTTTAGGCTATTTTTTAAGCGAAGGTGTGCAAGTATATATAAAACAAATATCTACAAAGTATTTAAAACTTACACCGTTTACACCAATAATGCTTATTATATCAGTAAGTTGCGTTATTATTATGGTAATGTATAGGTTAATGAATAAATATGTACTTACAGATCCAAGTTTATATGATCAAGCAGCAGATACGGGAAAAATAAAAAAAGGCAAAATAAAACTATCTATTATAGAAAGCTTTAAGGTCATCTTTACATCTAAATATTTAGGTTTAATTGCATTACTTGTTTTAGGTTATGGCATTTCAATAAATCTTGTAGAAATAGTATGGAAAGCAAAGCTTAAAGGGCTGTATTCCACTGCAGAAGATTATGCTAGGTATATGGGAAAATTTCAAGCATGGCAAGGAACTGCAACTATATTATTTATGATTTTAGGAAGTAATATTTTAAGGAAATTGTCATGGTTTACATCTGCTGTTATTACTCCTGTAATGATACTAGTCACTAGCATTATATTTTTTACCTTTATTTTCTTTGATAACGTATTTGCTATGTACTTTGTTTTTGAACCATTAGTGGTAGCTGCAACGGTAGGAACAATACAAAACGTGTTAAGTAAAGCCACTAAGTATTCATTATTTGATGCAACTAAAAATATGGCGTATATACCTATTGATCAAGACACTAGGGTGCGTGGTCAAGCTGCAGTAGAAGTAGTAGGAGGTAGATTTGGTAAATCTGGTGGTAGTTTTATTCAAATGTTATTCTATAGTTTTGGTTACAACGTTAGCAGAGCGTCTCCTTATTTTGCTGTAATATCCTTTGTTGTGGTAATATTATGGATATATGCAGTTAAATCGCTTAATAAAGAGTATCAAACTCGTATAAGTCACACATAATAGAAACAGTCAATATTGTATTAATTTGCACATATGCGTAATACAAAAACAATGACATTAAACTTTGGTCCACAGCACCCTGCTGCGCATGGGGTGCTGCGTCTGATTTTGGAGATGGATGGTGAAGTAGTTGAAAGGACAGATCCACATATTGGGCTCTTACATCGCGGCACTGAAAAATTGATAGAGTATAAAACATATCTTCAGGCCTTGCCTTACTTTGACCGTCTTGACTATGTATCACCAATGCCACAGGAACATGCGTATTCATTGTGTGTAGAAAAGCTTTTGCGATGTGATGTTCCTATTAGAGCAAAGTATCTACGGGTTTTGTTTTGTGAGCTTACACGTGTATTAAATCATTTGCTCGCTATTTCTTCTCAAGCATTAGATGTAGGAGCCATGACTCCTCTGCTATGGCTATTTGAACAAAGGGAAAAAATGCTTTCTTTTTATGAAAGAGCTTCAGGTGCAAGGTTTCATGCAGCATATATCAGGCCAGGAGGAGTTGCAGCTGATATTCCTGACTGTTTAGTTGAGGATATTGCAAAATTTATGGATGAATTACCGCAATATATAGATGATGTAGATAATCTTTTAACGGAAAATAGAATATGGAAGCAGCGTACAGTTGGCATTGGTGCTATGTCAATTCAGCAAGCGCTTGATTGGGGATTTACAGGTCCTATGTTAAGAGCTTCTGGGCTTGCCTGGGATTTAAGAAAAAGTCAACCATATGAGATATATGATCAACTAGATTTCCAGATACCAGTTGGCCACAATGGTGACTGTTATGATCGATATTTAGTCAGAATGGCAGAAATCAGAGAATCTATTAGTTTAGTGAAACAGTGCATAGACAAACTTCCTAGTGGTCCAGTAAAAACAGATAATAGGAAGATTTCCCCACCACCACGCGAAGAAATGAAAAAATCTATGGAAGCCTTAATTCATCATTTTAAGCTTTTCTCAGAAGGATACCATGTGCCGCAAGGTGAAGCTTACGTAGCTATTGAAGCACCAAAAGGGGAGTTTGGAGTATATATAGTTGCTGATGGAACAAATAAGCCTTATAGATGTAGGATAAGAGCTCCTGCTTTCGCACATTTGCAAGCACTAGATTGTATGGCAAAAGGTCATATGTTAGCTGATGTTACAGCAATTATTGGCTCGCTCGATATAGTTTTAGGTGAGATTGATAGATAAGGCATTTTCATAAAGATAAATTGCTTGATGAATTAATATTAGCAGACTATAATTATGTGGCATTTTTGCAGTAGTATAGATGAATGCTTTAGTTTTGATTTACGCAACTTTTGCAGATTCCCAAGAAGCTGAGAGAATTGCTATGGAATTATTACATGATAAGTTAATTGTATGTGCAAACATATTGCCTAAAGTAAACTCTATGTATTTATGGGAAGGTAAGATTAATAATAGTAATGAAGCAGTAGCAATCATGAAAAGTAGAAGTGATTTAACTGATAGGATTATAGAGAGAGTTGAAGCAAGGCATTCTTATAGTCAGCCTGTAGTTGCAGTTATATCAATAGCAGAAGCAAATAAATCTTTCATTGACTGGGTTAATATTGGGGTGTAGCCAAGCGGTAAGGCAGCGGTTTTTGGTACCGCCATGCGAAGGTTCGAATCCTTCCACCCCAGCTGTTGAATTGATAAAATGAGATCGCTTTTTTATAGATTAAGGCTGCTCTGTTATATATTGAGCAATTTTAAAGATACAACGATAAAATTATTTTTCTTTACAACATATCTCTATGCAGTGAGTGTGGCGCTAATATTTCTGAGTTATGGGTTTCAATATACTATGGAAACTATTTCTCCCTTACGAGCGTTTAGTGAATTATATACATATATTAAGATGTGTTACAATCACAGAAGTAACTTGGGATATGGTATACTTATCAGGACCTTACTTGCACTTTTAATTCCCAATCTTTGTTATAGGACACTTTTAAATATACAGTGGAAGCTTCTTATTAGGAAAGTTATGGTAAAATGTATAAGAACTGTAAGAAAAGAAAATAAAACGCTCTACAGCAAGGAAAATTATGTAGAATATGAGCATGATATGAAACTAGTCAATATGATAAAGCATCTTTTAATGCGTGACATAGAACAAACAATAGAAAAGAGGCTTCATGACATTTTTCTTTCTAAGAAACATAATAAAGATTAAAAAATTATTAGTATTAATTAATTTTAATAAATGGTTATTATTATAGTTTCTTGAGCATATCGTTTTCCTATAATAGTTTTTTTGCACAATACCCAATCCATCGCAAAATATACTAAAAAGTAGTCAATATAAGTAAATATCTTTTGCACAATAGAAAGTTGTTGCAAAAACATAAAATATGGTATCCTTTTAACAAAAATTTCTTGCTTTAATGAAACCTACAAATCAAAAAATTTGAAAAAGTCTCTATAATGGCAGAAATTATCTTGATCCACATCTGTTATCCAAGTTTGACATTTAATGTGTATTATTTCCTCAAGCAATAATTTTCTATGCTGTTCATCCAAATGAGACATAATATCGTCAAGCAATAATATCGGTGCTTTATTATAGTAAATACATCGCGCTTTTACGCTAGATAAAATAATAGACAATAATAATAATTTTTGTTCCCCTGTAGAACATAAATTGATAGGTATATTTCGTTTTTGGCAAAAAACCTGAAAATTATCATTATGTACGCCAAAACTCACCCTACCTGTTAATAAATCTTTTTCCCTATTTTTTGCTAAAAGATTTTGATAATATTTTACAGTATCATCCGAATTTAATTGACTAGTTATTTTGAGATTTGCTTTCGGAAAAGATACAGCAGTATTAATCACATTTTGTATCAGACTTAATACAGATGATCTCATATGAAAAATGTCAATAGCCATAGTAGCCATTATATTTTCAAGACTGCTTAACCAAAGTTTATCCAAAATACCATCTCGTAATAATTTACTCCTTTCATATTTAGCTTTTCTATATTTCATGTAAGCGGAAGTATAATTATTTTCAAACATTGAAGCTATCCGATCTAAAAACTTTAATCTTTCACTAGGAGATTTTATAAGTATATGATCCATCTGCGGAATGAACCATATAACATTAGATATTTTATATAAAGATAAGTAGCTGAGCTGCATCTTGTTATCTATTTGAACTAGTTTTTTGTTATAGCCTTTTGCAATACCAATCGAGTTAAATTCAACACCGTTAAAAAAATTGTAGTGTACCACCCAATCCTCATTAGCAAATTTGTTTTGCATCTCAGTAGTCTTTGCTTTTTTCATCCCATTGCTTTTAGCCAATAGAGAAATTGCCTCAAGTATATTAGTTTTACCGGTACCATTGTTACCGGCTATAACAACTGAAGAACCCCCGGAATCTAACTCAAAACTTAAATAATTCCTAAAGTTATGCAGCTTTAATTTATTTATATAACAATATGTAACCATAAAAAGTATTGTTTTTGATAATCAGAACACCTATAATACGGTTTTGAGGTAAAAGTTAATGTTAACGAGAAATGTTTTAATATGGTTTTTAGTATCATTGTTTTATGCATACCAGTATATATTACGTGTAATTCCTAACATAATCACATTTCAATTAATAGAGAAATTTAATATAAATGTTAAAGATATAGGACAATTTTCCAGTTTATACTATGTAGGTTATGCTTTAGCTCATATACCTGTAGGAATTTTTCTTGATAGATTTGGGCCAAAGATAGTGCTACCTATATGTATTGTTTTAACATTTACTGGCACATTACCTTTGATATGCTCTGATATATGGTACTACTCGGCATTGGGAAGAATCATTGTAGGGATTGGGTCATCTGCGTCAGCAATTGGAATTTTCAAAATATCAAATATGTATTTTTCAGTGGAAAAATCGGTAATGATGACAAGTTTATCAATAATTATAGGTATATTAGGAGCTATATTCGGTAGTGGCCAACCGTTAGACTATTTACTCAACACATTTGGCTTAGACTATGTAATGTACGTTTTTGTATTATTTGGTTGCTTGCTTGCTATATTACTATTCTTAATAACACCTAGAACTGAGCGCTCACAATCAAAAATTAGCATGAAAGATTTTAATGCAGTTTTTTTTAATAAGCATATTATTTTAATCAGTGTTTTAAGTGGTTTAATGATTGGACCATTACAAGGATTTGCTGATAAATGGACAAAAATATTCTTATGTGAGATATATGGGTTTTCTGAAACTCTATCATCTTCATTTACTTCTTTAATCTTCATAGGTCTAGGAGTTGGTTCATTCTTTTCAGCATATGTATTGAAAAAATACCCAAACAAACATTATGACATAATCATTATATCTGCATTTACAATGATTATAAGCTTTCTGTTGCTGTTTACTGGTAGTGGTGGAATATATTTAGTGCTGCTAACACTTTTTGTTATTGGACTTGGATCATGTTATCAAGTTGTTACGATTTATAAAGCAATAAGTTACGTAAATGCTAATTTAGTTGGTCTTGCAACTGCTATATCTAATATGATACTGATGGGTTTTAGTTGCTTTTTCCACAGCAGCACTGCAAAAATAATAAGCTTATATAGCAATAAAACTATTATGCAAGGGAGTCAGATATATGGATCTGATGTATTGATAAAAGCAATTTCTATTATTCCTATATGTTTATTGATAGCTGCATTAGGATTCATTTGGTTGAAAAAAATGGACAAAAGGAAGGCATTATGATAAATTTTTTTAAAGATATTAAAAAAGTTTTAGGCAGTCTAAAAGCCCTTGACAGTGAAGTCCAAAGCGCTCTGAACGTTGTATCTGAGTTTAAAACTCTATATACTGATTTAAAGAGTTTATATGGTGATGTACGAGATGTTTCAGAAATTCTAGGTACACTAAAAGAATTTCATAATGAAATTAAAAGCTCCTCAAAATTTTCAAGTGAATTAAAAATTGTTGATAATGAAATTTACAAGCAAATCGAACAAGAATTGCAACGTCAGAAGTCACAACTTCATTTAATCGCATCAGAAAATTTTGCAAGTAAAGCAGTCATGGAAGCTCAAGGTTCGGTATTAACTAACAAGTATGCGGAAGGCTATTCAGGTAATCGGTATTATTGTGGTTGCGAGTACATCGATAATATTGAGAATCTTGCAATAGAAAGGCTATGTAATCTATTTGATGTAAAATTTGCAAATGTTCAGCCTCACTCTGGATCACAAGCAAATCAAGCAGTTTTTGCATCATTACTTAACCCTGGTGACACTATATTAGGGCTATCCCTAGATAGCGGAGGACATCTGACACATGGTGCAAAGCCGAGTTTCTCTGGCAAATGGTTTAAAGCAATACAATACACAGTTGATCAGGCAACCTATATGTTAAATATGGATGCAGTAGAAAAACTAGCATTAACACATAAACCAAATCTAATTATAGCAGGTGCTTCTGCTTACCCAAGAACTATAGATTTTCAGCGCTTTCGTGAAATTGCAGACAAAGTCAATGCTTATTTACTAGCAGATATTGCTCATTATGCAGGGCTTATCGCTTCTGGTGAATATCCTTCCCCGATACCATATGCACATATTATAACTTCTACAACACATAAAACTCTTCGTGGTCCTCGTGGAGGGGTAATTATGACAAATGATGCAGTAATATATAAAAAAATTCAGTCTACTGTATTTCCAGGATTACAGGGAGGACCGCTTATGCATGTTATAGCTGCTAAAGCCATTGCATTTAAAGAAGCTTTAGATCCACAATTTAAAGTATATAGTAAAAAAGTCATAGAAAACGCTAGAATATTTGCTCAAGAGTTACAGACTTATGGATTTAATATTGTCACTGGAGGCACTGATTCTCATATAGTTCTAGTAGATTTAAGACCACAAAAGTTAACTGGTAAGGATGTAGTAAATAGCCTTGAAAGAGCAGGAATAATATGCAACAAGAATACTATACCATTTGACACAGAAAAGCCTACCGTTACTTCTGGATTACGTTTCGGTACAGCAGCAGAAACCACTCGCGGCCTTGAAGCAGAAGATTTTAAAAAGATAGCTAGCTTTATAAATGAAATAATAAATAGTTTGATTAATGGAAATAGCACAGATATTGAAAAAACAATCTCAGATAAAGTTAAAGAAATGTGCCTTAAGTTTCCAACGTAACTTT
>NZ_MJMG01000009.1:73775-76210 GCF_001752665.1 Wolbachia pipientis | reverse complement strand
TGGATTGTTAAAAACAAAACCAGAAGAAAATTTTTCTTCTACATAATCCATTTCTGCACCAAGCAAAAACATAATGGACTTTGGATCAACCAGTACCTTATACTCTCTGCCATCACCATATATAATACTGATTACAGACTCAAGGAACCTAATATCGTATGAATATTCAATGCCATACTTAAATCCAGAACACCCCTTTTGCTTAATAAGTATCCTAAGCCCTATTACTTTTTCCGAAGCATTCTTTGCGTCCAACAAATACCTAATCCTACCTTTAGCTCTCTCTGTGATAATAATAGGATCCTTTATATGTTTAACAGCTCCCATTTTTGCTTTCTTTATTTTGGCTTTGTTTACTATTATAATCATTAATAGCTGCTCTAATGGCATCTTCAGCAAGCACTGAGCAGTGTATTTTGACGGGAGGTAAAGATAACTCTTGTACTATTTGGGTATTCTTGATCTGTGCAGCGCTTTCAACACTTTTTCCTTTTATTATCTCGGTTAATAAAGAACTTGAAGCAATAGCAGAACCACAGCCGAAAGTCTTGAATTTAGCATCCTCAATTATACCTTTTTCATTTACCTTTATCTGTAATTTCATTACATCTCCACAAGAAGGTGCACCAACCAAACCAGTGCCAACACTTGGGTCATTTTTGTCCAAAGAACCAACGTTTCTTGGATTTTCATAATGATCTAAAACTTTTTTATTATAACTCATACCTGTCTCATACCTATTTAACAACTAACCTTATATTATAATACACCTAGGCTTAATAAAATACAAAGTTTTAATACCGTAAAATTTACTATATAAGTATTAATAATGGATTTTCCACATAATATTTAAAGGCATTTAAAAATTTCGCCCCTAGTACACCATCAACAGTTCTATGATCAACCGAAAGCGTAACAGTCATGATTTCTGCAATCTCCACTTTTTCATCAACAACAATAGGGCGTTTCTCAGATGTTCCAATAGCAATTATACAAGACTGCGGCGGATTAATTATAGCACTGAAAGTTTTTATACCAAACATTCCTAAATTAGAGACAGTAAAGCCACCACCCTGGAATTCTTCAGGTCTTAGTTTACCAGATCTTGCTCTATTGACTAGATTCTTTACTTCTAGTGAAATAGATAAAATATTTTTATTATCAACATCTTTCACTATAGGAGTAACCAGCCCATCATCAAGCGCTACAGCTACTGAAATATCTATACTGTGATATTTTAATATCTTATTATCAATCCATGAAGCATTTATTGCAGGAAATTTTCTTATACCAATAGCAGCAGCTTTAATTACTAAGTCATTGATAGTTACCTTATTATCCTTATCATGAGTATTAATTGCATTTTTTAATGTTATTAGTTTATCGACCTGACAATCTACTGTTAGATAAAAATGCGGGATAGTTTGTTTGGATTCCACTAAACGTTGAGCTATCACCTGACGCATACTACTTACTTCAGTAACCTCTCCATAATTTATATCATTGACGCTCACTGCATCAAGCACGTCAATTTTTATTATACGACCATATGGACCACTACCTCTCAATTGTTTTATATCAACACCATGATCAGAAGCTATTTTGCTAGCTATTGGGGTTATTTTTATTCTTTCTTCTTGTCGCTTATCTATTTTTCTTTCATCGCTTCTACTCTCTTGTTTGACGGTTTCTTTGATTTCCACTTCAGCTATAATATCTTCTATTGTATCTAAATATTCTTCTCCCTCTTCTATCATTAAAGCTATTAACTGGTTAACAGGTACACCACTAGTACCTGCTGGAACGAGAATCTTTGCCATGACACCTTCATCCACAGATTCAAATTCCATTATAGCTTTATCAGTCTCAATTTCAGCTATAACGTCACCTACTTCAACTTTATCTGACTCTTGTTTGTGCCATTTTACAATCTTTCCACCAGTTTTATTCATTGTTGGAGAAAGAGCAGGCATTAATATTTTGATTGGCATAAATTATTGGTTAATTTAGATTATTTTTAATCCACTCTTTACTTTGTGTCAATTTAATCCAAAAATTCACTTAAAAAACTATCTTTTTCATAGTATAAATAGCTGAAACTTAAGGGCTTGCTATATGCATCATTTAAATGAGAAGCTATCCATAATTCTTAACTACAAGTTTCAAAACAATTCTATACTAGAAGAGGCATTAACTCATCCAAGTGTAAATAAAAAAAATAGCAAAAATCAAATTATAAGCTACGAAAGATTAGAATTTTTAGGAGATAGTATATTGAACATGGTAATATCCAACATGTTGTTCCAATTATTTCCGGATGAGAGAGAAGGAGCCTTAGCAAAAAGAAAAACTGATTTAGTTTGTGGTAGCACGATAGCTAATGTTGCTACAGAAATCAAATTAAGTGATTTTATCATTATGAATAATAGTGAACG
>NZ_MJMG01000009.1:16498-73592 GCF_001752665.1 Wolbachia pipientis | reverse complement strand
ACTATTTATTATAAAGCATTGGAAAAAGCTTGCAAAACAAACCATTAGTCCTCCTCAAGACCCTAAAACTTCGTTACAAGAGTGGACACAAAAAAACAAGCTGTCCTTACCAGAATACGCCATGGTAAATAAGTCTGGACCTGCACATAAACCAGAGTTTACTATATCAGTATGTATAGAAAACTATGGTATAGTGACTGCACAGGCCAGTAGTAAGAAAGTCGCTGAACAAAAAGCTGCAGAATCAATGCTAGAAAAAATTAATAGCAATACAAAAAAGGCTAGTTAAAAATGCTTTGAGCTATAAGCTTTAATATCTGCTTTATCCAGTATTTGATTTAATAATGCTTTTGCCAGGAATAGTACAAGCATCTTTCGCCACTATACTACCTACATGTATTTGCTATTTTCAATACACTTTACAATCGATTTCGTAAAGTTTATTTTGCATTGACCCATTACAATTGATATAATTCCCTTATTATGAAATTTAATAAGGGAAAAAATGGATAATGCTAATGGATCTCAAAAGAAACAATATTGTGGAGATAAAAATCATAAAAGAGAAAAAACTGAAGAAAGTTATGTAACAAAATTATCTCCTAATTTCGGAAAACTCTTGACTGATGATCGAGAAGATTCACTTGCACTTGCATTTCCATCATCCTCAAGTTCAAATCATTCTCAGTACGGGTTTGAACATAAGAATTTTGATGAAAATGCTGGAGAATTTCTAAGTGCATCTCATAAATTTCCATCTAAGAAACGGTATGATAGAGCAGACCAAAATTTTATACCAGGTGTGTATACGGCAAAAGGATCTATTGTTAAAACAAGTTTGTCTTCTTTCTTTGATAACAGCAGTAATTGCAGAGAAGAGCGTGATAATACTGTTATACAGCAAAGTCACAACAGAAATATAGATGAGCAGAAATCAAGTAGTCAGGCTACTAGAGAGATTAACGCTAGCACCACAAATATAAGTAATATAGAAGTTGCTTCTGCTTTTAGTAAAAATAATAGTCAAGGTCGTGAATAGATTACAACATAATATTGTGAAATTTAGTTTCTCAGTAAGGTTCTCATGATTTTTATAGGTATTGCAATGGAATTAATGGTAGGAAATAGTGCTCCTGGGTTTATGTTACCTGCAGATTCTGGTGAATATTTATCACTAAATGAATTTTTGCATAATAAGAATATAGTGCTTTATTTTTATCCTAAAGATAATACGCCAGGTTGTACTATTGAAGCAAAAGGTTTCAGAGACAGAATAAATGATTTTTCTATGCTTGATACAGTAATAATTGGTGTATCACAAGATAATGTGCAGTCACATGCTAATTTTAAAGCAAAACATTCTTTGCCATTTTATCTTGTTTCTGATGAAAATGCAGAAATACTTAAAAAATATGGTGTATGGGTGAAAAAAAGCATATTTGGCAAGAAATATTGGGGGATTGAACGTGCTACTTTTTTAATCGATAAAAAAGGTATAATAATTAAAATATGGAGAAATGTAAAAGTTAGTGGGCACGTAGATGAAGTTTTAAAGACAATACAATCTGTGAGTTAATCAGTATTTGTGTTTATTAAGGAACAATGGTATGGTAAAAATACGTAATTTAAGAAGCTATACATTGAAGGTTAAGTCTACAGGGTGTATTTTATCTTGATTTAAGGCAGAAAAACAACAAGCTATATAATCAAATATCTTATTCTTTCTAAAATTTGGTATAAAATTCCAGTACAATTTTATCTATACTATTTATAAATTTGATATTCACAAAGTTATGATATAATCATGTTACCATTGAAGTGATAGTTATGATACAAGAGCTTAATGAATTAAGGAGACGTTTACAGAGCCTTTATCGTGCTGATGAAAAAAGTTGTGTACGTTATCTTGTAGAAAAAGTAGAGCTTTCAACTGATTCAAAAAACAGAATTTATAATATTGCAAAACAAATTATTGAAAGGATAAAGCATAATAAATTAGACATTATAGACTCTTTTCTACAGCAATATTCGCTTTCTAGTGACGAGGGAGTAGCATTAATGTGTCTTGCTGAATCGTTGCTGAGAATACCTGATGATCATACAGTTGATGAGTTAATAAAGGATAAAATTGTCAATCAAGAATGGAGTAAGCACTTAGGAAGTTCTGCTTCACTATTTGTTAATGCTTCTACCTGGAGTTTAGTAATAGGAAGCAGTATATTAAAGACTGAGGAAAAAGATTCAAAATTTTATCATATCATTTCCAAGTTACTTAAAAATTTAGGAGAACCTATAATTCGTAAAGCAGTAAAACATGCAGTATTAATGCTTGGTAAGCACTTTATTATTGGAGAAAGCATAGAGCAAGTCTTGCAATACGTAACACCAGATCAAAATCTTTATTCGTTTGATGTACTAGGAGAAACGTCTGAGGAGTATTTTAATACATGTATGTATTCAGTCAAAACGATAGGTGAAGCACGTAATTCATCAGATGACTGTTTCAAATCAAATGGAATTTCAATTATATTATCAGCGCTACATCCACGTTACGAATTTAGTCAGTTTGACCATATAGCTGATGAGGTTCTAGGTAAAATATTAGCACTATGTCGTGAAGCAAAAAAATATAATATTTCATTATGTATAGGTGCAGAAGAGGCAGAAAAGCTAGAGATGTCTTTAATATTGTTTGAAAAGCTTCGTCTTGATGAGTCCTTGTCACAGTGGAATGGTTTAGGCTTGACGGTACAATCATACCAAAAGCGTGCTTTACATATCCTAGATTTTATTGAGGATGTTGCAGTTAGGTCAAAACATAAAGTTATGGTGCGACTTATAAAGGGTGCACAGTGGAATTCAGAAATTAAACGCGCGCAAGAGCTTGGTATGATCAATTATCCAGTGTTTACAAGAAAGAGTTATACTGACGTGTCTTATCTTGCATGTGCACAGAAACTTTTAAGTAAAGCAAGTCATTTTTATCCATGCTTTGCGACTCATAATGCTTATACTTTTGCAACCATAATGGAGATTGCTGATAAAAATCATCCAGGGTTTGAATTTCAACGTTTATATGGAATGTGCAAAGACATGTATGATTATGTCATGTCAGAACTTGCAACTAATATTAGTTGTCGTATTTGTGCACCAGTTGGTACACATGGTAATTTATTACCATATCTTATCAAGCGTCTTTTTGATGATAGGTCGTTTATCAGTCATGATGTTGATCTGTTAATTGAGGACCCTTTAGAAAAATCTAAAAGCTTTAATTATGAACCACACCCAAATGTTCCGTTACCACAAGATATTTTTGGATCAGATAGAAAAAATGCTTTAGGCATTGACATGAGTGATTTAGTTACAGTTACGCAATTTTTTGACGAAATGAAAAATTTCGCCAATAAAAAATGGCAAATAGGTCCAATAATTGATGGTCAGTTATTATTAGATAATGCTAAATTTTATAAAGCAGTTAATCCAGCAGATCTGCGCAATGTGGTAGGAGAAATATCAGATGCAACAGATGAACAAGTTCTAAATGCACTTTCAATAGCTCGAAGTGCATTTTCCCAATGGCAGGATATTTCAGTAAAAGAACGTGCTAAATTTTTAGAAAAAGCTGCAGATTTACTAGAAGAAAATATTAAAGAGTTAATATATGTACTGATTATCGAGTCTGGAAAAACCATACCAAATGCGATATCAGATATTAGGAAGACAATCAATTTTCTGCGTTATTATGCGGTAATTGCAAAAAATAAATTGAATGATGTAGAAAAATTACCTGGAATGGTTGGTGAAAATAGTTTTATTGAGTTTGGGGGTAGAGGGGTTTTTTTGTGTATCTCTTCATTGCCTTCTGCAGTAGTAGATTTTATTAAACAAATTGCTGCTGCACTTGCTACTGGTAATGTCGTACTTGTAAAACCGTCAAAGTATGTGCCTATTATTGTTTATGAAGTTGTAAAAATATTGCACGAAGCTGGTATACCTCATGATGTACTACATTTTATTCCAGGTAATGTTGATACAATTTATGACAAAGTGGAAGGTATAGTTTTTACTGGTTCTTTACAAACTGTACGAATAATTAATGAAAGGCTGATAGGTAGCGGAATACCAGTAATTGCTGAAACTGATGGACTAAATGCTATGGTTGTGGATAGCTCTGCTCTTATGGAACAAGTGACTACGGACGTATTATCTTCTGCATTTTATAGTAGAGGACAAAATTGTTCAGTATTATTTATTCAAAATGATATAGCAGAAAAGCAGATAAAAATGATATGTGATGCAGTTGAAGGATTAAGAATAGGAAATCCAATAGAGCTCAGTACTGACATCGGTCCAGTGGTTAATAAAATATCTATGGATATGTTAGTTCAATATACTAAGAAAATGTCAGAAGATGCACATTCAACTCTTTTGTCTAAGCTACCTGTTAACATGGATGGTTATTTCTTTCCTCCATATATTTATGAAATAGAAAAAATTTCACAACTGAAACAGGAAGTGTTTGGTCCTGTTTTACATATTATACGTTTTGATAAAGCACAGCTACATGAAGTTATCAATGATATAAATAATACAAAATGTAATGCATTTTCTTTACATAGCTATATTCAAAGTAGGGTAAATATGATTAGTAAAAGGATATTCACTAACCATATATATATAAATCGTAGCATTGATAGTAAAGTAGAAGCTGATGGCATTAATTATTTAAAGTATTTTTTTCAAGAAAAAACTATCACTACGATATTCGACACATGATAGACCCTATAGGTTTGTTTTCTCAATGGTACCGAGCTTCTTTATGTATAGAACCTGCAGCTATGACACTTGCAACCTGTAATAAGGACTGTATTCCGTCTGCAAGGGTAGTACTGTTAAAGGAGTATAGTGACAAAGGTTTTATATTTTTTACCAATATTAATAGCAGGAAAGGTAAAGAGTTGATAAAAAACCCTAAAGCTGCTCTGGTGTTTAATTGGATTGCATCCTCAAGACAAGTACGTGTAGAAGGAGATGTAGGACTATTAGATAGTGATAAAACTGATAAATATTATGCTTCTCGCCCACGTGAGAGCCAAATAAGTGCATGGTGTTCAAAGCAATCTAGTGTATTGAATGATTGGCAAGACTTTGAACAAGAAATTAAAATTAAAAATATGGAGTTTTTGGACAAGAAAATACCACGTCCAAGTTCTTGGGTAGGATTTTGCGTCATACCAAAAGTCATAGAATTTTGGCAGGCAGGAGAGCATAGAAGACATATAAGGCATGTGTACACTTTTAAAAATAACAAATGGAAAGTAGAACAACTATACCCTTAAGTTGCGGGGGTAGGATTTGAACCTACGACCTCCAGGTTATGAGCCTGACGAGCTACCGAGCTGCTCCACCCCGCGGTATTGTCTACTTATATTATATATTTAATTGCAATGAATACAAGAGGTATCATTAATTATATACATAACAATCTTTATAAAGAGAAATATAATCTAGTGTTATGGTTTCCTGTACTCCAATGTGTAGGAGTGTTGCTTTATTTTTCTTTAAATTTTGAACCAAATTTTATTATAATTTTTCTTTTAGCACTCATTCCAGTCTGTATTTTTTATACAAGACATACAATCTTATGTATTGCTATTACTGCAGTATTTATAGGATTTGCAGCAAGTAAGTGTAAGACAGTTTTAGTGAATACTAAAATGCTTGATAAAGAGAGATATGTAAAAAATGTTGTAGCTACAGTGAAAGATATTGATCACAAAGGGTTGTATAAGCAATTTTTGCTTGCTGTTTTTAATGATTGCTTGGATAACATTAAAATATCTGTGAGAACTGGTATAGATAGTAATATCGAAATAGGTGATCAGGTAATCTTGTCTGCAAAACTTTTTCCATTAAAAATTGCGTCTTCAGAATATGCATATGATTTTGCAAAAATAGCATATTATCAAAAGATTAGTGCTACAGGCTTTGCAACAAGTAAATTGCGTTTATATAGAAAAGCAAAAACAAAAAAAATTTACGAATACATAGAGTCTTTCCGTCAATATATTTATGAAAATTTGCATAATAATATAAAAACACCACATGCAGGTATTATGGCTGCACTATTGATTGGTAAAAAGGATGGTATTGATATAAAAACTATAAATGCAATACGTGATTCTGGCATATCTCATTTATTTGCTATTTCTGGTTTGCATCTTTCTTTTGTTGCAGGCCTATTCTTTATAATATTTCGTAATTTTTTTGCAATATCTGAAACTCTTACACTCAAGTATAATACCAAAAAAATATCTGCACTGCTTACTATATTACCTACTACATTTTATCTATTGATGACAGGCATGCAAATTTCTGCACAGCGTGCCTATATCATGGTAATTTTGGTATTAATTGCAATAATATTAGATAGAAAATATAGAGCACTCATTGCTATTGGATTTGCTGCTTCAGTTCTACTTGTTATAGAACCAGAATCAATTTTTAAGCCAGGGTTTCAAATGTCATTTTCTGCTGTATTAGCATTACTCTCATGCCATCACGTTAGACTTTTTGATGTGAGGGTAATACAATACTTCGTTTCAATTTTAACTAGTTCAATTATAGCGAGTTTAGCAACCATACCATACACTATATATAATTTTAATTATTTTTCAATTAGTGGAATCATGACTAATTTAATTGCTATACCGATAGTAACATTAATGATTATCCCTTCAGGATTGTTTTATATGTTACTTATTCCATTGAAAGTTGAAAAATTTATTACACCAATGATAGAATATTTCATAGACAGCATCTTGTACTTAATCAATACAATTACTAACTTTTGTATCAATGTGCATACTTTTTCTCCTGCATCAATTTTAATAATAACATTTGGATTATTATGGATATGCTTATGGGAACAGAAATGGCGTTTATGGGGAATTAGTTTTATGCTCACAGGAATCCTATTAGGCATTACATATAAGACACCTGATATATTGGTAAATGTTGATAACATTGCTATAAAAGAAAATGATGGATTATTGTATTCTCTGAATGGAAAAAATAAAAACTTTGTTATACGCACTTGGGCCAGACAAAATGGTCAAGATAAGATTTTTAATCATAAAAAATATAGTGGTAATAATAGATTAAAATATTATATAGATAGTTATATATATCATTGTAACAATAATTCAGTATTACTTGCTTATACGAAAGAAGATGTTTTACAATACTGTAACAGTAGTGACTTAATAATCCAATTGAGTGATTTTAGTTATCAAAAATGTAGTACTCATGTTATTACATATTCTGATTTAGAGCAATATGGTACGCATTTAATTTGGAGTGGTATGAAGGTCAAAAGAATGCGTTCTAATAGACCGTGGCATTTATTCTCGCATTCATAAGTGTCAAGGTTCTATGTTATTTGCAGTGGAGATGAATTAGGCTTGATTTTGGTTGCTATTAATAGTACAATATAATAAAGTTGCATATGAAAATGGGGTAGCAATATGGTTTCTCAATATATTCCTGTAGTTAATCAAGTTTGGAATATGCCTGGTCGTGTGAAAAGATATTGTATCAATGGTACCATACAGAGAGCAGCATTGAATGCTTTAATACATTGGGAAGTAGCGTATTTTGCTATAACACTAATTACCAGTAATGACTTAAGTTTTCTGAGTAGTGGTTATTTGTGGAATAGCTTAAGTTCTTTTGCATTGTATACACATGGCTTAATTTTTCTTGTACCTTTTGCTATAGGTGCAATTGCTTGTGCTACTTATTTTGTTTGTGTACAAAAGATCAATAATGAAGAAGATATTGAAAAAAAGATAGGCCAGGGAAAAGGTGCACAGAAAAGTGAGCTTGAAAAAGATCTATGGGTAATGGCCATTAAGCCAAAATTTACAAAAAATCTTTCAATAATTGATCCAATATCTCAGAGCCAGGGTTGTGATAGAGATGCTATATTGGATGATGTAAAGAATGAAAACAGAGATAAGTTCATACTTATTGTAGTACCATATGCATTAAGTACTTTGGTAATAATTGGTGCATTAAGAAAATTTGGTATTTCTAATCTTGATAATAGTATAGAGCTGTGTATAGTTTTGTTGGTACTAATTCATGCTGTTCTGAGTAGTATTGTTAGTTATTACAATATGTATAAAGCAAATGAAAAGATGGATAAGAATAAGCAGTTAACATCAAAATTAGATGCAATAGGGTGGGTTTCTTGGTTTCCTGTTCTGGGTATTGTGTGTAATATATTTGGAAACTCTGAAACTGTATTAGTCAGAGATAATAAGTTGTTAAAGAAGAACCTGGTAAATCAGGTGGATGATATAGTCAGTAATCTCAATTCATTAACTGTTAAGACTAAGGATTGTTTAAAAATTCTATCAGAAAATGTAACATGCAGTGTGGGTCAAATAGAGCATACAATCAATAAAGAAATAGCTGGCGCTAGACAAGATCTACAGCAATGTGTTACCAAGATAAATCAGTACATTGACAAAATAGGTGAATCTAATGTTGCGAGTGCTATCCGGCATATAGATAATGCATGGGGTAGCATGAGAGGTTTGCTTGCATGGTGTAATCGTGGTAATGCTCAGGAGGAAGAAGGTCAGAAGAATAACAGTGGAAGTGAAGTAGATCTCCCTGTAGATCCTGGTGTAGGCAATACAGATACGATTACGATGAAGCAAGGAATAGCAAAACTAGAGCAAGAACTAAGAAGAATAAAAGAAGCAAACGATTTGATAGTTAACGAAGCATCCTTAAAAGAACAAATAAGGCAGCAAAAGCAAAGGGTCAGAGACGTATCTAAAGAAGCAGAACAAGTGGAAAAGGCAATACAAGAGAAAGAGGCACAAAAAATAAGAGACAGAGAATCTGATGATTTACGGCAATTATTACATGGTCCAGCAAGTGTTTTTATTTATGAAAGATTAAGAGATATTAAGGTAAAAGTAAAGATAGATGGGGAAAAAAACCCACATACTACAACATTACTTGCTTTGGGAGCTGAGGTTATATTATATGACAAAAGAGGTTCACCTAAGTATTGTATTATAAAAGGTCGTGGAGATGATATAATAAATCTTGATGATAGAACAAAGCCTGTTACACTCATAACAAGTATAGAGTTTATTAATAATGATATTGGAGGTGGGGAGTTTAAGATTAAATGTATGTATTAAAGTGGCAAGCCAGACAGAAAATATATGTAAATGTATTCTCAAAAAATTCTTGTGTATTTGTACATAGTTAGTTATATAATAAATAAAGTTAAATAACAGTGGGGGTTTATATGAGTGCCTGGAAATATTTAATACCTAAGCTACGCATGTCAGATCTAGGCGTGCTAAGGTTACCGTTTGATTGGTTTAGTTGTATAAGGAGGTATGCCTTAAATGGTACTTTAAAAAAGTCGGCTTTGAGCGCTAGTATCAATTTTACTATTGCTTATTTTGTTGCAATGATGTTTGTTGAGAATAATTTCATTTTTCTACATAATTTTGTTAAACCTGTACGAATACCACTGTTTAAATTATCAATACCGTTGCTTATATTCATTATCTCTATTCCTTGTACACTATTTGTACTATCTTTTGTGATGGAGAAGCGTTATGGTGCAGTAGTAACAAAAGAGGAAATAGATGTAAAGTATAGAGGTGGTAAAGCGGATAAAGAAAGTGATATTGGCAAAAGTGGGTTTGCTATAGAATTTATACCAAAGTTTAATGATAGTAAAGGAAACTTTTCGATCTTCATACCAATTGCTAAGAACAATAATCAGAGAGAGATCATGGAGATTATAGCTGCAGAAAATAGGCACAAGGTTGCTTTGATTGTTATTCAGCATGTGATCACTGTTTTTATTATGTTAAGTCCATTAATATATTTATTGAAGCAAGAGCAGAGTATTCCACCTATTGCAGCAGTAGTTATGTTACTGTTTTGTGTTATTATGGCATTTAGGATTTACACTGCGTGTAAAAAACTTATAGAGTGTAAAAGGAATGAAAATTATGATTTTATTCAAGAATTAGGTGGACTTACATTAAAGTCTTTTTATTCTCCATTTGGAGAAGGAAAGATTGTTGCAGTCATGAAAAACGCAAGAGGAGAAGGGTTGCATAATGTATATATTAATAACGTGCAAAATCTCTGGTGTAAACTAAAACAAGCTGCTCTTAATAATTATAATGGTTATTTTGATGGTATGCAGCCAGTCAGAATGCAAAATCAACAGGTAAGTGCTGGTATAAATGATAAGGCAAGTGATTTTATAAATTGTTTGTCTGAATCTGTTCAGTTTCAAGATCGTGATGGGAAATTTTTCACATTATACGATATTTGTGTGGAAAAAATTATTCATAACCTGGATGGTTCACAGATACGCATAGAGGAGGAGAATAACAGGCAGGTACAGTTTGCTAGTGCAGACATAAAATGGTGGATAGATCCCAACGTTAATGAAGCATGGAAGGCAAGAGGTTAGATACTTATATAGCATATATACATAACATATCACGTAGTAAAGCTCAAAAATTAATACAGAACAAGTGTATTAAATTACACGGTTGTGTTATTACTGATAATGATTATGCTGTAAAGCCTGGTGAAGAATATGTAGTGGATTCAATCAAATCTGATGATACAACAGATATTAGTCCTAATTTTAATATAAAATTAGATGTAGTTTATGAAGATGATTACATAATAATAATTAATAAACAAAGTGGAATAACTGTACATCCTGGTGCAGGAACTAATAATGATACACTTTTAAATGCAGTAATAGCTTGCTTTCCATATAGTAAGCCAGGCATCGTACATCGCCTTGATAAAGAGACTAGTGGATTAATGGTTATTGCAAAGAATGAGGAATCTCACACTTTTTTATCTACGCTTTTGTCAAAGCGTATAATAAAACGCGAATATCTTGCAGTAGTGTGGGGTACACTGTCTCCTCTATACGAAACTATTAAAACTTATATTGCACCAAAACGCAGCAATAGGAAAATTATGTGTGTAACAAAAGCTATAGGTAAATCAGCTATTACTCATTATTCAGTAAAAAAACCGATAGGGAAAGCAAGTTTGGTAAATTGTAAGTTAGAAACAGGTAGGACACATCAAATACGAGTGCATATGAGCCATATAGGGCATTCTATAGTTGGAGATCAAGTTTATGGTAAGAATAGTAGCAAGAGTGCAAGATATGCGAAACAGTCTCATTTTATTTGTAATTTTAAAAGACAAGCACTACATGCATATAAGTTAGGATTCTACCATCCAAAAAGCCAAGAATATATAGAATTTAAATCTGATTTACCATACGATATGAAGACATTAATTAGCGAATTTGAAAATCTAGTTATATAATTATTTATTTAATGAATTTAATATGTTACGTATTACTGCAGGTAAATATCGTGGAAGAAGAGTAATTACCGACAAACAACTAGCAGCAAGGCCGACAATGAGTATTGTACGAGAAGCTATATTTAATATACTTCTTTCTAGAAAAGAACTCCGTGACTCAAATGTGCTGGATTTATTTTGTGGTAGCGGTGCTTTATCATTTGAAGCAATTTCTCGTGGTAGCAAACATGCTTTTATGGTAGACTCAGATTATTATAATTTACAGTTACCAAAGAAAACAGCCGATAGTCTTGGTATTACAGACAAAACAACGTTAATATGTTGTAGTGCTGATAATCTGCCTCAACCTATTTCTCAATGCGATATAGTTTTTATAGACCCACCATATAATAGTAATTTGGTAGAGTCTACTTTAAATGGACTAGCTCACTCTGGTTGGTTAAATGATGATGCATTAATAGTATTGGAAATTCAGAAAAATGAAGATTTTCAATATTATAAAAATTTTAGCGTGGTACTGGAACGTATTTATGGTACAGCAAAAGTGTTGTTTCTGGCAAAAGCATGAATGTCTAAATGCATTAAAATTGCTATAGTAGGCCTACCAAATGCTGGTAAATCGACACTTTTTAACAGGCTAGTAGGAAGGAAGAGGGCTGCTATAGTAAGCGATATTCCTGGTGTGACACGAGATAGAAAAGAAGGTATTGCGAGAATTAGTGATCTTGAATTTAAAATAATAGATACAGGAGGTTGGGATAGCACTATACTACAAATCATTGAACAGATAGAATATTCTTTCTTAGATGCTGATATGATTTTTTTTATTGTTGATGCAAGAGTAGAGGATTATCAAAATCAAGAGCTTGCAAAGTGGTTAAAGATAAGGACTGATCATCCTCTAATATTAATTGCAAATAAATGTGAAAATCCAGAATTGGTGAATGTAAATTATTTAAAATTTTTCAATTTTAATGAAATTGTATATATTTCTGCTGAGCATAATCTCGGCATGGTGGATCTTTATGAAGCAATTGTTAAAAATCTAAATAATGGTATACAGCCATTAATTGCCAAAGATACAAATCTTAGAATTGCCATAATAGGCCGTCCGAATGTTGGAAAATCAACTTTCTTAAACAGCTTATTAATGGACAATAGGGTAATAGTAAGTCCAGAGCCTGGTACTACGCATGATTCCATAGATGTTACATATAATTATAAAGGTGAAACAATTACACTCATTGATACTGCAGGAATACGTAGAAAAGTAGATATGTTAGAATCAAAATTTATTGAAAAAAGTATAGAGTCTATAAAGCGTTCTCATGTTGTTATTTTGATGCTAGATTCTCTTTTAGGTATCGAGCAACAAGATTTGTTTATTGGGGAGATTGCAATAAGGGAAGGTAAAGGCATAGTGGTTGTTTTGAATAAATGGGATTTAATAAATAAAAATGATAGGAGTAAAATAATAAAATTTGTTAAACAACAGGAAATTAGCAGGCTTTTTTTAGAAGTACCAGTTGTTACAATTTCAGCATTGAAAAATATGCGCTGTAGCGAAGTACTGGATAGATGTCTTGAAATAAATTTGTTTTTAAACAAAAAAATTGGCACTGCAAAGCTGAATAAATGGTTATCAAGTGTTCATCCTCATCATTTGATAAAAGGTAAAGTTGTTAAAATGAAATATATTGTACAAATTGGTACCACACCTCCTGCTTTTTCTTTAATATGTAATATACCAGAAGTTGTAAACGAGAGTTATAAACGTTATTTAATTAATCAACTTAGTAAAAGCTTCTTTATTAGTGGTATACCGGTAAGATTACGCTTTAAAAAAAATAAAAATCCATATATAAAATAGATACTTATTTTATTGGTTATGCTTAATAATAGTAAAATTACTTCTACGGTATTTTTATTATCCAGCACTGTAGCGTTGATCTTTGCGTATATACTGCAATATTTTTTTAACATTCTGCCGTGCAAATTATGTATCTATGAGCGTATAGTTTTTTATGTCGTGGCAGTGCTTTCAGTATTATGTTTGATAAAAGAGTATAAAGCTCTAATTTACATAATGTTTTGTAGCTACCTAATAGGTATAATAATATCTTTTTATCACATTGGGATTGAAGCTGGCTGGTTTCAGGATATTATAGGTTGTACTGAACAGATTAATAATAATATTACTATTGAAGAATTAAGAAATAGTTTATTAAATACTCACCGTTTGCCATCTTGTGATAGAGGGTATTACGTTTTAGGTCTATCTTTAGCCACATGGAATTTACTCTACTTATTGATAATCTTATTGATATCAGTAAGGATTTATTTCCGAGGAAGAAGAAAAGAAATAACATAGCTTTTATTGATATTTTAAAAGACTTATGCTAAAATATTAAGCAAAAAGGAGTATATATGGTTAGTGGTGAAGGTTCACAAGGTTTAGATATTGCAGCATTACAGTCTGCACGTGAACATCAGGAAGCTGGTGGTGAAAAAAGTGGCTTTGGTATAGGTTATGGCGACCCTTACTCTACAGTGCTTGATGGAGGAAAATGGTTGTTCTGTCTTATCAGTGAAGGTTTGTATGCTGCATACAATAATGTGTTTGAGGCTTGGATTAGTGGTTGCAATTTAGATGGTATGTGGAAGTCAGCTAATATGTTGGGGGTAAAATTTTTTGAAAAGATAGCAGAGCATTTTACAGGGGGAGGAGACCAGGAAGTTCCACACTATGATGGGGCTGGAGATCATCATTATAATCCTGATGATTTTCCGCATGCTGATGCTAGATTGGCTCATGAAGCTGATGGTTTACATGGCGCACATGATGATGGTTATTATGATGGGCGACAATATTTATCACCATCTCACTCACCGCAGATGTATCAAGGTCAAGATCTGTCCGAATTAGATAGAGGGTAAAAACTGTTGTGAACGGCTTATCTGATTTCATTAGAGTTTTAGAAAAAAAAAACGACCTTATAAGGGTTAAAGAAAAAGTATCAACAGTACTAGAGATTACGGAGATCCACCGTAGAATTTTATCACAAAAAGGCCCAGCTATAATTTTTGAAAACGTTATCACAGAAAACGGTAAGAATCCTATTCCAGTATTGGTTAATCTGTTCGGTACTATAGATAGAATTACTCTAGCACTGGGTACAACACTGAAAGATTTAGGTGAGCTCTTAGCATTTTTACGGTCTCCAGAACCGCCAATGAATTTTGTAGAAGTGGTTAAGATGTTTCCTATACTTAAAGCTGCGTTGTCCATGCGTAGTAAAATTATAAAAAATGCTTCATGTCAAGAAATAGTATTAGAAGGGGATGCAGTGGATCTAAGCATTTTGCCTATACAAACCTGCTGGCCAAATGAACCTGCACCATTAATTACTTGGCCCATTGTAGTAACGAGAGGGCCTACTAGTGAAAAACAGGATAATTTTAATCTAGGAATATATCGTATGCAGGTTATAGATAAAAAAACAACTTTAATGCGGTGGCTTGCACATCGTGGTGGTGCTAATCAATACAGACGATGGAAGGAACAAAAACAGAATAAATTTCCTGCAGCTGCTGTAATCGGTGTTGACCCAGCAACTATTATTGCGGCTGTAACTCCTGTACCTGAGAGACTGTCAGAATACCAGTTTGCTGGTTTATTACGTAGGAAACCGCTAGAACTTGTCAACTGTAAAACAGTTCCGTTGCAAGTACCGGCTCATGCTGAAATTGTTTTAGAGGGATATGTAAGTCTAGATAAATACCGGGATGAAGGTCCATATGGTGATCATACAGGTTATTATAATTCTGTTGAACAATTTCCTGAATTTAATATTACTGCAATTACTATGCGTAAGAATCCTATTTACCTCAGCACTTTTACTGGTAAACCACCAGATGAGCCGTCTATTCTTGCTGAAGCACTAAATGAAGTTTTTATACCTATTATAATTAATCAATTTCCAGAAATAGTAGATTTTTACTTACCTCCAGAAGGTTGTTCTTATAGAATAGCAGTGGTATCTATCAAAAAATCTTATCCAGGACACGCAAAAAGAATAGTGATGGGTATACTGTCATTCCTTAAGCAATTTTTATATACAAAATTTATAATAGTAGTGGATGGTGATATAAATATACGTGACTGGAGTGAAGTAATGTGGGCAATATCCACAAGAATGGATCCTGCACGTGATACTATTACTATAGATAATGCACCTATTGATTATTTAGATTTTGCCTCTACTCATAGTGGTCTTGGAAGCAAGATGGGTTTTGATGCTACTAATAAAGTATTTCCTGAAGTTACACGAGATTGGGGGAAAAAGATTGAAATGGATGCAGAAATAGTCAATCAAGTTACAGCAAAGTGGAGTAAATACGGATTGGCTTGACAATTTTATAGCGTAGGTTTTCTCTTGATATGTGATCAATGGATAAAATCTACTGATACTCAATCCATACCTTTATTCTCTGGGACCATACATCTAAAATATCCAAATCACCATATCAAATCAGTAAAAGTATTTGTTAATCCTGTCATGATGTTATTGTCAATGTCATGGTTTTCTTCAAATTCAAGCGGAGTTTCCAAAATAGGAGCTTTGTTGTGAAATGTATATAAATAGTCTTTTTTCCAGCTATTATCATTATTAATTTTTATATTACCTCTTTCTCCTTTCTCTGCATCAGTGAGATCAATTAATTTCTGTTTTTGTTCTGGTGTGAGATTTGTGGAAACATAATATAATTTTATTTGACGCTCTGGTTCTTTGTCTGCCCAGCTTAATAATCTATCTTTATAAGGATAGATATGTTTGGTAGTGGAAGTTTATCATATTTCAACTGCATAGGATCTTTCACGACCCATAACATAGCTATTGGTGTATCTTCTAGTAAAATTTTCTCAACTGTAGACATGAAGCTTTTAAGTTGTCATTTTGATATTAAAAACCTATTAACTATTTGTGAAATGCAACGGAGTGGTTGTTCCAAAAATGGAAAATACATCTAGATGTGTTTTTTCTTGACTTTAATGTGTAATTAATGCATAATAAAGCTTCTACGAAACAAAATATTATTGCCAAAGCGTAAAATACACCTAAATATGTCTTTTACAATTTGCAAATGGCTACTACTTGCATTTGTTGTTAATTATGATATTGTAATTAATAGTCGGGGCGTAGCGCAGCCTGGGTAGCGCACTTGGTTTGGGACCAAGGGGTCGGGAGTTCAAATCTCTCCGCCCCGATTTGATTAGGACTTTTTTAAGGAATTACAGTTAATCTAAGTTCATAAATTAATTGACGGTATTAATTTTCTAATCTATAAGATAGATGATAACTTTTGAAATATGGAGGTATAAAGTTTGATCGAAGTATCAGTTCACCACGGTGACGTAGACCGCGCTTTTCCTGTATTAAAGAAAATAATACAAAGAGAGGGAAGGTGGGTTAAAATGAAAAAACAGTATCATGAGAAAAAATCTGAAAAGAGAGCTAAAAAAAAAGCTGAAGCTAGAAAAAAGAGAAGATATCAACAAGCACGTATTAAGCAACGTTACAGTATATGAATATTCATGAATATCAAGCAAAAGAGATTTTGCGTAAGTTTCACGTTCCAGTGCCGAAAGGTTTTATCGTAACGTCTTCTGAAGAGGTAGAATCACAAATATCTCAATTACAGACTGATATATTTGTAGTAAAGGCTCAGATTCATGCAGGTGGTAGAGGTAAAGCTGGTGGAGTAAGGCTTGCAAAGTCTATTAAAGAAGTAAAGCAATTTGTACACGATATGCTTCATTCTACTTTAATAACACATCAAACTAGTCCAATGGGACAATGTGTCAGAAAGGTATATATTGAAGCAGGATCTAGCATAAAGAAGGAGTATTATTTGAGCTTGGTTATTGATTCAAGCTCTGGTAAGCTAACATTTGTCTTTTCATCAGAGGGTGGAATGGATATTGAGGAAGTAGCAATAAATTTTCCTTCTAAAGTTACAAAAATTTCTATAGATCTATCTTCTAAATTTAGAATATGTGATGATTTTGGTTTGCATTCAAAACAAGTGGAAAAAATAAACGATATTGCACATAAAATGTATGAGGCATTTATTGCAACAGATGCAAGTCAAATTGAAATTAATCCATTGGTTGAAACAAGTTCTGGTGATTTTATTGCATTAGATGCCAAAATGAATTTTGATGATAATGCGTTATATCGTCATCCTGAAATTATAGCACTTCGGGATTATGATGAGGAGGTAAAAGAAGAAGTAGAGGCTTCGCAATATGGTCTAAGTTATATCAAGATGGATGGCAATATTGGTTGTATGGTTAACGGTGCGGGATTAGCTATGGCAACAATGGATATAATAAAGTATTATAACGCAGAGCCAGCAAATTTTTTAGATGTTGGTGGCAATGCAAGCAAGGAAACTGTTACTGAAGCGTTAAAAATTATATTATCTGATAATAAGGTAAAAGGGGTTTTAGTCAATATATTTGGCGGAATAATGCGCTGTGATATTATTGCACATGGTATAATAGAAGCTACAAAAGAAATGAGGATAAGTCTACCGTTAGTAGTGAGACTATCTGGTACTAATTTTGAAGAGGGTAAAAGAATTTTAGAAAACTCTGGATTAAACATCATTGCTGCTGATGGTCTTGATGATGCTGCACGTAAAATAGTTAAAGAAGTGTCATGTCTATCTTAGTTAGTCGTAATACAAGGCTCATATGTCAAGGTTTTACTGGGGCACAAGGTACATTTCATTCAGAACAAGTAGTTAATTACGGTACTAAAATGGTAGGTGGTGTGACTCCTGGTAAAGGAGGAATGACTCACTTAAATTTACCTGTTTTTAATACTGTAAAAGAGGCTAAGGATAAGACAGAAGCTAATGCTACAGTTATATATGTTCCTGCGAAATTTGCTGCAGATGCGATATTAGAGGCGATAGATGCAGAAATAGAATTAATAGTATGTATTACAGAAGGTATACCTATACTTGATATGGTAAAAGTTAAAGATGCTCTTACTCATTCGACAAGTAGGCTAATTGGTCCAAATTGTCCAGGTATTATTACACCAGGAGAGTGTAAGATAGGAATCATGCCAGGATATATTCATAAGCGTGGACATATAGGCATTATGTCCCGTTCTGGAACTTTAACTTATGAAGCAGTTGCACAAACAACAGCTGTAGGTCTGGGACAGTCTACATGTATAGGAATTGGTGGAGACCCTGTACATGGCATAACGTTTGTTGATTGTATAGAGCTATTTCTGAAAGATGATGATACACACTGTATTGTTGTTATTGGTGAAATAGGTGGAAGTGAAGAGGATAATTTAGCACATTTTATAAAATCTGAGAAAGTTAAAAAGCCAGTTGTAGGATTTGTAGCAGGACAAACTGCACCTCCTGGAAAACGTATGGGTCATGCTGGGGCAATTATTTCTTCTAGTAGTGGTAGTGCTAGTGCGAAGCTTGAGGTTATGCGTAGCAGTGGTATTTTCATTGCTGAAACTCCTGCAGTAATAGGTAAAAAAGTGTTGGACGTTCTAAATCATTAATTACTGGACCTTTCTTTCAATATAACTAATAAACTGTAAACTTCTTGATAAACTTAATAGCTTTAATAGAGTTGAAGTTTCCCTTTACTAAATTAAAAAAACAATCAGAATGATTAGCATGGTTACAGTACAAACAAAAGTGTTAATTGCAAGTATTCTCTGCAGAACCACAATATGGTATGACCACACACTTTTTATTGAGTTAGTCAACATAATGAGCAGAGAATTCTGTTATGCAGAAAATACTTATTACGGTATATTGCAGTTTTTTGGAATAACGTGGCTCGGTACTATGGCCCGACCTTTAGGTGCTGCATTTGTGCTAGGTCATATAGGTGATAGATATGGAAGAAAAGTAGCATTGTTAATTGCAATGTTATTTATATCAATTCCTTCAAGTTTAATTGCTTTTATTCCAAATTATAACCAGATTGGTATAGCTGCTACTATGTTGTTTTTGACAATACAGATTATACAAGGAATAGCATTAGGTGGTGAACAAGGTGGTAGTTCTGTTTATCTGATGGAACATTTATCTTATAAGCAGCAAAAGCTTGGTATGTTTCTTGGTATAACAGGTCTAGGTAGATCTATAGGTATGCTGCTTTCTACGGTAATAATTATAATTTGTAAAAAGACAACTGATTTCAATGCTTGGGGATGGAGAATACCATTTATTTTTTTAGTCGTTTTAGGATTACTTAGTGCATATAGTATATATTTATTAGGAGAAACACCAGCTTATAAGGCAAATAATGAACGGTCTGCTTTTCCAATAATGGATCTAATAAAGCATCATAAAAGAATCTTAATACTTGCTATTTTAATAGCTATGCCGATCAATATTATAGCAGGCTTTATTATATTTCTACGTACACTTGCAAAGGAAATAGTTTCGATAGAAATGTATGCTGCAACCTATGTAAATGAGATTATAAACATAATAACTGGTATATTGATACCGATATGTTCAATAGCATTTGGAATGCTAGCTGATAAAGTTGGGAAAGAACGTACCGCAATTTTATTTATAATTGTTACAATGATGCTATGTTGTCCAATTCTATCTATTGCGTATTACTGTAAAAACTATTTAATTATTATGTTAAGTATAATGGTGCTTACTATACTAGAAAGAGGAATAAATCCAATAGGTATAGTAATATCTGAACTGTTTCCTACACAGTTTAGATTTAGTGGTGTCAGTGTATCACGTAATATTTCCTATTTGATATATGGAGGTTCGGCTCCAATGATATGTACGTTTTTTATTAAAAATTTTCCACAGATAAATTTTTTAGCTGGGATTTATGTAACCTTGAATTTATTGATTGGTTTAATAGCAATATTGCAGGTAAGACCACAAGATAAGCAATCTTATTGGTAAAAAAGGTAAAAGAATCTGTAGGGAAGACAGAAAAAAGTACAAAACAAAAGACAAGTGGATAGATTTGTGTGCAACTGTCTTGAATTTGGAGTGATTTTTAAGAATGTTAAAGTGTAAAACGGGTTTCAAGCTTTCAGGGGAAGATTATATAATGCTAGATCGTAGTATAACAAATACATTGTGGCAATTACAAGACGCAAATTCAAGACAGGTTTTAGCTTTAGTACAAAAGTTTGAATTACCAGAAATAGTAGCAAGGATATTAGTAACTCGTGGCATTAATGTGGAAAATGCAAGCGATTTTCTATATCCACTCATTAAATCATTATTACCTGATCCTTTTTCTTTACTAGACATGGATAAGGCTGTTGATCGGATAATATTGGCAATAACCAATAATGAAAAAATTGCTATATTTGGTGATTATGATGTTGATGGTGCGACATCTGCTGCATTAATTCATAGATATTTAAAGGAAATAGGTATCAATTCTACAATTTACATTCCAGACCGCATTGATGAGGGTTACGGGTTAAACACGGCCGCTCTATTAAAGCTTAAGAAGCAAGAAGTAGGTCTGTGTATTTCTGTAGATTGTGGCACTATTGCATATCAACCAATAGATGATGCAAAAAGCTTTGGGCTTGATATTATAGTTGTTGATCATCATATTAGCATGGAAAGCTTACCAAATGCAGTAGCAGTGATTAATCCAAATCGGTTTGATGAAAATTTTCCTTATAATAACCTTGCAGCAGTAGGAGTATCATTCTTGCTAATAGTTGCTTTCAATAAAATCTTGCGAGAGAAGGGATTTTTTATTAGTAAAAAAGAGCCAAATTTATTTGATTTGTTAGATTTAGTTGCTCTTGGTACTGTGTGTGATGTGATGCAAATTACTGGCTTAAATAGAGCGTTAGTTTCACAAGGACTTAAAGTGATGTCAGCAAGAAAAAATGTTGGATTACGTATCTTGTTTGATAACTTGAGAATATTGGAGAAACCAAGTGTTGCTCATTTAGGATTTAGCATAGGGCCATGTATAAACGCAGGGGGAAGAGTAGGCGAAGCATCATTGGGCGCAAGATTGCTTTCTACGTGTAATGAGGAAGAAGCATATCAAATTGCGTTAAAGTTAATAAATTTTAATAATGCAAGAAAAGTATTAGAAAACGAAGCTTTATCAGAAGCCTTATTACAGGTTGAACAGTCTGTTACATTAAATACAAAATTTATCATGGTGAGCGGTAATTGGCATCAAGGGATCATAGGTATTATCGCCTCAAGACTCAAAGAACAATCTCATTTGCCAACAATAGTAATATCTTTAAATAATGGTATTGGAAAGGCAAGTTGTAGGTCAGTACCAGGAATTGATATTGGTGCAGCAGTACTTTCTGCAAAATTTATGGATCTCATCATTGAAGGTGGGGGACATAGTATGGCAGCAGGATTTTCTATTAAAGATCATAAAATAAGAGACTTACATGATTTTTTTGCTGAAAGATTTGCAGATTTTGTAAAAGAAAAAATGATAAAAGTCGATGGTATAATTACTGTTAAGTCAGTGAATCTATCTTTATGGAATCAATTGCGACGTTTAGAACCATTTGGAGTTGGGCATCCAGAACCAAGATTTATTATCCAAGGTGTCAGAATAATAAACCCTGAAATTATAGGAACTAATCATATTAAATGCCTTATTACTGATGGTAATACAACAGCAAGAGCTATTGCTTTTCGTTCTGTAAACACTAAACTTAGTTCTGCTATTATGCAAAGTGGCGTTAAAACTATTTTAGGTAGAATCTCTGTTAATTATTGGAATGGAAGAGAGTTTGTACAGTTTGTAATAGAAGATCTAATGACATAAACGTGGTGCATATATTGCTCAATTTCTGCTTTTTTTTAAATGTCTAATTCAACTTAGTTTACTATATAATAAGCTAAACAAGCTGTGGAAAATTTAGGCTAAAAGCCAATCTATTTTATGACAAAACACATATGCTATCTTTATCTTGTATTCTGCTCAGGTAACCATTCCTCGATTTTAGGTTAGAGTCTCAAAAATTCTTCTATTATCATATCCATATTCATTAGTTGTGAACCTTTAACAAGAACTGTATCATTATTGTTAATAATATTGTTTAATTGAGTTTTTAACTGATTAGCATCAGTAAAGTGCATACCTCTTATTTTATCTGGTAGAAGTTTGTATAATTCTATCATTATTTTTCCAACTGTATAAACTTTATCTATTTTCTGGTCTATTATATGATCAAGCAATGCTCTATGAAACTTTATGCCATGATTACCGAGTTCCAACATATCTCCCAGTAATGCAATCTTTCTGTTATGGAAATATCCGCCCAAATCTTCAATTGCAGCTTTCATTGAAGTTGGGCTAGCATTATAGGAGTCATCAATAAGGTATATATGTTTTCCATTGTATTGGATACTGTGTACATCACCTCTACCTTGTCTTATTTTAAATGTATCAAAAGCGTTTTTCGGTAGATCAAGTTTTAAGCTTTGTATAACTGCTGCAACAGCCAAGGCAGAATGGATAAATTGTTCTCTTCTGATAGGAAGATCAAAATTTATTATATTATTATCATTTAATTTAACTTCCAGGTTTAACCCTGCGTAATTTTTAGTTAAATTTAATAAACGTACTGTAGCGTTTGGATGTGTGCCAAAACTGACTATCTTATTGATTGTCTGATGAGCATGTAATAATAAATAGTCATAATATCTATCGTCATGATTTAATAGTAGTATACCATTGCTCGCAATACCATGTAGAATTTCTAGTTTTGCTTGTGCGAGAGCATACACGTCAGGAAAATTTGCAATGTGAGCATATCCAATATTTGTAATAACCGCGATATTTGGATTACTGATCTTCGATAATTTTGCTATTTCACCTTTATTGCTCGTTCCCATTTCAAGAATGAGATATTCACAATTTGCAGGAGTACTTAATATAGTTAAAGGCAATCCTATATGATTATTAAAATTACCAATATTTGCATACGATATACCGCATTTTGATAAAACAGTATATAACATATCTTTTGTAGTAGTTTTACCTACACTGCCTGTAATTGCAATCACTATTGCTTGAAGATGTTTAATGTAATACGATGCCATGTTATGAAGGGCTTTTAACGTATCAGTAACAACAACCATTGGAAAAACTTTGATATTTTCTCTACTAACCACTGCAGCAGCAGCTCCTTTTGCAAATGCTTCATGTACAAAATCATGACCATCAAAATTTGTGCCTTTGATTGCTATAAATAGGTCGCCACGTTTTATATTTCTTGTATCTGTCGAAACACTGCTACTACTCCAGCTACCTATTGTTTTACCATTAGTAGCATTGTATAGATGAGTCTCATTCCATTGGAACATATAATTGCTTTACACTATTTTTAACGTTATCTAAATATGTGCGCTTATCCTAGAAATCAATAATTTTACTACTACCTTATATCAAAAAAGGAGTACAATGCAGCTAAGTTAACTTCAAATTAGATGTATAGCGTATTTCATAATAGTGCGAATAGATCAAAAAAAACAGTTTTTCCTATTTTAAACCTCTGTACTACCATCTCTCTGCTTTCTTTTTCATCTAAAGCTTCCATTAAAGCTTCCATTGCCTTCTTCCTTACTACATGCTGATAGAACCTAATCTCTTCAAATACACACATTTCATCATCTTCGGGCTAGTTATACTTAGCTATCTTTACTTTCCAAAAACTTTTCTGCATCAAGTGCAGCCATGCATCCTGTACCTGCTGCAACTACAGCTTGACGATATACTTTATCCTGCACATCACCTGCAGCAAAAACTCCGTCTTTACTAGTTAATGTCGTGCCAGGTTTGGTTATTATATAACCTTGATCATCAATTTCTACTAAACTTTTAAAAATAGCTGTATTAGGTGCATGTCCAATTGCAATAAATACTCCGTCTACTTTTATTTCTTGGAGACTTCTTGTAATAATGGACTTTATTACCATAGAAGTAACTTTCTTAGGATTTTCTGTGCCTAATATCTCCTCTACCACATGATTCCATATAATTTCTATTTTATTATTATTAAAAAGCCTATCTTGCATTACCTTTTCTGCTCTCAACACATCGCGTCTATGTATTAATATTACTTTCTCTGCAAAGCGTGTAAGAAAAATTGCCTCTTCAACTGCTGTATTTCCTCCTCCTACTACAGCAACAACTTTATTTCTAAAAAATGCTCCATCACAAGTTGCACATGCCGATACACCATAACCTTGAAATTTTTTTTCACTTTCTAAACCAAGCCATTTAGCTTGTGCTCCTGCAGCAATTATAATTGCATCCGAATAATAGTCACTAATGTTACCAGTAGATTTAAATCGGGATTTATTATACTCTTTAACATTCTTTATGTGATCATCAATGACTTTTGCACCAACATTTTCTGCATGTATCCTCATTTGTTCCATTAATTCTGGACCTTGTATTAAAGCAAATCCAGGATAATTTTCAACATCTGTAGTAATTGTTAACTGACCACCTGGTTGCATGCCAGTGACTACAATTGGTTCTAGATTTGCACGTGCTGCATATATAGCAGCTGAGTAGCCAGCTGCTCCAGAACCAATTATTAGTACTTTTGTTTCCATCTATAATTCTTCGCTATGGGAATTAAGATAATCAGCTACTCCCTCATCACTTGCTTGCATTGCTTGTTTACCTTTTCTCCATCCTGCTGGACATACTTCACTAAACTCCTCATTGTGTTTAATTGCATCAATGATCCTAATATATTCTTCAATATTACGTCCTAAAGGTAGATCATTTATCGATTGATGGCGCACGACAAATTTATCATCTATTATAAAAGTTGCTCTCAAGGCAAATGACTCATCATGCAGTACTCCATATTCTTTCGATATTGATTTTGTTATATCAGAAATTAAAGTATAACTTATTTTCCCTATACCACCATCATGAGGTGAGGTTTTACGCCATTGATGATGCGAAAATTTTGAATCCACACTTACTCCTAATACTTCAGTGTCACGTTTCGCAAAATCATTAATTTTATTGTTGAACGATATTATCTCAGTAGGACAGACAAATGTAAAATTAAGTGGATAAAAGAAAAGCACAGCACACTTTCCTTTCACATATTCACTAAAACAAAATTTATCATTTATTTTTCCATCAGATAGAACAGCTGGAGCTGTAAAATCAATAGCAGACTTTTGTATAAGATTCATAGACCTATCCTAATTATAAATAACTTAATTTTATACATCAAATTAGTTGTTTGCAAGTCAATCAACATATTCCCAGAAATATGCCATTTGCAGATTTTATTTAGATACTAATATTAAGAAGTACTGATTGCCTTCTTTTTTAGGCATCAATTCTACCTTCGCAATATCTTCTGTATCTTGAATTAACCGTTCTAATTTTTCTAGTCCAACTTCAGTATGTATAAGTTCTCTTCCTCTAAATCTCATTGTAATTTTGACTTTGTAGCTATTAGTAATAAAATCCTTTATTTGACGCAATTTTGTGCCATAGTCATGATCGCTAATATTAGGCCCTATTTTGACCTCTTTAATAGTCAATGTTTTCTGCTTTTTTCGCGCTTCACTTGCTTTTTTCTTTGCATCGTATTTTTGTTTGCTGTAGTCTAAAATTTTACATACTGGAGGTGTAGAATCAGGTGCAACTTCTACCAGGTCCAATCCAACACTTTGTGCCGTTTCTAATGCTTTTTCTAGTGATACGACTCCTATCATTTCACTATTGTGATCAACTAAACGTACTGTTTTAGCCGTAATAAATCCATTGATTCTATTTTTCTTAGTTTGCAAACTTTACTCCTTGATTAAATAGCAACTCAGCAGCCTTTTCAAAAGGAAGAGATTCTTGTTTTGTAGACCCTAAATACCTAACCGACACAGTCCTATTTTCACGCTCATTCTTACCTATAATCCATAATATAGGTATCTTACATAAACTATGCAAGCGTATCTTATAATTGATTTTTTCATTAGTGAGATCAGCTTTAACTCTTACATCATGTTTTTTTAAAAAATTATTTAGTTCTAAAGCATATTGATCCACTTCATTAGTAATAGTAAGAATGACAAGTTGCGTTGGAGCAAGCCATAGAGGGAATTTCCCTGCATAATGCTCTATTAGAATTCCTATAAAGCGCTCAAAAGCACCAAGAATTGCCCTATGCAACATAACTACATTATGTTTCTGTCCGTCTTTACTAATATACATTGCTCCAAGTCTTTCAGGTAAAATAAAATCAACTTGTAAAGTTCCACACTGCCAGTTTCTTCCTATAGCATCCTTTAACACAAATTCTAGTTTAGGACCATAAAAAGCACCTTCACCTGGATTGAGCTTATAATCTAATCCTGCTGCTTTCACAGCCTCAAGCAATGCTTTTTCTGCTTTATCCCATATTTCATCTCTTCCTGCTCTCACGTTAGGACGGTCAGAAAATTTAACGGAAACTTGGTCAAAACCCAGCTCAGAATAAACTTGTTTTAAAAGATCACAAAAGTTTAAAGTTTCAGTAATAATTTGTTCTTCTGTACAAAATATATGTGCATCATCCTGAGTAAACCCTCTTACACGCATTAACCCGTGTAACGACCCAGAACTTTCGTTTCTATAGCATGTGCCAAATTCTGCCATACGTATTGGTAAATCACGATAGCTTCTTGTATGAGAATTAAAAATTTGTACATGACAAGGACAATTCATCGGTTTAATTGCTATATTAGAATTATCAAGAATAAACATATTTTCACGAAATTTATCCCAATGTCCTGACTTTTCCCATAATTCTTTATTAACTAATAGAGGAGTTTTTACTTCAGAATACCCATTATCCTTCAACTTTTTTCTGATATAAGATTCAAGAATATTATATAAAATATATCCCTTCTCATGCCAGAAGACTTGCCCTACTGCTTCTTCCTGAATATGAAATAGATCCATCTCTTTAGCAATTTTACGATGATCTCGTTTTTCAGCCTCTTCCAGATGTTTTAAGTAATTTTTCAGCTCATCTTTATTTTTCCATGCAGTACCATATATGCGCTGCAGCATAGGCCTTTTAGAATCACCTCGCCAATATGCCCCAGCTACTTTTATTAACTTAAATGCCTTAACTTTGCCAGTTGATGGTGAATGCGGACCGCGACATAGGTCTACAAAATTACCTTGTTTATAAACCGTTATATCTTCTTCAAGCGGTATAGAAGCAATAATTTCAACTTTATATTTTTCACCTATATTATTAAAAAAATCTATTGCTTGTTCACGATTCCATATTTCACGTATAAACTTATAATCATTTTTTATAATTTCCTGCATTCTTGCTTCTATTACGGTGAGATCATCAGTAGTGAAAGCCCTATCAGTGGCAAAATCATAATAAAAACCATCCTGAATTGTTGGACCAATTGCTACCTGTATAGTTGGAAAGAGTTCCTTTACAGCTTGTGCCATAATATGTGCAGCATCATGCCGTATAATATCCAACCCAACTTCATCATTCATATCACTTCAGCACCATGCTTAATTTCACGTGACAAATCATACAATTTTTAGTAACTTGAGTGCAATTGCTTTCTTCAAAAGATTTTGTGATAGTATATTAAAACCTATAGCTTTACTAACGTATTCTTTCTTTCTCTGCCCAGCTATAAAAATAATTTCAACCATTATTTCTCTAATAATACGGTCTATTCTTTTTTAATCTCAATGCTATAGCATCTTCCCATACTTCACCATTACGTAAAAGTTTTTCCTTATTATATATCAATTCTTCTTTTTTTTCTACGGCAAACTCAAAATTAGGACCTTCTACAATCGCATCAACTGGACACGCTTCTTGACAAAATCCACAGTATATACACTTCATCATATCAATATCATAACGTGTAGTACGGCGACTACCATCTTCCATCTCTTCTGCTTCTATCACGATTGCTTGTGCAGGACAAATCACTTCACATAATTTACATGCTATACACCGTTCCTCGCCATTTGAGTACCTACGTAACGCATGCTCACCACGGAAGCGAGTGCTTAGAGGACCCTTTTCCATAGGATAATTTAATGTTACCTTATGTTTAAACATATACTTTAATGTAATAGCAAAACCTCTAATTAATTCTAAACAAAACCAATAAGAAGCCAGTTTCTTAAACACGTTTCATTCCTACAACATTATATCCTGCATCAACATGTAAAATCTCCCCAGTAGTCCCACTACTTAAATCACTTACCAAATATAATGCAGCTTTTCCAACATCTTCAATAGTAATATTACGCTCTAACGGAGCATTATTTCTATGCCACTCAGAAATAAAATGAAAATCACTTATACCGTAAGACGCCAAAGTCCTAATTGGACCAGCAGAAATAGCATTCACCCTAATATTTTGCGAGCCTAAATCACATGCTAAATATTTCACACTTGCTTCAAGTGCTGCTTTACACAAACCCATTACATTATAATTTGGCATTACTTTTTCAGCACCATAATAAGATAAAGTAAGTAAGCTACCACCATTTTGCATAATTTTTTCAGCCCTTTGTGCTAAAGCAGTAAAAGAATAACACGATGTATGCATTGCATTAAGAAAATTTTTTAATGAAATATCAAGGTATTTACCTTTCAACTCATCCTTATCAGAAAATGCCACTGCATGTATTAAAAAATCTAGCATTCCCCATCGCTTCTTTATTATATCAAAAGTATTATCTATAGTTACTTCATCTTGCACATCACAATGCAGAACCAACTCTTCATCTAAGTCAAACATATTTGCTATTGGCAATAATTTTTTTTTGAGACTTTCATTTGGATAAGTAACTGCAAATTCTGCCCCATGCTGATTAAGCACCTTAGCTATACCATACGCTATTGACCTTTCATTGGCTATTCCAGTTATCAACCCTTTTCTTTCTTGCAAGAACTTTATTTCCATAAATCTTAAATGGTTATTGTGACTTCCAAGGAACTATCCTTATGTGTAAAATTAATTTCAGCATTATAACATTTTAACAGTAATAATGTTAGGTAAATATTAATATTTTTCGTATCCAAGTCAATTTTATTTTTATTATTTAATTTATCTGCAAATGACTTGCTAAATTGGCTATGTACTTTAATAATCAATAACATTTTATCTTGCATATCATTTGATAACACTATAGATATCTCGTGTATTCCTGCTATCGCAACTGATACTGTAAGTATTATACTTGCAATGATTTTATTTGTCTTCTCTATCACATCTATTTGAGTATTACAACCAATGATATCCCATACCAGTTTTATTTTTTTTTGTAGTAAATAATTCTCAATATTTGACCTGGTCTGACTAAAACAAGAATTACTATCTGATATAGAATAAGCTTGCTTCATAATTTTATACTTTGCCAATAGATCATTAAAGCTCTCTTTAATTAAAAAAAGAGCTTCCTTTCGCGTACTAGTATCGCCAAATTCAAGTTCCTCAATACCAAATATCACGCCACTCATGGAATTAGCAAAATCATGAAACATACGACTTGAAAATAGCTCTATAGTCAGCAAAATATCTGTTGCATTTTCATTCATTAATTAATTGCAAAAAACTTAAATTGATTTTATCAGCAAGTATATCACTGTCAATAGCGAGAAAATCTTATTGCATTTTTGCGCTTTTCTATTAATATGGTATTAATAATTACAAGGATATATGGCTACCTATGCTAAATCGGGAGTAAATTTAAATTTATATAATAAACTAATCAAAAAAATTAAACCAATCGTTGACAAAACTACAAAAGAAGAAGTAATAAGTGAAACTGGGTTATTTTCTGCGCTATTTGATTTTAGCAAATTAAGCAAGCAATACGATCACCCTGTATTAGTCTCCTCAACTGACGGAGTAGGCACAAAATTACTGATCGCTCAAGAAATAGATAAGCATGATACAATAGGTATAGATTTGGTTGCGATGTGTGTAAATGACCTGTTAACACAAGGTGCCACCCCATTATTTTTTCTTGATTATTTTGCAGCTGGTAAGTTAAAAGAAAACATATTATTATCTGTAATGGAAAGCATTGCTGAAGGGTGCAGGCAAGCTAGAACAGCATTAGTAGGTGGAGAAACTGCAGAAATGCCAGATATGTATAGTGTAGGTCGTTACGATCTTGCAGGCTTTGTGGTTGGTGTAGTTGATAAGAATGCAATTCTTCCCAACTGTAGTGCAATGGAACAAGGAGACTATATAGTAGGTTTAAAATCCAGTGGTATTCATTCAAATGGGTTTTCTTTGGTACGTAACATTTTCAAAGATTTAGGGATAAATTATAATAGTCTATCTCCATGGAATAATAAATTATGGGCAGAAATATTACTTGAGCCTACCAAAATATATGTAGATTCTTTATTACCTATAATGCACTTATTAAAAGGAATAGCACACATCACAGGTGGTGGACTATCAGATAATATTGCACGTATTCTTCCAGACGGTTTTTTTGCAGATATAGATTATACATCTTGGCAATGGCCTGAGATATTTTTATGGCTACAAGATACAGGTAAAGTAACAAAAAGTGAAATGCTTAGAACCTTTAATTGTGGCATTGGCATGGTTCTGATAATATCTCCTAAAAATTTACAAAGTTTAGAAATTTGTTTTAGCGATCAAAAAGCAATGAAGATTATTGGAAAAATTAATAAGCTTTGATTATTTTTATACTTTATTAATACTTTTTAAAGTAAAACATTATTTTTATAAACAGAAATGAAAAGCAATCCATTAGCAGTGATTTTTGATTGGGATAATACTTTAGTTGATACGCAAAACAATATTAGGAATGCTATAAAGCATACCATAGATGCTATGGGCTACAGTAACAAAACTCTTTTAGATAGAAATTTCCATTTATCAAGAAAGGAATATATGATCAGCTTATTTGGTGTGCAATGGAAAGAGGCAAATACAATATATCAACAATATTTAGATGAAGCACTTTTACAAAATATCACCCTTAACCCTGGAGTAGAAGAAATGCTAAAAACATTAAAATCTCATAATGTTTACACTGCTATAGTAAGTAATAAAAGAAACATTAACTTACGTAAAGAGGTTACCTATTTTAAATTAGATAATTATTTCAATAAAATTGTTGGCTCTGGTGACACGCATGAAGATAAACCATATGCAGCTCCTGTATTGTTTGCTCTAGACAAAAGCTTATTACCTATTAATAAAAAAAATGTGTTTTTTATCGGTGATAGTGTAACAGATATTTTATGTGCACAAAATACAAATTGCCTACCTATAGTATATAGCCAATCATTAGTAAATAATTATGAAGACTTGTTATATTTTCAATGCTTTGGTAAACTTAAAGATTTTATAGTAAAATACTTAGGGAATTAATGGAAATCTCAAGCATACGTAGACGTTTTTGTGCATATCTAATAGATACCATAATTCTTATACATGTAAATTTAGTTGCTATACTATTAGTTTTGATACTTGTATTGTTAATACCTGGGCTATCAGTAGAACATTTACCAGGATATTTACATCTTCTTGGAAACTTACTCAGTATATTTACACAATGCAGTTATTTTACTTATTTCCTATCTTCTGATACTCAAGCAACCCCAGGACAACGCTTACTTAACATATGTACAGTTAAAGTAGACAAACAAAAAATAGATTTATGTTTAGCATTTGATAGAACTATTTCTCAATTCTTTTTTCCTGCATTAATATATATTCCGATGACTTTCTTTAAAGAAAGAAATATGTTGATTGATAACATGTTGCTTATTGCAATCTATATAATATTAGGTCTTTTAATTCTTTTAAATCTCTTATGGTACTTAATCGCTTGTTTCTCAGAAAAAAAACAGACATTTCATGACATATTATTTAATACGGTAGTTGTAGTAACAAAAGGCTCTAGTTAGTGTGGAAAAATCTAGGAAAACAAAAAAACTTATTTAATACTCTGTCTTGAGGTGAGTGCTGCTTTTAAAGTACCCTCATCCAGATAATCAATTTCACCACCCATAGGTATACCACAAGCAAGGCGAGTTATTTGTATATTAAGATCTTTAAGTAATTCTATAATATACTGTAAAGTCACCTGACCTTCCAGTGTTGGACTAATTGCAATTATTATCTCTTGAATATGTAAATTCACCACTCTTTTACGAACAGTATCAAGGTTAAGTTCTTGTGGTCCTACACCATTTATTGCAGATAACCTACCGCCTAAAATATGGTATAAACCTGAATATATGTTTCCCTTTTCTAATGCCCATAAATCTCCTAATTCTTCGACTATACATAATAATTTACAATCTCGCTTTGGATCAGTACAGATAGCACATGGAGATTGCAGATCTAAATTTCCACATATATCACACTTAATTACCTGATTTGCTAATTCTAGCATAGATGATACAACCGGCAGCATAATTTTTTCTTTATTTTGTAATAAATGTATCGTAATTCTACGTGATGATGATGGACCGAGACTCGGTAACTTAGATAAAGCATTTACTAAATTTCTGATCTTAATATTCATACTAATTTTAAATATCTATTACTTGTACTGAATATTCCCTGATGTTGAGGTAGTAATTTTAATATGGCTAGTATGTTAATAAACAATAGTGCAGCAATAGAAATGTCTGCAATATCCCATAATAGCCTGACCCTACCAATAGATCCAAAAGGGATGACAACAGTAAAAATTACGGCCCAGATTTTAATATATATATCACTGTCACACACGTAATATATTGTTTGCTTAGTACAAAAGAACCAAGTAAAAATAGTAGTAAACGCAAAACAGAACATTATAGCCATAATGAGGTAGCTCACATAAAATGAGCTAGTAGCTTCCTTAAAAGCAAATATACACATATTGGTACTTTCTAGATCAGTTGTCCAAGCTTCTGTTATCAGCAACACAATGGTAGTAATAAATGTTATTATTACTACTACAAAGGGTGATATTATAGTTATTAGGCTTTGCTCAATAAGAAATCTCACATCATTCTTCTTAGGAACAATTGCAGAATGTACTATTCCTTCCAAACCAAGTCCTATATCTGTTGCAAAAATACCTCGTAGAGCACCTACCTGAATAACATTGAGTATTTCTAAAATTAAACCCAGTGACACTCCAGATGTAACACTACTCATTGTAAAAAAATTATTTACTATTAATTGCATGGAAGGTAAAATGTTTTCTCTAAATTTCAGTAATATTATTCCACACAGTACAAGGTAACTTACAGTCATTATCGGGATTAAAGCTGAGATAAAGATTTTTATCTTATCTAAACTAAGCACTGTAATAATAAAGAAAATTACAGACATTGAAATTCCACCAATAATAACAGGTATATCTACCATATCTAATGGTATAGATAAAGAGTTTACCTGTACTAGATTACCAACAGTAATCGAAGCTATAATCATAATAAGTAAAAATATAACTGTTGCTTTTTTAGAATTAAATGCATCTGCCATGTAAGTGATGGGACCTCCTACAAGTTTATGATTCTTTATTTTTCGTTTTTTTATACTAAGATAACATGTCACATATTTTATAATAGATGTTATCATAATTATTATCACCATCCATATAATAAAACCAGGACCTCCACTTTTCAGAGCAACTGCTGTACCTGAAATATTTCCTACACCAAGATTTCCACCTAAGATTGTAAATAATGCAACTAGTGAAGCAAAGCCATCAACACCTTTTTTACCTCTTAAAAGTGAAATTGCATATGGTAACTTAAAAAGCTGTAACCATTTTAATTTTACTGATAAGTAAATACCTGCAATGAGTACAAGTAATACTGCAGGTAACATCAAAATAGATTTAATTAAGCCAATAAAACTGAAACTTATCATTGTACAATCCTAAGTTCTGTGTACAAAAAATACAAAAGATGGTGGTTTATCTATAATGAAGAATAAACGAGTAGATACTACCATGGAATATTATATAAAAGAAAATGAATTGGAACAAATGTTTCATACACCAGATCTCTTGCGAAATTAATGCTTAGAACCTGTACGCGATCTAAAAGAAAAGGTAAGAATGTATAAGAGAAAACCTTTTGGAGATCAAGAGTTGATTCAGGGAGAGAATTTTGCAACTAAGAAAAAAGAGATGATTGGTGCAATTGTTGAGACTGCATTCTTTTGTTGTGCTGCCAACAAGATGGGTTGTGGAACGCTCCTTTGGACGATTGTGGAAAAACTGCGAGAAACAGCTCAACACTAGCCTGCAAATGGTTGTTTTAGCTTTTGCTGTTTTGCTTTTCAAAAGATTATGAACAGGTTCTTAGAAGATTTTATGGAGTCCAGAAGTATTACCAAAACCATTAAGGTATCTCTGTAATAGTTTTTAAAACAAGAAAAATTTTATCAAAAAGACACATTTTTTACTCTTTTGCAATAATTTTCTGTTTCGCAAAAGATCTATAATAAGTAATAATAAATAGTATAATCAATAAACTTGCACACACGTAGTTATAAACACGTAAATAATTATAACGTAAAAATCCTGTCATTGAAATATTATTATAATATGGTATACTTTAATTATGTTTCAATGATTAAAAATATATTAAATACATGAACAGAAAGGAGGTATCAATATATACTGATGGAGCATGTTCTGGTAATCCTGGTATTGGAGGATGGGCAGCAGTTATTTTATTTCAAAATTATAGAAAAGATATTTCTGGTAGTGAAATTAGTACAACAAATAATAAGATGGAGTTAATGGCAGTAATTAATGGATTAAAAGCATTAAAAGTACCGTGTAACGTTAATTTATATACAGATAGCTTATACGTTAAAAAAGGTATTACAGAATGGATTAACCGGTGGAAAGTGAACGGGTGGAAAACACGTAATAAACAACCTGTAAAAAATATAGAATTATGGCAAGAATTAGATAACATTGCATCTCAACATGTCATTAATTGGCAGTGGGTTAAATCTCACAATGGTGATACATATAATACAGTAGCTGATAATTTAGCAAGAAAAGTATGCGTAAAAAAATTATAATACTATTATTGATAGTTTTTTTGCTAATATTTTTTTTTTGTACTTAAAAGATAAGGATACAGTAGAATTCAATGCTAATTATATTAATTTTTATGTAAAAAATAAAATTTTAAAAATAGTTGATTCTTCAGATATCAGTATAAAAGATAGTGAATTTATTTGGCATAAGAGTAATGAAAATTCATGTTTTAATATTACAGATTTAATAATAGATAATCCTAATTTTACTGTACGTATTCCCAAACTCTCGATCTACTTTAAATTAAGTTCTCTACTAAAAACAAAAACAGATTTATTTCATCTTTTGACAAATGATGTATATATACACATAAAAGACAGACAAAAAACTGCAATAACCAGGCAAGATTTGTTGAAACCAATATGGCAATTATTTCATAATTTAGATGAAAAATCAAGAATTGAAGTCAATAACATAATTATCAATCAGGATGGAGAAAACGAATATTATATTGATAAACTAGATATCAATAAAAAGGAAGTTCTCACCATATGTATGTATACAAACAATAAGAGTAGAATTTTGAAAGACTTGTCTATAACGGTAGAAAATTATAATAATCTTTTAAATGTGTACGGCACATTTGATGACTTGAGGCTAGACAAGTTTGTTCAGGATAATAAATTAATTCAAGATGCAGGATTACAAGGTAATTTGTCATTGAAAATTAATAAGAACAATGAAATTTTAGCAGGAAAAGTACGCATATTAAGTGTTGAGCAAGATGTGCCAACAACGTTAAATAACGTAAACATAACTTTCACATACGAGAATAACATTATTGATATAAAAAATTTCCACTTTAAAGTCAATGACATATATACTTCTGTTAGTGGTAAAATGAATATTAACACAGATCAAGGGCTATTAAGAGTGAATATCAGTAAATTCTCTGTTCAGGATTTATGTGTTTACATTCCAAATAATATAATAAATGATGAATTACGCGCATGGTATTGCAATAATGTCAGCGGAGATATATTAAATATGGTAATCAATTTTGATGGTAATGTAAGAAATCATAATTCTTTTACAACAGTTGCTGATATAGAAGATGCATGTATAAAATTTGATGCTGACTTTGAGCAGGTAAAAAATTTAAATGGTGCTCTGGAATTCAAAAATAATAATCTTAAAATTATTGTAAACAGTGCTGAATTTCAGGATTTTACTATAGATGGTGAGGTTAAAATGGATTCACTTAATAAAGAAAATGCAGTATTAAATATTCATGGTCAAGCAGTAAGTGATGCTTATGCCTTATATGCAACCAAATTAAATAAGATTATTAAAGTTGAAAAAGACAAAATTAGTGGTGCTGCAAAATCTCAATTTGATTTTCAAATTTTGAATTTAAATGTTCATGGTAAAAAAGTTGATTTTTTAGGTGATTTACATTCAAAAATAGATAATTTAACTGTATATAATACAGATATTGGTAACTATGATCTTAACCTTAAGTTTGGGAAGAATTTTATCGCATTCAATGGTGTAAGTGAGGATGAAAAAGTGACATTTGATTTTAAAAAACAGAATAACAATAGTATTTTTAAATTTAATGGAAATTTACCTGCTCAAATTATCAAAAATTATATTAATAAAAATTATATTGATATAGATGGCCATGTAAACCTAGATATAGGATCATCAATAAATTCAGATAATACTGGAGTTATCAATGGCAATATAGATTTATCAAAACTAATATTCAACTCAAGTTATTTAGGGTGGAAAGGTAATATGGAAAGTTTGACATTTTCTGCAGAATTGCATAATGATAATAAACTATTATTAGAAAAGTTGCATATCGCAGGGGATAACATAAATATCAGTTTAAGTGGAAAGCAGGAAAATGAGCATTTATATTTAAGTTCAAATACATTCCAGTTACCTGGTAATGACTTTAATATGACTATTGAATTAAGCAGGAATCAAAACACGCTAACTATTTATGGCAATACGATCAATATAAGTGATATATTAAGTTATATCATTAACAATAACGATAGTATCTCGGAAAATAATATAAAAGTTAGTATGTATGTTGATAATGTAATTATGCAAGAAAATATTATTATTCGTGATGCAAAATTAGATTTATCATGCACACATACTGATTGTAGTGGTAGTAAATTTATTGGACGGTTTTTACAAGATGATAGTAATATTCTTGCGGAATATACCGATATAGGTCTTGAAGTTTATGCAGACAATGCAGGGATGTTTTTGCGTTCTTTAGGTATCAGTAAATCGGTAAAACATGGTAGAATATCTTTTTATTTATCCACTCAGATGGAAAATAATAAACGCTATGGCATGGCATCGATTAGTAGTTTTTATGTTAAAGATGCACCTTTGCTTACTAAACTACTTTCTATGTCTTCCTTTGTAGGAATTGTTAATACTCTCAATAATGAAGGTATTTATTTTGATATATGTAATATCCCTTTTTCATATAGTAATAATATTGTTGAGATTGAAAAATCTAGTTTAACTGCTACAGAACTATATATTACTGCCCACGGTGCGTTCAATATTAACAATTCTAGGTTCCAAATTACAGGAGAAATAGTACCATTATATTTTATAAATAAGCTTATTTCTAACATACCTATTTTCGGTAAGATTCTTACTGGTGGAAGAAGCAGGGGTGTTATTGCTCTAGACTACAAAGCAAGTGGAGATGATAAAAACAACACTACATCGGTGAATTTTATTACTTCAGCCACTCCAAATTTATTTAAAAGAGTTTTAGGAATTTTTGATCATATAATGACCAAAGTGAATAAAAAATATAAAAAAGCACACTAAAGCCATTCTTTTATTCTCTCCAAGTGTGTATAGTCATTAAATCTGAGAAATTTGTCTAAATATGGTGATGCAGTAAAAGGAGTATCAGCACTTAAATAATGAGATAAGAACTGTGGCAAAATATCCTGAAATTCTTGCATTTTTTCTCTATAACCTATCAGAGGAACGATTTTTGCTTGATCATAATCGCATTTCCAATAGGCAAGTTCTGAAATTTTCTTTTTAGTACTAGATTCCACTGCTAGTGCCTGTAGAATTAATTGTATAGGCATAACTTCACTTTGAGACGGAGGTATACCTAATTTATAATCTATAATTGCTAAATTATTATCTGCTAAGTGTTCAATTCTGTCACATTTTATCACTAGAGAAATCTCCTTGGAAATTTTCAAAGAAAAACTTTTTTCAGTTTCAATATGTTGGCTTCTAGTATTACTAGTTTTAATAAAGGATTGAATAATTTTTTGTAACCTTATCCACCACATGCTTGAAAAGTTAGATAAGCATTCTTCTTGCGAAATATCAAAAGAATGCTTTTCAAAAATCTTATGCATAATAGTGCTAAATTCTAATTTAGATAACTTAGCATTTAGATCTTTAAGCTTTCTAATATTGAGTATATATTCAATGTAAAATGTATAAGGGTTACGAATTAATTTTTCTAATGCACTGCAAGATATTAGTTGCATTTTTTCCATTCTAACTTGAACCCCAGGTTTAGGTATAGGTTGTGTACAAGGCATGATATTTGTAACTATATTTTTATAGTTGTATGTCTTTTCCTTATAAAATATTTCTATACGCTTTAGTAAAAGAGATTTTCGCTGATTAGACAACCTTACAATGTATACTTTGTTTGCACAAAACAAATTATATAAAAAATAATTTTGTTCTTCTTGTAAGCAATTTAAATCTGCAAATACCATAACTTTGGTTTTATATAAACTAAAGTTATTTTCTATTGTAGATGTAGAGACAAAGTGTTTTTGAAAAAATAGATTAAGAATTTTACTATATAATTCTAGCGAGCACTTAATTTTTGTATTTTTACATGCATTAACAAAATCTGTAATGATACCAATGCAAGGTAGGCAAGAAAAACATTGTAAATGTGTTGTAACTATTTCAAAAATAGGGCGATTTACCATATGAAGTAAAGGATCTAGAATGGTCTGTAACCTATTGAGAATAATTAATATATCTTTTTGATATTTTATTTTTTTATGCTTGTTGATAGTGTCTATAATATTCTTAAAACCATTAATATTGAAATTACGTAATATTTCTATTTCGAATTCTGTCAAAATTTCAAAATACTTCTCTTGTGTATATCTAAATTCTATCAAGTGATGCTTAAGTAGTGAAAGTAGTGCTACACTATTCCAGTTTGAAGTGAGTAATTCAATACTATAGAGCAAGAGAGTTATATATGAATAATTTGTTATATCATATTGTTTTAATAAACATGTTATACGGATTGCAAGTAGTGGATTATCGATAAGTAATGACACATTATCATATCCTTTATTTTTTATAATCGATGCAATTGATTCTGCTTCCTCTTCTACAGAGTGGCAGGTTATAATTTCAATATGATTATGAACACACTTCTGGACATTTAATTGACTTGTTGTATCAAAAATATAATCAATGATTTTATCAGATTGTTTACCTAAATGTGTAATTTCATCTCTGCTGATATTCATATCATCTAACAGGTTTTTTATGATATATTGATAATGTTTTTTATGCAGTGATTGCCAATTTTTCTCTGAGATTTTAAAATTTAAATTTGGTAAAATCACAATACCATATGGTAGATTATATATTGCTTTGATCAGAGATTGATGTATTTCGTTCTTTTCAATTCCAACAAAAATAATATGTTGAGTATCACGCAATGAAAGTATTATATTATTTATATAATACCTTGTATGTTCTAATCTACTTACCATGCCCAAGTTTTTTAAAGTACTACCCCATGTGTTGATTAGTAACTCTATGAAATTCTCTATCTTTTCTAAATGCTTTATTGGCTCTGATATATTAAGCAGCGGTGCAATACTATATGCTAAATCTATTGGATAATTATCGTTATTTTCTTTGTTCCACTTTAATATGAATTCAATTAATAAAAGTGTTTCATTTTCTGGGGTCAGTACTTGTACTCTATCTGAATTCTGCATTAACTCTTCTTCATCAATATGTTCTAGTGAAGTAATTTCTGGTAGAATCATGCACTTTCCAATTGTAAATGCACCGAGTAGTGCCGTTACATCTCGTTTATGGGGAAGTATTATTTTTAATGCAGATATTTCTTTTTCACTATATTTAGATAATATATATTGTGCTAGTACATTAAAAATAGACTCATCTATATCAATAGAAAAGAGTTTGCCCATTCATTCTAATGGCAGGAGTTTAGTATATTGCTCAGCTTCTAGGTCAAGTCCCAGTGCCGAATAAGACCCAACAAGATATTTAATAGATTGAGATAAATAGATGGAATCTTTATAATTTTCTAATATATTTTGGAAGCGCTTTATCGCTGCTAAGTACTCGCCGCGTTTGAAGTAAAACTGACCTATTGAACACTCTTTTGCTGCTATATGTTCTGTGACTAATTTAACTTTATTTGTTATATCTTCTATATATTCACCGTTTGGGAAAAAATTTATATATTCTGTAGCTAATTCTAAAGTTTTGTAAGCAGCAGATTGTTCAAGTTTTACTTTATTAATCTTCATGTAATAGGCTAATATTCTTAAATAGAATGCATATTCTAGATCTTCACTATTTGGGTAAGTAAATATATATTCATCCAGCTCATTTGCAGCATTACTATATTCTCCCATATTATATCTAGCAATACTAACTAGTAATTTTGCTTGCATTGCACAATAGGAAAGAGGGTATAGATCTTCAATTGATTGTGCAATTCTAATAGCCTGTTTATACTTCTCTTGATTAAAAAGTTGCACTGCTGTATCATATAGGTCAGAATCATTTTTTTGTATTGCATACAACTGTATTGCAATCATTACCAGGATAAAAAAATATGTAATTTTACGCATTTTATTTTGTACACGCATTAAAACTAAATTATAATCCAAATATTGTTTAAACCAATAGAAATATTTAGATAGTATAGCTGAACTAAAAAAGTTAAGTAAAATAGCGGTTATAATAGAAAAAACCATGGATCACGAACTCTTAAAAGAATTTGATATCAATCATCCATTTAGAGAGCTAAAAATAGTGGTTTATTCTACAGAAGGTAATGAAAAGTTGATAAATTATATATTTAACATTTGTGATTAATCAGAATTATACGATGTAAAGGAAGACAGAAGCAAAGCACTTTATTAGGCAATAAAATCAAATGATGTAGAGTGAATTAAGCATCTATTGATAGTGTTATTACCTTATGATCCTAAAGAGATAAATTTAGAATCCTTGAAGGAATTGGTAGTTATACTATTAGAGTTATATGATAAACTGAAGCCAAATCTTGAAAAGGATATGGAAAATTATCTAAAAAAGAAGTTAAAGTTTTACAATTTTCTCAATTATGCAAGAATTAATGAAAAATCTCTATATGGGTTAATAGAGCTATTTAGAGTACAAACTGAAATAGATTATCAAATAGATATGTTGTTACTCTCTCTAATTTTGGAAAAGATAGTAGAAAAAGAATTGTGCGCACAAGTAAATAGTATGATTGGACTTTTAGCAAAATATGAAAGAGTTGATGAATTAAAGTATCAAATAAGGAAATTGCAAACAGAGCTTATAAGTAAGAAAAATGGATATTCCAAAGAGATTATACAATTTAGTATAGAAGAACGAGAAAGTGAAATGAGAGAGATTGAGGCATGTATTAAGCTAACTGATGAGGGAGTAAAGTTGTTGAAAGAGCTTAATTCTGGTAAAATATAAATCCATGCATTACATATTTCCTAGCAAGGCTTGGTTGTAACATAAATAGCTGAGTAGAGCACAAAATTGGATTCTGCTATTTATAGAAACTTTGAGCAGCCTGCAACACAACTTACTTCAGCATCATCCATTTTATTACAAGGTTTTTCATTTCGTGTTTTGTATTGCTCATTTAATATTAAATGCTCTACCTTATCAAGTGTGTGCTTTGGTACAAACCCACATTGATACCATCTAATACGATCATCCTGCAACTTGAAAAGTGTTATACTATCAGTTGTTACATCAGTAAAATCTCTACTAGCTTGTGCAATTATACTATCTATTTTATAAAATAAAGGGAGACTGAAAAGAGCTATCAATAAGCGATCTAGAGCCTTGATGTCACTACTATTTATAATTGTAATACTTATAAGTGTTGGTAATCCATTAAATATAGGATCTGCAGTAGTACCCACATTACATTGTCTTATGTAGAAAGGATAAACATTATTTTTATGTAACCTTAAAAGAAATTCCCGTTTGAACATAAACATACAGTGCTCATATACATATTTTGTGTTGTCTACATTTACCGTATATTCTTGTACTTTTGTAAACATATGTATAAAACACTTCTTAAGATCATCTTTACTGATAGATGTATGCATAGATGTATGCAACTTTGGTTTTAGAAAATGTCCTGTGTATAATAAGTTATTTAGATCATAGCTAATTGTCAAGGATTCTTCACAACTTAAAAACTTATCAAACAATTTAGTACATTCTTGTTGTATCTTCTTTTTTTCAAAAGATTTAAGAACGGAAATAATGAACTCAGTACTGAAATCTAGTTCTATTGGTTTTATATTTATTGGTGCCATTTCAAGATTTATTGATCTTACTGGTTGTTTTATTCCTAATTTCTCTGGCAGATTATTTACAAACTCTAGAAACTGATTAAATAAACGCATAATTGTATCTCTTGTTCTTATGTTCTTAAAATTGATATATTCACTATATCAATTTTTTAGTAAACATTAAACATATATTTCACTGTCTCTCACTACTATTCACTCTTGCTCTTTTTGCAGCTTCTGGGTTTGGTGATCCTAAAGAAGTACTAGGAGATTGAGACTCATTAGATAACAATTTCAATACATTCACATCTGATGTTCTCTTAGTCGTAGAAGTTGACCCTTGATCTTTTTTCCCTGATTTATTAGCCTTAACAGGAGTAAAACTCAATTGAGGCGAAGATATCTTTACAGGTGTCGCATTTGGTGTATCTCCTTGTGGTGTTTGAGAAATATCAATCAATAGAATATCAGATATTGTTTGATGATCCTTAGAATTTGGACTTATATTATTTTGAATATACAGTAAAATGGTTCTGTAATACGTATAATTACTATATCTCATATTATTTAGTTGTGCTGCAAGAATATTATCCAATAAGAATCTTAGCTCTGATTCTACATCCCCAGATAAAGAACCTATGCGATTAATATCAAGACCACACTCCATAAACTGTGATACAAATTTTTGTAATCTATCGTTTACTGATGCTTTGCTAACGCTATAGTGATAAAACTTAATCAATATTAAATAGCATAGATACATTTCAATATCACAATATTGAATATGTAAGTTTTTCTTATCATTAATACCTATAGTATTGGTATTAGCTAATGCGTAAATGTAATTTTGACCAGAACTGTTGAGTAACGCAGGAGAAGAATGATGTAATATGAAATGACTAATATGACCTACTATTCTCGTTTTTACACTTGTTGATCGAGATCTTGCTTGATTGTACTCGCGGATATAATCTTGAGCAATGTCAGCATCAACAACCACCTTGTTGTTCGGGCTGTTTTGATTACACTGAATAGAAAGCAAACACATATTAAATAAGAGAAGCATCTTTAATGAGCTGACTTTTCTTTGCTCCTGTGCTATGTAGTTTTGTAATAACTCTCTACATGTTGCAAGTGCTACCGTATAGTTGTGTTCTGCACATACAGAATGAATATAAGAATTAATAAATTTTGCGTACTGATTAAATGCTTCAAAAGTTGTTAAACTCTGGGCTATTCTGCGTTTATATTGAGTTATATATTCTTTATAGTCTGCTAGATAAAATATCGATAACAGATTTTGTCTCGCAGACTGTAAGAACTCATATATCTCCCCTTGTAACCCTAATTTGCTATAATTATAATCTATTTTATTCTTAAAAGAGGATTTGGATGGATATAAATACAGGAATGCATTGATAATAAGGTCATCTATATCAAATACGTTGATGTTATCTCTCAAAAAATTACCTTTTATTGTATAAAAAGATTTCAACATTTTCTTGTACTCAAAATGTAAGTGAGACATATCTTGCATCATATTTTGCAAATCATAAACTTCTCTAGTATCAATCTTTGAAATACAATCTTCTACTTGTTTACGCAGCTTTTGCCTGTTATCAATTTCTATGATACCATTCTTACTATGAATCATGCATATAATATATGTCTTAAGTAGACGAGACTCTGGTAAAAAATTATCATTAATAAGAATAGCATCATCCAAATATAGCAGAGCTTTCTTGTACAGCTTTCTTATAGTCGCAAGTATACTGCTTAGAAAAAGCCTGTTACATTCATTTACTTCAATAAAATCGGCTAATGACAACTTAGTTCCCAATATGACTTTAATGCTATTTATGATAGAAAGAGTGGAAGTATCATTACTTTTTTCATGATGCTTTAATGATACCAAATCCTTACTATATGCAGACATATTATTATCACGAATATGTATTACATAGTCACTTCTACCTGGTTCAAGAAAAGACACTGATTGAAACTGCATTAAAATGCTGTGTTTTAGATAATCTAGACTGCAGATAGTGTTAGTTATTGAAGAAGAATCTTTAATATAGAGTTCTGCAATATAAGTGTGTGCATGCTGATATAAAATAGCAAGGTACAAATAACTTGATGCTATATTAGGATATATTTCTTTTGCTTTATTAAAATACATACTACAATCTCTCAGCATGTTGTTTAACAATTTATTAGCACTTGAAAGCTGCTGCTTACGAAATTTATTAGTATTTAAAAGCTGCTGCTTACGAAATGGATCATCTTTATCTGTCATTATAGATTCGTATATTGGCTCAAGTATATTTCCTATACGGGTTATCATAGATCGGTATATTAACTCAAGTATTTTTCCTGTACATAAATAAGCCTGATGTTTTAGGTAAGGGAATTTACTATCAATGACAATTTGCATATTGTTAAAATAAGCTTTAAGGAAAGCAACAGAATCATCTGGTGATTCTTCAATTAATTTTTTAATATAAGCTTCATCTATATTAGTGAAATTAGTACTTTCACCAATCCATACTAGGCCCTCATTTAATAAAACATTTAATAAAATATTTTCATCATCTGTTGTTACTTGAGTAACTTTTGATGTATTGTGCTGAGCTAATAGTACATTTGTAATATCATCCAAAGAATTTATTATATTAGATGCATGGTGTAATGCTATAAAATAATTAATTAATACATATTCATATGAATTAGCTATACATATATCATCAGTAAGTTTTTCAAAAGAATTTACTGCTGTAGCATCTTTTCGACTATCTAGAAAGTATTCAAACTTTATAAAAATCCTGTCATTCATGGGAGATTTTGTTACACCACAAATATGTTTTGTTAATGCTTCATAAGCATCATTATCTTTACTACATATAGAATGCCGTATTTCACGCAATGCTTTTTTTAAGCTCTCTGTGATTCTGCTAAACTCGTCCTCTATAAAGGATTGAATTTGAATATTTGCACCCACACTGCATTCATCTTCTAAGCTCTCTGTGATTCTGCTAAACTCGTCCTCTCTAAAGGGTTGAGTTTGAATATTTGCACCAATATTGCATTCATCTTCTAAGCTCTCTCCGATTTTTCTCAACTCGTCCTCTATAACGGATTGAATTTGAATATTTGTACCAATACTGCATTCATAATATTTTCTTGATAAGCGTAGAACTAAACTCTCCTTATCAACAATACTATTACCGTATAAGCACTCATGAAGATAATATAACTGTGTTATCTTTGGTATACCTATATTTTCAATCATACATGCTTCTGTAGTTAATATTACTATATTGCGGTAACCTTTTATACAGTAAATATTATTAACCAAATCTTGATTATTAACCAAACCTTGTGCTTGGGTAGCATAATTATCTCTAGTTAATATTTCTACTTTACGTGTTGCTTTTTTATTGTAGGTAGTTATCAATTCTTCCTTTTTCTCTAAACTTAGGCTGCTCTGCATCAGTGCTATAATTTTATAAATATCATCATTTTGCACTATATGAGATTGACATTTTTCAAATAACTCCATTACCTTTTCATGTTCTGAGAGACTTGTAAACTCTTTGATTAACTTGCTTATAATGGTACAAAATTTATTTTTATGTGCTTCTCGCAGATCATTTAGATTTAATTCTAGAAATATGGTATATGCAGAATGATATTCACCCATACCTATATAACACCTCATTTTTAAAATGAATGCATCATTGTCCACATTTTCAGGGTAATCTCGTACATGGATTGTGATATACCGATCTATAAAGGCAATTGCTTGTTTATAATGGTGTTTTTGTAAATAGACTTCTGCCAAAAAAATTAATACTTGAAAATTATCAATGTCAATGTCTACTTCATCCAATGAATGCATCCCTCTGTTTTCCATTTTATTAATGCAGTCTAGCCCATTTGAAAGACGTTTTTCAGTATCAGTCATTAACATATTTAAACACATTAAATAGCTTCTACTTGAGGTAGAGTATGCCTTTACCAAAAGAGATAAGAGTGTACCTTGATTCTTGATCTTACCTTTGTGATCAGGATGCATAGATAATGCATAAGCTGTCAAAAAGTGTAATATACCTCCTTGTACTTTATATTCTCCTCTTATGTTTCGAAATACATCAGGACCTGATTCGTATTTATGATCTAATATGTGTGTCTTAAATGCATTCATGATAACATCCTTAAGAGTTTTTAACTCACTTGCTAGGTTCAAATGGTAAGCAAGTATGTCAGCTTCATTCGTTATAGGAGTACCACATAACAAATGCACAATCATTTCAATTGTCACGTTTACACAGCTACCGGACTGTTGTATACAGATAGGATGTTTTGCAGTATGATGCTGATAACCTAATTCTGATAAATATTTACGTAACCCTATTATCCCAGATTGTTGTTCAATAAATAAGTCTTGTGAACTATCATAAATAACAGCTTTTTTCTTATATAAATCTATATCAAGACATATAGCATGAGCGAAACTAGGTATATTCATACCAAGAAATACGATCAATCTATCTTCTTGTTGATATGAAGTGTTATAAGCGTTTTCAATTACATATTTCAAATTGCTATCAGTATTAGTACCAACTTTATCTATACGTTCTTCTTGAAAGAATGCATGCACTACAGGAACCTTGCTATTGACTTGTGCATCTTTCAATCTACAGGTCAATAGTAAGTCCGCTATCGAATTCAGAGGAAACTTAGTAGCTGCTGTAAGATATTTTTCACTGTCAAATTCCTGAGAGTCATTAAAATACTTAAATGTATCATCTGCAATATTTGTATTATGCTTAACATACGCCTCTACATCATTCGACAACATTGTCAAATATTTATTGAGTGACTTTTCCATCCATGCTATATCGTATATTCTATCGCTGCTTGGTGAAAATACTTCAACCTTAACTTCTGGTTCTGTAGTTGTATCCACTTCAATATTTCCATGTGGCAAAAGTGCTTTGCTTCCACTTTGCACTTTAGATTGTTCACTTGTACCTGGTTGATCTTGCATTTGTTTCTCACTTACTAAAAACCACATATGTACTACAGCTGCACTAATGTAAACTAGTTGTTTTCTGATATAGGAAACTACTGTAGTATTAAGTACTATAATACAAAACTATAATTATATATCAATATCTTAATTAAATAAAAAAGTAAAAATTTTTCAATGGAAGCATTTATAATGTGAGATCCATGGCAATAATCCTGTTAGAACCTGTATGCGATCTAAAAGAAAAGGTAAATATGAAATAGATATAATGTATAAAAAGAATATAAGTCCAAGCGATGTAAGTAAAGAGCAGTGCGCAATCATATTGCCAGAGCTTGGGTCTTATTGAAAGAAGACAAAATCAAGGAATGTGGGATGTATTTTGTGGAGTGTTGTATGTTTTGAAAAGTGGTTGCCAATGGGGAATATTACCGAAAGAATTTCCAAAGTTGTTATGATTATTTCAAGCAGTGGACAGAACACAAATAAAGAAAGTATTCTAGAGCTAGAAAAATAGTTGGCGAGGTTCGACGAAACAATGGTCGGAAAGAAAAAACCAGCTTCTGCATAATTGATGCACAAAGTGTCAAACACAGAGATACTGCTAAAGAGAAAGGGTATGAAAAAGGTAAAGCGCCATATTGCAGTAGATACGCAAGGCATGTAATTTACGTGACAACAGACGATCGGAGCGGTACTATAGAAATGATGAAAGAGAAAACCTTTTGGAGATCAAGAGTTGACTCAGGGAGAGAATTTTGCAACTAAGATAAAAGAGATGATTGGTGCAACTGTTGAAACTGCATTCTTTTGTTGTGCTGCCAACAAGATGGGTTGTGGAACGCTCCTTTGGACGATTGTGGAAAAACTGCGAGAAACAGCTCAACACTAGCCTGCAAATGGTTGTTTTAGCTTTTGCTGTTTTACTTCTCAAAAGATTATGAACAGATTCTTAGAAGATTTTCTGGAGTCCAAAAGTATTACCAAAACCATTAAGGTATCTCTGTAATAGCTTTTAAAACAAGAAAAATTTTATCAAAAAGACACATTTTTTACGCTTTTGCAATAATTTTCTGTTTCGCAAAAGATCTATAGAGGGGAAAGGGAGATATACTGCTCTAACCTGAAGAGTTATGGCCCTTTCTTTAATAGTCAGAAGATATATATTCAGTAGGGTTAGATGCAAGCAGCATATAGTCAGGAAGAAGGCAATGGAAGCTGTTAGTAGATGAAGGAGAAAGCAGAGAGATGGTAGCTACAGAGGTTTAAAACTGATCGGGATGCGTTTACTGAATTTGCTAAAGAACATGGAGGAAAGACTTTATCAGCAATGGCAAAACTTTGGAGAGATGTAAGCTGTCAAACTATAAACATTTCGCAAAAGCTCTGTTCACATCTTCTCGACAAGCTATTGATTCTGCTTTTTTATGATCTATCATGAAATGTGCTATACCTTCAAGATCGTGGAATAGACAGCTCGATTGGCTTTAAAGTATTGCCTCAACGCTGGGTGGTTTGAACGTATTTTTGTCTGGATGAGCCGTTATCGATAAAGATCCTTTGTGAGACTAGAGACTCCTTTTTATTTTTGGCAATGATTAGGACATTTCTTATGTAAACTCCTAGCCTGACTTTCAAGACACAATCTATAATGAATTTATCAGAAAATCCTATAAAACTCCTGTCTAATTACAATATCTAAATCAGAAAGTGTAACGTTTACTCCAAGTGTATCCATAGATGTAACACCATAATTCTGCAATCCGCATGGCACAATACCCTTGTAATTAGAAAGATCTGGATTGACATTAAGAGCAATACCGTGGTACGTGATCCACTTTCTTAAACGTACCCCAAAAGCTGCAATTTTTTCTTCTATCCCGTTATTATTTACCCAAATACCTATCCTATCTTCTCGAAATTCTCCTAGTATATTGAAATGTTTTAAAACATTGATTATCAAGTTACTCAAATTTTTGATATATGTTCTGACGTTCTGTTGATTTCTTGCCCGTAAATTAAGCATTAAATATATAATACGTTGTCCAGGACCATGATACGTATATTTACCTCCTCTACAAGTCTTATAGATAGGAAATAATGCATCTATCACTTCATTATCCAATGCGCTTATACCTGCAGTATATATAGCAGGATGTTCGAGTAACCATATTAGCTCATGTGCTAAATCTTTATGAATTAACTCTACTCTTGCTTCCATAAATTTTATAGCTTGATTATACTCAATGGGGTGGTGAGATATAATCCATTCAATATTATTCTTCAGTCTCTTACCATGTCAACCATAAGTTGTTTTATTTTTATTATAGCTTTTGCTGGGTCAAGACCTTTAGGGCAAGTGTTTGTACAATTCATTATTGTATGACAACGATATAGCTTAAATGGATCATTAAGTGCGTCAAGACGTTCAGCTGTTTTATTATCGCGGCTGTCAATAATCCATCTATATGCTTGTAATAATGTTGCTGGACCTAAATATTTATCGCCATTCCACCAATAACTTGGACAGCTTGTTGAACAGCAAGCACACAATATACAGTCGTAAAGACCATCTAATTTTTCTCTGTCTTCTATAGATTGTTTATATTCTTTATTCGGTACTGCAGATTTATCGACTTGTAACCATGGTTTGATTTTTTTATATTGTTCATAAAAATTGCTTAGATCAGGAACTAAATCTTTTATTACATACATATGAGGCAATGGATATACTTTAACATCACCCTTTATATCATGTATCGACTTAGTACACGCAAGAGTATTTGTACCATCAATATTCATTGCACATGACCCACATATTCCTTCTCTGCATGAACGCCTAAAAGTTAAGCTTGAATCCATTTCATCTTTGATTGTGATTAATACATCAAGTACCATAGGGCCACAATTATCTATATCTATAAAAAATGTATCTATTCTTGGATTTTTTGCATCATCTGGAGACCAACGATAAATCTTAAACCTTCTAATATTTTTTGCTCCGGCAGGTACAGGATAAGTCTTACCCCTTTTGTTAACTTTTGAGTGTTGTGGTAAAGAAAACTGCACCATATTTTACTTTTTATTCCATAACATTTTAACATAACATATTTATGTTGTTTTACTACATTTTTCTCTGTGGGTATGAAAAAATTAACTTTAATATAAAGTTAATCATTATTTTCCATAATAATATTAAGCGAATAATAGTGAGGAATGTTCCTCTCTAACAGAGAGGAACTTGTTTGATTCTTATATCATATATTGCCTTATATCCATAAAATATTGTGATCTTTTCTATTATAAAAGATATCATGTGTTGAATCTCTAACGCTTTGCTGCCATTTGTGACAATCAAATGTAGTATACCAACATTTGCATTTTGTGTATATGAAATTTTCTGTGGTTTTGTATATTCTGCTATTTCTTTGCCAACTATGTTATCCCAATGCAAAATAAGACGTATTTCATTTCTGGTCATCTTATTTTTTACACATTGTAATAGATAATTCTCCATTAAAGACTTTAACTGCTTTGGTCCACTATATTTCAACATAAAACATTACCAATTTAAATTTTGAATATTATGAAAAGTGAGAACTTTTTAATAGTTTAACAATAGATCCATCTTTGAACTCCACAGTTTTACTACCTATTGATTGAGTTTGTTCATTGCCTTTGCCTGTAATTAAAAGCATCATGCCTTCATCATAAGCAATTTCTATTCCTTTTTTTATCGCTTTCTTCCTATCTCCAATTTCCCATGCACCAGGACAGCTGAATAATACTTCACTACGGATTTGTCCTGGATCTTCATTACGTGGATTATCATCTGTGACTATTACTTTATCTGCATATTTTTGTGCAACCAGTCCCATCTGTGGGCGTTTTGTTTTATCACGATTTCCTGCGCATCCAAATACTAGCACTACCTTTTTTTTAAAATGCCACTTTAATGATAATAAGGCTTGCTTTAATGCACCAGCATGATGTGCATAATCTACAAAGACTAACTCATCTACCTTTTCCATTCTACCTGGAGGAGGATACAATTTTTTTACACATATATCCATAAGATCTACCCCAGACATACCTATTGCACATAATAAATTATATGCTTGAAATTTTCCAAAAACTGGGAAAAATGTATCATAAATCCTATCACCTTTTTTGATTTTTATATATTGACCATCCTGGGTTGGTATTTGTTCCAATAATGTAATGTCAGAATCTTTTTGACCATATGTAATTATCTTGTTTGCACGTTCTTTTGCTATATTAAATAATATATTATATTGCTCTATATCACTATTTAATATTACTTTTCCTCCTTCAGGTAATATCTCGTAAAACAGCCTCTGTTTTATTGTAAAATAATTATCAATACTACCGTGATGATCCAAATGATCATGTAACAAGTTAGTAAAAGCTGCAACACTAAGCTTTAATCCATGAATTCTATATTGATCAATACCATGGCTTGTAGCTTCCACTGCTATATTATCTATATTGTTATTGTTAATATCATGCAACTTAGAATAAAGATCATATGGATCAGGAGTTGTGAGATCATTTGTATGAGTTATTATTTTATCATTAAAACGTGTTCCAAGGCTTCCAATAGATGCTGCATTATATCCTGCACTTTGCCATATTTGACGGCAAAATTCTACTACAGAAGTCTTGCCACTACTACCTGTTACAGCTGCAATATACTTAGGTTGCTTGAATCGATAAAATCTACTGACCACTTCACTATATATTCTTTGAGGGTGCGGATGGAAAATTACAAGTGTTTCCATAAATATATCTTGCTGACTAATAATGGTTGCAACAGGTAATTCTGTAATTCTATTTAAACACTTCATGTCGATACAGACAAAAAGAAAGTTTGCCCGAATTCTTCTTGGATTACATGTAACACCTTCAATCTCTATATCAAAGTCCGTATCAATAATATTATATAATAGTTCTTTTAGTTTCATATTCTTGTTAATGCAGTATTTAAATCTTCTATTAAGTCTACTGGGTCTTCTAGTCCGCAAGATATCCTTATACAACTTCCTACATGATCAGGCTTCATTATAGATCTTTCATAAGTTAATGGTAATATCAAACTATCACATCCACCCCACGATGCACCGATAGCAAAAACCTTCATATGATCGACCATATTACTTAATTCTTCATCTGAATATTGTCTATCAAGTATGATACTAAATACACTACTTGCTCCCTTGAAATATTTTTTCCATAATTCATGTTGAGGATGTGAAGTTAATGCGGGATACAACACTCTATTAACCTTGTGATGTGTCTCAAGAAATTTTGCTAGCTGCATTGCTGTTTTTTGATGCTGTGTCATGCGTATATAAAGTGTTCTCAATCCACGATGTGCAAGATAACAATCGTATGATTGTGCTGTTATTCCATAATATTTGTGATTTTCATACATTAAGTTAAAAGTATCACCTTCAGCAATTATAGCACCCATTAATAAATCTGAATGACCAGATAGATATTTCGTTACTGAGTACAATGCAACATCAATGCCATGATTTAATGGCTTAAACAGTAGTGGTGTAGACCACGAATTGTCACAAACAGTAATAATATTATGCATTTTAGCAATTTTAACTATATGCTCTATATCGGAAATCTCAAATGTTACAGAACCAGGAGTTTCAATCATTATCAATGAAGTATTATCACGAATAAGACGAGCTATACTCTGTGTTGGATCATAAAAAGTTACATCTATTCCTCTTTTAGGACACTCATTCTTAGCAAATCTCTTAAGACGATAATAGCTATTATCCTGAATTAAAACATGAGAGCCAGATTTACTGAAGATTAAAATAGTAAAGGTGAGAGCACATAACCCAGAAGGATAGATAAGTGCATGACCTCTGCCTTCGATTTCAGCAAGCGCATTTGCAAAATAGTGAAGGGTAGGGGATCCAACGCTATTATAACTATAATCTCGTGTAATGCCATCATGGGTAACATCATATATACTGTTACCATTTGCAGCACTTAAGTAGTCCATATAAGTAGGGAATAATATGGTTGATGAATGGTACACAGGTGGATTCATTGAGCCATTATAATTTTTAAAATTTCTGCCAGCTTTAACTAATAAAGATTTCTGTTTCAGGTTGATTGTACTCATCTTTGGTATATAAACAAAGCGAAACTGCATGTAGGAGCTTTATTTCATTTTCTAATAATTTATAAATTAGTCTATGCCTTTTGATAGAATTCATACCGATAAAATCATCGGACACTATCATTAATTGAATATGTGATGGCAACACTGTGGTAGAATAGTGGCTTGCATGACTTCTTGATTCATCAATAAGATCAACATCTATTACATTGATAGAGTTATATATTCGTTCTTTTATTACTTTAATGAGATCCATTAGAAAATTGCTTCTTTAAGTTTATCTTCTTCAGTATCATCCATAGTAATAGTAAAATTATTATGGTTACTTAGCGCTTCCCTAATTTTTATTTCTATTTCAGATGCAACCTCTCGATTCGTTCTAAGGTAATTCTTTACATTTTCTTTTCCCTGCCCAAGACGTACGTTATTATATGAATAATAAGCACCAGATTTTTCAACAATACCAAACTTTACACCCATATCTATTATCTCACCAAGTTTTGATATTCCTTCATTATACATAATATCGAATTTTGCCTCTCTAAATGGAGGTGCAACCTTATTTTTTACAACTTTTACTCTTGTTTCATTTCCTGTAATATTCTCTTTATCTTTTATAGTGCTAGTCTTTCTGATATCAAGCCGGATAGAGGTGTAAAATTTTAAAGCATTTCCACCTGTAGTAGTTTCTGGATTCCCATAAACTACCCCTATTTTCATACGTATTTGATTAATAAATATTAATATACAATTTGCTTTTGATACAGCAGAAGTTAATTTACGCAATCCATGACTTAAAAGCCTTGCTTGTAGTCCCATATGCTGCTCACCCATATCGCCTTCAATTTCAGCTCTTGGTGTCAAGGCAGCTACAGAATCAACAACTATTACATCAACTGCACCAGAGCAGACCAAATATTCAACTATATGTAACGCCTGTTCTCCGGTATCTGGCTGTGAAATCACAAGATCATCAGTACTAACGCCTAGCTTACGAGCATATAACACATCTAATGCATGCTCAGCATCAATAAATGCACATGCTCCTCCATTCCTTTGAGCTTCAGCAATTACATGTAAAGCAAGTGTAGTCTTACCAGAACTTTCAGGACCAAATATCTCAATGATACGTCCTTTAGGTAGACCACCTACGCCTAATGCAAAATCAAGAGCGATAGATCCTGTAGATATCGTATCTATTTTTTCTACTGGATTTTGTTTGAGTTTCATTATTGCGCCTTTGCCAAAAGCCTTTTCAATTTGGCTGATTGCATTATCTAACGCTTTTTGTTTATTATCTACTAAATCTACCATGATTTATTTAAAAATACTGATATTATTATGATACCCTAAATTATTAATGCTGCAATGATTTTATGAGATATAAGATCACTATAGAATATAATGGTAGTAAATTCTTAGGTTGGCAAAAACAGAAGTATTCTATATATTCAATCCAAGAAACAATAGAAAATGCTGTCTTTAACTTTACAGGTGAGAAAATCGTATTATATTGTGGTGGTAGGACAGATGCAGGAGTGCATGCTTTAGGACAAGTTGCGCATTTTGATATACAACAAGCAGTTGAACCTTATAGAATAAGAAATGCCACAAATTATCATCTAAAATCAACTGATATAGCAATTATTAATGCTGAAATTGTTAATGAGACGTTTCATGCGCGATTCTCAGCTAAAAAAAGACATTATGAATATAGAATCATTAATCGCTATGCTCCAGTAGTGCTAGAGGCAGGATATGTATGGCAAATATTTAAACCACTTAATGTAGAGATTATGTGTGAAGCTGCAAAATATCTGCTTGGCAAACATAATTTTTCAAGTTTCCGCTCAAAATATTGCCAATCCAAAAATCCAGTCAAAACAATCGATAATATTGAGATTATACAGAATAAAGATCATCTCTATATTAGAATATCAGCTCTTTCTTTTCTGCATAACCAAGTCAGGATTATTATAGGTACACTAGTTGAATTTGGAAGAAATAGTATTGATCCAAACCAAATGTTAAAAATATTAACTCACTGTGAGCGAAACTATGCTGGTATTACAGCACCGGCCCATGGCCTATACTTGGTAGGTATAGATTATTAAAAATTCTAGCCCGATCCATATATTTCTCAGAACTTTCTTGAAGATCTCGTAGCTTTTAACATGTTCTGTGTTTTTTTTATTGCTTTATGCTACATTATAGTATATATTTTAAAATAGGCAAAATATAGAGTAGTAAAAAGTATTTGCTTATTATTGAAAAAGTAGTAGTTTATTGTCAAGTGAATTTTATTTGAATGTCGATCAATCTTAATTTACCAGAGTTACCCATACTACATCCTAGAATTACTGTTGTAGGAGTAGGTGGTGCAGGTGGAAATGCTGTGAATAACATGATTCAATCTAATCTACAAGGGGTAAATTTTGTTGTTGCAAATACTGATGCACAAGCGTTAGATAAATCTTTATGTAATAAGAAAATTCAGCTTGGTATTAATTTAACTAAAGGTTTAGGTGCAGGTGCTTTACCAGATGTTGGTAAGGGTGCAGCAGAAGAATCAATTGATGAAATCATGGAGCATATAAAAGATAGTCATATGCTCTTTATCACAGCTGGAATGGGTGGTGGCACAGGAACGGGAGCGGCACCTGTCATTGCTAAAGCTGCAAGAGAAATAAAGGCTGCAGTAAGAGATAAAGCATCAAAGG
>NZ_MJMG01000009.1:0-16394 GCF_001752665.1 Wolbachia pipientis | reverse complement strand
TAGCTGAACTTGGCTTGGAAGAGCTACAAAAACATGTGGATACGCTTATTGTGATTCCTAATCAAAACTTATTTAGAATTGCAGATGAAAACACAACTTTCTCTGAGGCGTTTCAGCTTGCCGATAATGTGTTACACATAGGTATTAGAGGCGTAACTGATCTAATGGTGATGCCAGGGCTAATCAATCTTGACTTTGCTGATATAGAAACGGTAATGAGTGAAATGGGTAAAGCAATGATTGGTACTGGGGAAGCAGAAGGAGAGGATAGGGCGATTAATGCTGCAGAGGCTGCAATATCTAACCCTTTACTTGATAATGTATCAATGAAAGGTGCTCGAGGTATACTTATTAATATTACTGGCGGTTTAGATATGACTTTATTTGAAGTAGATTCTGCAGCAAATAGGGTACGTGAAGAGGTAGATGAAAATGCAAATATAATATTTGGTGCAACTTTTGATGAAGAAATGGAAGGCAGAATACGGGTTTCTGTACTTGCAACTGGAATTGATAGCGATGTAGATTATGTAGATACGGATACTGGTCAAAGTAAAGGCGATAAAGAAAAATTTAAGTGGTCTTATAGTCAAACTGAACAAAAAGAGAAGCAAGGTACTACTCAGAAAAATGTAGAGCAGGCAGAAAAAATGAAATGGAATGGTAATGTTTACGATATACCTGCCTACTTGAGAAGGAAAAAAAGATAAGTGTATTGTGTTAGAAATAAATGTTGTGGCACATGGGTGGTACAGTTTAATTAAAAAGCCAAAGGATTTTGTACTAGGTATTATGGGCACTGCATTACATACATTAAACATAGCACATTATAAGCCAAATATTTCAATAGCTTTAGCTAATGATTTTTTTATACGTCAACTTAATTTAAAATTTCGAAAAATTGATGCATCAACCAATGTATTATCATTTCCTTGTGAACATTTATCGTATAAGTGTGATTTAGGGGATATAGCGATTTCAATAGATACAATAAAAAAGGAATCATACGAGTATAATATTCCTATTTTTGAGCATATTGCACATATGTTGATACATGGGTTATTGCATCTACTGGGTTATGATCATACGACACGAAAAGAAGAAATAATAATGAAAGACTTGGAGCACAAAATTTTGATTGTGCTTGACTCATACCTCTGAAAAAAGCTGTAGTAATTCAAGATAATCAAGTAAAATAGGTGAGTGGATGAACATGGATACTTTGATAGGTAAAATAAAAAAGATAATTATTTCTGGAAAGGCAGTATGGCCAATAATAGAAGGAGGCAAGGGTATCGCAATTAGTGATGGCAGAACTAGTGGAGCGTTTGCTGCAGCAGATGCTGTAGGAACATTTTCTGGTGTAAATGCTAAACTGATTAATGATAATGGGGAATTAGTTCCATTAATTTACAAATGTAAGACAAGGTATGATAAACACAATGAGCTGATTGAGTATAGTATTAAGGCAGGTATTAGCCAGGCAAAAATAGCAAATGTACTATCTGGAGGTCGTGGAAGGATACATATGAATGTATTATGGGAAATGGGTGCTGCTGAACGAGTACTGCATGGTATCCTGGAGGGAGCGAAAGGCTTAATTCACGGTATTACTTGCGGTGCTGGTATGCCGTATAAACTTGCAGAAATTGCAGCAAAATATGAGGTGTATTATTATCCTATTATTTCTTCAGTACGTGCATTTAAGGCATTGTGGAAGCGTACATATCAAAAAATATCATCACGTTTACTTGGTGGTGTAGTTTATGAAGATCCATGGCTTGCAGGTGGACATAATGGGTTAAGCAATACTGAAAATCCAGAATTACCGCAAGCTCCACTTGCAAGAATTATTGAATTGAGATTATTTATGAATGAAGCTAATCTAACAAAAACACCTATAATAGTGGCTGGAGGAGTATGGCATTTAAAAGATTGGGAGAATTGGTTTGATAATCCGCAAGTGGGGCCTGTAGCTTTTCAGTTTGGGACGCGTCCACTGTTAACTGAAGAAAGCCCAATTTCTTTAGAATGGAAAAAAAAGTTATTAACTTTAGAAGAGGGTGATGTATTTTTAAATAAATTCAGCCCAACAGGATTTTACTCATCTGCAGTAAAAAATAACTTTATACGTGAGTTGCAGGAGCGGAACTTACGTCAAATAAAATTTTCAGAAAGTGCTGATGAAGAATTTAACAGTGAGTTAGCAACTGGTGTAAGAAATAGAAAAATTTATATTACCAAAAATGATGCAAAACTAACGGATAAATGGATTAAAGCAGGGTACACTGAAATAATGAAAACTCCTGATTCAACAATTATCTTTGTTACACGCGATAAATTTGAAGAGATAAGACGTGATCAAGTGAATTGTATGGGATGTTTAAGCCATTGCTTGTTTAGTAATTGGAAAGACCATGATAATTATTCAACAGGACGTAAGCCTGATCCACGGAGTTTTTGTATACAAAAAACTTTACAAAATATTATACATAATGGTGATATTCACAATGAATTAATGTTTTCTGGACATAATGTATATAAATTTAAGAAAGATCCGTTTTATAAAGATGGCTACATACCAAAGATAAAAGAATTAGTAGACAGAATATTGAGTGGGAATTAACTTTATAAAAGATTTCATGCTCACTACAGAATAAGTACTTAGATTAACCTTAAAAAAGTAATATAAATTTATTGATCACTACGTAACTTGTCTATTGAAATAATATTATCAGAAGAATTATTTAACTTTCCACTGGCAAAGTTTAATATGTCTTCCGATATTTTATCATAGAATTTACTAATTGCTGCAAATGGTATAACCATTTGTTCTTGTTTGCCATTAAAACTTAAGTTAACACTGAATTTATCTTCAAAAACTTTAAGGTTATAAAATTGATGTTGCAATACAATAAGCATTTGATTAGGGTATAACTTCTTTAAATAATCTGGCATCACTACATTCTTACTGCCTGTAAAAAATAGTATTTCCAAATGAGGAGTAAAATTATATATAGATAAAGCTACCAGAGCTTTTTTTATTATCTGAAATTTTATAGAATTAAGCGATTGCCTATAACCATCTATACTCATAAAACTATCTAAAAAAATTTATGTGGGAAACTTCTGTTACCCGGTGTTTCCCAAACCGTGCTTTAGTAATAAACCGATTGTGCTATATTAAGCAGCAAGAGAAAGTTCATTACTATCTGCAGCAAAATTATCGTTTGCTTTTAAATTATGAACTCTTATCGGTGGTGTCTAACCGAGCAAAATCACCATCTTTACTATGCATGTCGATCCTAATACACCCCCCCTAATTTGTGGAGGCGCCGAGTACTGCCCTCGGGTCCAATACACCTATTGCACGGTAAGTTTATTGCCATAGTATAAATAATATACATTGTAAGTATACAAAAGTATAAAACAAATGTCAAACACTGCGATTAAATATAGGCTGTATTATTAACACTGACAATAACAGGCTTGATATTGGTGCTGTTGCCCCCCTATTGTTGTACACGCTAGAACTTTTATTATGCTGGCTAAAATTCCTTCTAGCATCATCTCAATTATAAGATAATGTGCAAATGCATCAACTATACTGCCGATAGCAATACTAGCAAGGCACATACCAAATAAGTACACATTATCTTTTATGTTTTGACTTTTTAATTTTTCTTCCATTCCAATATACTGTGTATTTACGGCTTTTTCTACATCCTCTTCCTGAGACATCGATGCTGTTATCCACAATGACGTAACCAATAGTGGAATAATAACTCCAACTAACCCTCCAACAATGGGGGGGGAAAGAGCTAACTTACTTAATATTAAACCTAAAACAGCTCCTACTACTGCTCCTATCAATGCAATTTCTGTGCGTAACGTGTAAATCAATGCTATTTCTTCATCATAGAAAAGATCATCACAAAAACGATTAAACATATTTACCTCCTTTATTAACTAACCATCTACTCTATATACATCATTAATAACCTAGTACAATAATCATAGAAGCAGTTTACGCTTTCACTTCTTGCCTGGACATTTTTGATGAAATAGAAACAGCAAAACTGATTATTGATGTATATAATACTTTATAAATTAAACTTTTTGCCCCTATTGTAATAACATTATACAGAGGGAATTGACCTATTAATAAATGAACAACAGTTAAAATGCCAACGTCGATTAGCACAGATATAATGGAACTAATATAATTTCTTATTGAAAAATTTAACTGCGGTTTCAGTCTTTCAAGTAAATTTACACTACAATAAAATGAAAAAAGTAGTGATGCAAAGTAAATTACCAACATTACATTAAACTTTTGCCATGCTAAAGCAGCATTCACAAGCACACAGAACGTTAAAACACTTATAGCTTTCTTTTTACTATATGATTCCGTAATTATATTAGTGATGAATAAAGATAATGTGAAAAAAGCTGAACACATTATTATCTTATTAGTAGCATTGATTAAAAAAATAGAAATACCTAACAATAGGGCAAGCATATGTAACCTTCTTAAATTATCCTACTAATAGTCTAGCAAATTCTGCTAGATTAGCAATTAATTTTTTATATTATTGAATTTGTGTTAATGTAGTGAACGTTAATAGGTAATACATATGCTGGGAGAGTATAATTTTAGAGAATTTGAATATAAACATAGCAAGTCATGGGAAAATAAAAAAATATACAAGTGGGATAGCAGCGGAAATAATAATTTTGTCATTGATACTCCTCCACCTACAATATCAGGGAAATTACATATTGGTCATATATTCAGTTATTGCCATACAGATTTCATTGCACGCTTTCAGAGGATGTTAGGAAAAAATGTTTTTTATCCAATAGGTTTTGACGATAACGGGCTTCCTACTGAAAGACTAGTTGAGCAGACTTATAGCGTGCGTGCTCAGGAAGTAGGCAGAGAGGAATTTACAAAAATGTGCTACACAGTGATTAATAATTCAAAACAAAAATTCACTGAATTATTCAAAGCTGTAGGTATTAGCTACGATTGGGATCTAGAATATCACACAATTAGTAAAGACTCTATCGCGCTTTCTCAAATGTCATTTATTGATTTATACAATAAGGGGTATATATATAGAAAAATGCAACCTATTTTATGGGATCCAGTTGATAGGACTGCAATTGCACAAGCAGAAATAGAGGATAAAGATTTTGAATCAAGGTTAAATACAATAGTTTTTCTAACTGAAGCAAATGAACAAATTCATATAGCAACTACACGCCCTGAATTGCTACCTGCATGTGTTGCTGTCTTATGTCATCCAAATGATAAACGTTATTCTCATCTGATTGACGATAAAAGAGAGGCTATAGTGCCAATCACACAAGAAAGAGTGCCAATAGTTGCTGATGACAGGGTAAAAATAGATAAGGGTACAGGACTTGTTATGTGTTGTACATTTGGTGATGAACTGGATGTGTATTGGCAACAAAAGCATAATTTACCAATAAAAATTATTATTGATCAGGGTGGTAGAATAAATTTATTAAATAAAAAAGAGATACTTATCAATGGGCTGAAAGTTTCTGTAGCAAGAAAAAAGATTATTGATATCTTAACAGCTCAGAATTTGCTTATAAACAGCATAGCTATTACTCATTCTGTTAAATGTGCAGAAAGATCTGGAGCACCTCTCGAAATATTACCGACGTATCAGTGGTTTATTAAAATCTTAGATCAAAGAGATCAAATACTTAAAAAAGTACGAGAGTGTAATTGGAATCCAGAATCCATGAGAAAACGCATGGAGATATGGGTGGAAGGATTAAATTGGGATTGGTGTATTTCACGACAACGCTATTTTGGTGTACCATTTCCAGTTTTGTATTCCAAACGTAAGGATGAAGAAGGCAAAATAATTTTACCTGCAATGAACGAACTTCCTATAAATCCATTGAGCTACATCCCAATAGGATATAGTAAAGAAGAAGTGATTGCAGATCAAGATGTAATGGATACATGGGCAACAAGTGCGATTACACCTCTATTAAATCTGCGTGCAATCAATAAAGAATTTGGTTTAGAAAATAATCTAATAAATAATAAAATTTTTCCTGCAGATTTAAGATGCCAAAGTCATGAGATAATACGCACTTGGGCATTTTATACAATTGTAAAAGCACAATATCATGTAGATTTGCTGCCATGGAAAAATATTATGATTAGCGGTTGGTGTTTAGCTGATGATAAGAAAAAGATGAGTAAATCAAAAGGAAATATTGTTACTCCTCAATCAATACTTGATATATATGGTGCAGATGTAGTACGTTACTGGGCTGCAAATTCAAGACTTGGAGTGGATACAATTTTTTCTGAAAATATTTTTAAGGTTGGCAAACGTTTGGTGATAAAATTGTGGAATGCAAGTAAGTTTGTTTCTATATTTATTGAAAATAATCAAGAGTTGAATCTAGAATTAAAATAAGAAACTATAGATAAATGGATATTGTCTAAGCTGTACAAAGTAGTGAAAAAGGTGACGGATTATTTATTACAGTTTAAATACTGTGAATCATTAGAAACAATAGAGGAGTTTTTCTGGAAGGATTTTTGCGATAATTATTTAGAGTTAGTGAAAAAGCGTGCATATGGAAGAGAAGTCAGTGCAAAACAGAGTTTAGCATATGCGTTAAATATAATTCTCCGTTTATTCGCACCATTTTTACCATATATTACAGAAGAAATATATAGTAAGTTGTATAGTAGTAATTCTATACATAATAGAGGTAACTGGCCAGAGGTATCCATTTACGATCAATTTTCAGAAATAGAAGGAGATAATTGTGTACAAATATTAAGCATAGTAAGAAAACTTAAGGCAGATAATAATCTCTCGATTAAGTCCTGTATAAAGAAATTGTTGATCAAAACAAATAGTCAATTAAGCAGATCTGTAGAGAATGATTTGCAAGCAGTTTGTAATGCTGAAGCAGTTGAGTGGAGTAACTCTGTAGATGATAATGAAAAATATATAGTAAATATACTAGCTTGATGTTTCTAGTATCAAGGTATTTTAATTTCTGTAGTGTGGGGTTGTCTTTAATATACGTGGCTATATTTAATATTTTGTTAAGAGGACAAAAATGAAAAATGCATCTTATTTTATAGCTGGTACCGCTACTGTTTTAACGCTTACAGTATACAACATTCATTATATTACTTCTCCTGTAGCTTTAGCATTGTATCTATTGTCAACTTTAGTGATTATGGTAGCTGCATATAAGATTGGTAGAAACAATCAGCTTAAAGAGGATAATCAAATGTTACAAGATGAAATAACAGAATTAAAATGTAAAAATCTTATTAGAAAAGAACGTAATTTAGTGGAAGAATCACAAGCATTAAAGATGCAGTATATTATGTGTGAGGAAAAATTAAAGGAAAGTAACAATAAAATACGAAAGTTAAAAAAGTCTATGAATGAGTTACTAGATTCATTTAATGTATTCCTTTTATCAACTGATAAATTTAATGAGAATGCTAAGCAAGAGTTAGAGAAAGGGCAGAAAAGAAGCAACCTTAATAAGGTGTCAGATCTAGATTGTAGGTAGTAGTCGTGCGCGTGGCTAATCCAATAATCTGTGCATTAGATACAAGTGACTTGAATAAAGCTATGCTTATTGTTCAAGCTTTGCGTGGTAAAGTAGGAATGATAAAACTTGGCTTGGAATTTTTTACTGCTTGTGGTCTATCTGGAATAGAAGAAATTAGTAAATGTGGTATACCAATTTTTTTAGATATAAAATTGCATGATATTCCTAATACTGTAGCTAAATCGATTAAAGTAATAAAAAATTTAAATATTAGAATGTTAACATTACACATTGCTGGCGGTATACAAATGCTACATGATGCATTAAATGTTGTACAAAATACAGAAATAAAATTAATTGGAGTCACTGTATTGACCAGTATGAATGATAATGATCTGAAACAATGTGGAGTAGAAAAGGAAGTAAGATCGCAAGTTATTTTACTTGCAAAACTTGCAAAAATATCTGGCTTACACGGAGTTGTCTGTTCTGCACTAGAAGTGCAAGAAATACGTAGAGAATGTGGTGAGGAGTTCAATATTATTACTCCTGGGATTCGTATAGATTCTAATAATAATGATCAAAAAAGAACAACGACACCACGAGAAGCAATTACTTTTGGTGCTGACTATATTGTTATAGGCAGACCTATTACAGAAAGTGGTGATCTTGTGAGAAGTGCTGAATTAATCCTTAACTCATTACGTTATATATAACAAGAGACTATTGCAATAGATAGAGAGCAGAAATAACTATTTTTACGCTTTTGCAATCATTTTCTGTTTCGCAAAAGATCTATTAGATCTCAGAAAAATTCATACAATCCTGTGTGATTTCCCAAAAGTTTTGAGGCAGGCTTCTTGGTGTATCGGACTGTATAATTCTACCGTTTTGCATAATATAAATGAAGTCCGAAATTTCTAATGCTTCTTGCGGGTCATGTGTGACCATTAATACAGGAATGTTTCTTCTTCTAAAAAGTGATAGTATATACTGTCTGGTTTGGTACTTAAGTAGTATGTCTAAACTGGCAAATGGTTCATCAAGCAATGCCACATCAGGGTTTTGTGCTATTACTCTCGCTATTGTTACTAACTGCTGTTGTCCTCCAGATAGGGCTTTAGGGTACACATTTTCATATTGTTTTATATTTAATAATTCTAGTATTTCTAAAGCAATGCTGTATTTTTCTTTTTTATTAAAATTTTTGATGGCAAAAGTTATATTTTCTACTACTGTTTTATGAGGAAACAATGCTGGATGCTGAAAAATTAGTCCAACATTTCTATTTTCTATGGCAACACATTGATTATTACCTGCAACTAGTTTGCTATCAATGGTGATAGAACCACATTGTGGATTTTCTATTCCTGTAACTAGCTTTAAGATAGTTGATTTACCACAACCAGAATGTCCAAACAAACAGACCACACTGCCTTTTTGTACTCTAATATTTATATTACGTAAAGCAAAGCTGTCGTTACTACCATAGTGGTAATTTACATTATTAATCAGCATCGTTTATTAATTTCAATGATTTCATTATAATAGCATTATATTAGTAAAATATAGAAGTTTTTTTAATGGGACTATAGCTCAGTAGGATAGAGCGTTGGATTCCTAATCCGAAGGTCGTGCGTTCGAATCGCACTAGTCCCACCATGTTTATTAAGTAGATAAGATATCTTTTTCTAAGTTTTTATTTGTGTTCAAACGTGTTTTTGAAATCAAAAAATGATAAAACCAAAATTTAATTTGAGCAGTTAGTGCTTACATTTAATTTCATCCAAATTTTATTTACTTTTCTCAAATCTTACGATCTAATCTTATTTAGTAATAATTATCTAGTATGTTCCAAGCTTCTTTATTTTTCACGCTTTTTCTGAAGATATTACCTATTTATATGATAATATTTATTGGTTATTTGTCAGGAAAATGTCTTAAAATTGATAAAAATACTATATCTGAAATACTTTTTTATATAATCAACCCGTTAGTAGTATTATATGGAGTATCTAGAATAGACGTAAGTCTGCAAGTTGCTTTTCTACCAATTTTAATTTTATGTATAGGCAGTGTAATGTCTTTAATGGTATACTATATTTCATCTTTTGTATTTAAGGACAATACTAAGAATATACTAGCGTTTAGTTCTGGTAGCACGAGTATGGGTTATTTTGGTCTACCAATAGCTGTGGCCCTACAATTTGATGAACATACTATATCTGCATATATAGTATGTTATATAGGAATGCTTCTTTTTGAAAATAGTTTAGGGTTTTATATAGCTGCAAATGGCATATATACCAAAAAGGAATGTTTATTTAAGTTGTTTAAGATACCTTCTTCTTATGCAATGTTATTGGGCTTTATTTTGAGCATATTTGATGTACATATACCACATTTTTTGTCAGATTGCATGGTAAGTATTAGGGGCACGTTTGTTACACTAGGAATGATGTTATTGGGAATATGTATTGCACAAATTACAAATTTTAAAATAGATTGGAAAATTGCATTTACCACGATAATGGTGAAATATATATTGTGGCCATTATTTGTTTTAAGTATTGTATTACTGGATAAGTATATAATTAAAATATATGATGAGAAGATATATAAGGCGCTCATACTATTGGCAATTATTCCAGTTTCTGGATCTAGTATAATACTTGCTAACATTTTAAACTATAAGCCTGATAGAGTTGCGCTATTGCTTTTTATCAGTGTAACAGTAGGATTATTTTACGTACCTTTAGTAATATCATTATTTTTTGCCAAACTGTTTTTTCTATCTATGCATATTTAATTAACTTAACATTAACCTTTCAATGTGTAAAATATTTCAGTGTGTCTTAGAGGAGGTGTATCATGAGTACAACACGTAATACATTACAAAACTACTTAGAAAAATATATTAAGAAGACATTAAGCGATAGACTGCTTGACAATAAGCTATATAAAGAACTTTTACATAAAGTAGAATCAATTATAAAACAAGCCATAAATCAAGCAAAACATCACGATGAAAGTTTTTTAGAACCAGTATATCATAATAAAAAACTAATCAACGCTATAGCTAGGTATGATATATCAAGAAGTTGTCATGTCAGTAAGAAAAGTCTAGATAATATTGACAACTATAGCGTGAGTGGAAATAGCTTGACTCTTTTAATAGAAGAAAAGGATATAGTAGATAAAATTAGTAATATAGAGCTAAATCAACTTGGTAAAGGAGATAGACCATTAAACATCAGAAAAGACCTTTCCCACTCAGTTCCACTACAATCTACTACGGTAGAAAAATATAACAACTTTAGAAGAAGCATATTATAACCAAAAGACACTAATGTATAAATATACATTAGTGTCTTTTGGACCCTATGCTGTAGTTGCAGGAGCCCAAATATCTTCACATACTTTACCTTCAATGCCATCAACTACACCATTATCAGTATAATTCCAAACAGTATAATTCTTACCTGCGTTTGCCCAATCATGAGGTATTGTAGGAGTAGGCACACCCCAATGAGCAACCCATAAAGGGTATTCAGAAAAGTCATGGCCATGCTGAGTATAAAAATAGTCATTCCAAGTTTTTGGAGATGCATATATCATTGGGTGATATCCATCTCCTTCTAGTTTTGTTAATAATTCATATAAATTATTAGCTCTTTCTTGATTAGTATGTTGACTAGGGTCATCACATTTTGTGTCCCCTGGCTTCGCACATATTCCAGTAGTAGCACTTATAGCCAATTTATCATTTTGCTTATCAAAATTTGCTTGAGATAAGACATGATTTATGTTATCAGCTTGATCTTCAGGTGAGGAGGTCATCCTGAATACATGGTATGCACCAGCTTTAATATCGTTATCCTTCATTCCTTTAAAGTTTTCTTGAAATGTATTGTCCCGAACAGCTTGACCTTCGGTTGACTTAGCAAACGCAAAATCAACATCTTTAGCAGCAACTTTTCCCCAATTAATATTTCCATTCCAGTGAGATACATCAATTCCTTTTCTCATATTATACTCCTATCATAAAACATTGATTATATTATCAATATATTAAAAATCACTTACTATAGTAGAATATTATTGTATACTACATTGATTATGCACATAATTATATACATGTTCTAGTACTGGCCATTTCATTTCAGTTAATGGACGATTAATAACACTCTGCTTATCCATATTCCAGTAGTCGCATTTTTCCCATCCATGAGGAATTTGTAGCGCCATCTTGTCTATATAAGGAAGACATAGAGGATATTGCGCAAGATCAGCATCATGTGTATAATACATATTCCACTCTTCTGTTTTTAAAACATGCAGAACGAGGTTGTATCCACTTAATTTTAGTTGCCCAAGCAAAGAACGTAAACTATCAGATCTCTCCTGCTGAGTATATTCTTGACCATTAGGTTTTTTATCTTTCTCTATTGAAACTGTAGTAGTACAAATGATTAATTTATCAACATCAGGTTTAAAATCAATTAAACTCAGTTGTGACGTTATATTTTGAAATTGCTCCTCTGGTGTAGAGGTCATTCTAAATACATGAAAAACACCTGCCTCAATGCCATTGATTGCTTTAATTTTAGGGAAAATCTCCCTAAATTTTGTATCTTGCCAGCTTTGTCCTTCAGTGATTTTAGTAAACCAATAATCTATTTCTCCTTGCTCAACTTTATGACGGACCTTATCTATATCAATATGCGTACCCTTATCGCAAGTCTTTGTGTTGACATTATAACCCCCCTCATCATGATGAGATGTAGTAATACCACGTTTCATATATCTTGTCCTCCTTTACTTTGAATGTTAGATGCTGCCGAACGAACTCCCACTTCTTCTAAAAGCTTTGTAGGCAGAAAATATTGTTGTATTACTTGATTATTTCTTTCCCAAGTATCATGTTCCACATAAACAGGCTGTTTTCCTTTACTTGCCCAATGCTGAGGTGTTAAGGCCTCAATGTCAGGTGTAGAAACTGTTCTGCCTTCTTCACGTGAAATAGACAGAGGAAATTCAGAAAAATCTAATTCATCTTGACCATAATACTTATCCCAATCATTGCCTTGAGCTAAATTCTCAATTCTAACGTGTATAACAACATTATATTCCTCGTTCTTTAATTGAGTTAATAGATTATGTAACATTTTAGCCCTGTTAATATTAGAGTATTCTTTTCCCTTGAGGTCAGGATTTGTTGTAGCACAAATAAATAATTTATTAGCCTCTTTATTAAACTTAATTAAAGAAGTAGTGTTATAAATATTATTAAGCTGCATTTGAGTGCTAGATTTCATTGTAGGCACATAAAATAGATTAATTTCAATATCGCTACCTATTTCTGCTTTTGCGTCTTCTATTGCTTTAAAGTTTTCTGTACATTTTGAATCTTGCATGTTGCTCCCTTCACCTAATTTTATGGAAAAGAATTTGTATTCTGGATGTTCTTGTAATAATTCTTTCCAGTTAATGGTATTATAGAGAAAATTTTTATTATTATATTCTACAACTGGCAGACCCAGTTCTTTATATTTTTTGAACTCTTCACTGCTAATTTCATTCCTATTGTTATGATGTGACACAGTAATGCCCATTTTGTAGTATATGCCTAGCGACTTATCCATAATCTTACCATTATCTATATTATCATGATGTGATATAGCAACGCCTTTCATTTTAGGTCTCCTTATAGTCAATAAAGCTGTAGTGTACTTCAATAACTATTTAAGTGTCAATAATAATTATTCAGCAAAACTATTGTGGCTAGTCCAAAAAATATCAATGCTGAGAGAATATCAGTTGTGGCTGATGTGAGAATAGAAGAGGAGATTGCAGGGTCAGATTTTAAACGGTTTAATATTATAGGAATAAAAGCTCCTGTAAATGTCGCAATCACTGACATCGTAATCATTGAAACTGCGAAAATTATTTCCGTTTTAAAGTCATGAAACCTTAAAGATATTACTATTAGTGAAATAGCAGATAAAATAACTCCATTGATCAAACCAATGAAAAATTCCTTTACTAATATCCTCTTTGTGTTTTGTTCAGTTAAACGTTTTGTTGCAAGTGCTCTAATCGTTAAAGTCACTGTTTGAGATCCTGAATTTCCACTCATTGAAGCGATAATAGGCATTATTATAGGTAATATTATAAAACTCTCTATTGTATGTTCGAAAAATCCTATTACTATTGAGCATAAAGTTGCAGCTAAAAGGTTAAATAATAACCATGGCAGTCTTGTCATTATGGTCTTAGACACAGAAGCGTTAATATCTGTCTGAGATAGTACACCACCGATTTTTAATGCATCTTCTTCTGTTTCTTGTTGTACTACTTTAATGACATCCTCAATCAAAATCACTCCAATAATTTTGCCACGTTTGTTTACTACTGGAGCAGAGACAAGAGAGTAATCCTGGAATAACCTTGCAACTTCTTCTTGATCCACACCAGTTTTAATGATTTTGATATCATAACTCATGATATCTTGTATTATAGTGTCTCCTGAGCTAGATATAATCTTACTTAGGTCAACACTACCAATTGGCTCTAACCTTGAGTTAATAATAAAGATTTGATAAAAACTTTCTGGTATTTTTTTCTTATGATTACGCAGATATTCAGTTAATTGATTGATCGTCCAGTAATATGGAGCAATAACCATATTTTTATGTATGAGCCTCCCAGCGCTTTCTTCTGGATATGACAGTAACTCTTGAACTGATTCTTTTATTTTATCAGGTAAATAGTAAAGTATGTTTTCTATAGATTTTTTATCTAGATCTTTCATTATAGCAACTATATCTTCTGCATTTAAGCCAGATAATAATTCTGCTGCACTTTGTATACCTAGCGTTTCTATAATTTCTACACACAAATCTGGCACTACATGTACTAGTGCATTTCTTAACGAATCTTGATCAAGAATATTAATCAGCTTTTCCCTATGGTCATTAATTGCGGTTGATAAAAAATATGCTAATTGAACACTATCTATTTTTTTTATGATATCATGAACATCACTTAATTTATGATCATCAATTAACTCTTTCAGTTCATTAATGATCGCTTGATCTAAACCATAGTGAGAATCTTCCATAATTACACCTTAAACTTGATTTCCTTTATTATTAGAGTATAATAGGATTATTTCAAATTAACTACTATATGGTTAAATTTTTATTTTGTTTATTGTTATTATTATTAATAATAAATGTGTTAAAATCTAAAGCTTAATGAAAACTGATTCAGAAATTTTTGAATACTTTCAAAATTTAAACGAGAGTGTTTCTCTTATTAGGAGGTGCCTTTGACATAGATAAATTAAAATTGCGTCTTGAAGAGCTAGAAGCTCAGTCTGCAGATGATAATCTATGGCAAGATAATAAGAGGGCGCAAGAGATATTACGTGAACGTGCGAATATTAAAGATAGTATAGAGTCGTTTTGCAAGCTAGAAAGCGATTATAGCAGTAGTATTGACCTTATGAGGTGTGCTATTGATGAAAATGATCAACAGCTGTTTTCTGCAATTGAAGAAGAATTAATTAAGCTGGAAAAGCAAATTCAGTATCAAAAAACCGAATCTTTGTTCAACGGTGAAGTGGATAATAATGACTGTTTCATAGAAATTCATTCAGGTGCTGGTGGTACTGAAAGTAATGATTGGGCAGCAATGCTCATGCGTCTATATATAAGGTGGGCAGAGATTTATCATAATTTCAAAGTAGAAATAATAGAAAAACTGGATGGTGAATCGGTTGGTATTAAATCTACAACGCTAAAAATTATAGGTGAAAAAGCTTATGGATGGGCAAAAAGTGAAAGTGGTATACATAGACTTGTAAGAATTTCACCATTTGATTCAAATGGTAAACGTCATACTAGCTTTGCAAGCGTAGGAGTTACTCCAGTTATTAAGGATTCAATTTGTATTATTATAGATGAAAAAGATCTAAAAATCGATACTTACCGTGCCTCTGGCGCAGGAGGACAGCATGTTAATAAGACTGAAAGTGCAGTACGTATAACGCACATGCCTACAGGTATTGTAGTGCAATGTCAAAATAGTCGTTCTCAACATAAAAATAAGGATGAAGCATTTAAACTATTGAAAGGCCGCTTATATCAGATTGAATTAGAAAAGAAGGAGCAAAAAATGGCTGAAGAATACGGTAAAAAATGTAATATAGGATGGGGCAATCAGATTAGATCATATATTATGCACCCATATCAAATGGTTAAAGATCTTAGAACTGGATATGAAGTAGGTAATATAAACTCTGTATTTGATGGTAATATAGACTGTTTCATAATTAGTATGTTATCTCCTTTCTAATCTAATATCAATGCATTACATTAGCATTAGCAACTTTTGCTTTGTGTGTTGAATATCATTATAGGGTGTCTTGAAAGTCAGACTAAGCAAAATACAGGTTTGATTAATTTTGTATGAGAAAAAATGCAAGAGAAAAGAAAAGCTTATTCAGATGATCTAAGCGATGAAGAATGGAAGCGTATCGAGACCCTAATAAAAACAAACTAAATAAACGAGGACTGAGAACCTGTTCATAATTTTTTATCTTAGTTGTGCAAAATTCTCTCCATGAATCAACTACTAATCTCCAAAAGGTTTTCTCTTGCATCATTTCTATAGCACCGCTCCGATCAGTCTGTTGTCACGTAAATTGCATGCGTTGCGTATCTACTGCAATATGGTGCTTTACCTTTTTATACCCTTTCTCTTTAGCAGTATCTCTGTTTTTGACACTTTGTGCATCAATTATGCAG
>NZ_MJMG01000008.1:50680-76837 GCF_001752665.1 Wolbachia pipientis | reverse complement strand
GGGATCCAAAAACTATTGAGTTGGATAGCCTTTATAGCGTATTTCATAATAGTTCGAATAGATCAAAAAGTAGTTTTTCCTATTTTAAACTTCTGTGTTACCATCTCTCTACTTTTTCCTTCATATAAAGCTTACATTGCCTTTTTCCTTACTACATGCTGCTAGCATCTAACCCTCCTAATACACATTTTCGGACTATCGAGGAAAGGGCTATAAAACAAGAAAAATTTTATCAAAAAGAGACATTTTTTACTCTTTTGCAATAATTTTCTGTTTCGCAAAAGGTCTAATTTTGGATAATGCAGCGTTTTATAAGTCAGAAGAAAATTGCCAGGTTTGCCAAAAACTCTGGTGCAAAATCTCCATTCGTCCTTTTCTAGCACGTGTCTGCCAACTGCCTAGGCAATATTTAAAAATGTTTTTTTAATTTAATTTACCAAAAATGAGTGATGCATTCGTTCCTCCAAAACCAAATGAATTGGATAATACATACTGAACTGTGTGTTCTTGTGCTTTTAATGGCACAAAATTTAAGTCGCAATTTTCTGAAGGGTTATGTAGATTTAAAGTTGGTGGGATAATTCCATGGTTTAATGTAAGAATACTAAATATTGCTTCCACACTGCCCGCAGCACCGAGTAAATGGCCAATTGATGATTTAGTTGAAGAAACTGGTATCTTTTTTGCATATTCTCCAAACAGCTTTTTAATTGCTACTACTTCTGCTTGATCTCCAAGTGGTGTAGATGTACCATGAGCATTTATATATCCTACTTCCTCACAAGTAATTTGTGCACTTGTTAAAGCAGCCTGCATCGCATCAAATGCTCCTTTTCCTTCTGGATGTGGAGCAGCAATGTGGTATGCATCTCCTGTTAACCCATATCCTACAAGCTCAGCATATATTTTCGCATCTCTATTTTTTGCATGTTCATATTCTTCTAATATTAAAACACCTGCACCTTCACCCATGNCAAATCCATCACGTTCTTTGTCCCATGGCCGAGAAGCTTCATTTGGTCTATCATTAAATTTGGTTGATAATGCTTTCATAGCTACAAAACCAGCAAGACCAATTCTACATAATGCACCCTCGGCTCCACCTGCAATCATGATATCTGCCTCTCCAAGTTTTATTATTCTTGCAGAGTTAATTATTGCATGTGCACCAGTTGCACATGCTGTTACTGCAGAATCATTAGGACCGGTAAACCCATACTTAATTGAAATGTGNGTTTTCTTGAATGGTAGGCAATCCACCTATACCAGAACCAATGACTACTCCTACACGTGTCTTATCAGTTAAGACCTCTAAAATTAATGAGTCTTCTATAGCCTGTGTTGCTGCTGCAATACCATAGTGAATAAAACGATCTGCTCTTTTGAAATCTTTTTCAGAGATATCATGTTTATAGACATCATTTAATTGTACTTGCCCTGCAATTCTACAAGCAAGATCAGAAGTATCAAATCTTTCTTGAGTAATTGCACTTATTCCAGAGTGACCATCAACTAACTTTGACCATGTAGCATTAATATCTGTTGCAAGAGGAGTAATTAATCCAATACCAGTAATAACTATTCTTCTGTGCATTTAGTATTAAGTTTTTTTCTGACATATCCAACTATATTATCCATGGTGTTCATATTTTGTGCGTCTTCATCTGGTATCTCTATTCCAAATTCTTCTTCTACATTCATAATAATTTCAACTGCATCCAAGCTATCTATTTTGTGGTCAGTTGATAAATTTGAAGAACCATTAAACTTTTCTATATTTGTAGTAACATACTTTAAAATAATTTTTTTTACTTTACTTTCTACATTATCGTTAAAGGATTCAACATCATCGTCAGAAAATTTAATATTCATTATTTAACAAAGATAACTTATAATTTAATGCTACAAGAAATTTTTGTGTTTGCAAATATATTTTCTATGTTAAATGAAACGGTAAGACAGATGATTATTTCAGAAATAGAAAAATTTTTACCAAAAGATAATCAGGATAGACTTGTATCGGCTATGCGCTATACACTATTTGCTCCAGCAAAATATATACGTTCATTTTTGGTTATAGCGTCATCATCAATCTTTGGCATCGACATTAAAAGGGTCTTGCCAGTTGCTGTAGCAATTGAATTTGTGCACACTTATTCTCTTATACATGATGACTTGCCTTGTATGGATAATAGTGATAGTCGTAGAGGCCAACAAAGTTGCCATAAAAAATTTGATGAGGCAACAGCGGTGTTGGTAGGTGATGCATTACTAACTCTTGCATTTGAAATATTATCTTCGTTAAATAATGGTAAGTGTTGCGAAATTATAAGAATACTTTCTCAAGCAATAGGACATAATGGTATGGTAAAAGGACAAGTTTTGGATATTGAAAGTAAAGATAGAAGTAAAAATACTGATTTTTATCAAATGCAGAATATTAATCTATTAAAAACTGCTAAGTTATTTGCTGTTTCATGTGAAATAGGTGCAGTAGTTGGTTCTGCGACAGATGAGCAGCGCAAAGCATTATGTGATTATGGAATAACTCTAGGGCGTATTTTTCAGATTAAAGATGATATAAAAGATTGTAAACAGGACAATACCGATGCTTTAGATAAACTTAAAGTAAAACATTATATAGAGGCGTTATTTGACGAAGCTTCACACAATTTAAGTATATTTTTAGATGGTGCTGATCAGTTGTATGGCATATTAAACTGGTTAAAAAACAATGATTAAAAAATTTATATTACAATACTTGATTCCTGTAATAGTAATTTTTTCTTTAACGGCTGCTTGTATTTTACTGATAGTAAATGTAAGTCCTAAAAAAAAAGAAAATTCACTGTATGAGGTAAACGTAACACATGATGGATTAGTACAAACTATAGCATGCTATCTTGTTAGGCCTATAATTGAGTCAGTATTTGATCGTTATATAGAAAAAAATGGACTTGCTGATTATTTAAATGCACAGAAAGAAGCAATGGCACAAGAATTACTAAATTTTCAAGATATAAATCACGGCAATGGTAACGAAGCTTTTTGTGGTCAAAAAGTCTCTTTGCAGGTACATAAAGTATCTAATACTCATTTTTCACCTTTTTTTATTGAAGATATTACACTTGAAATAGGAAAAGAGAGATTAAAAGAGCTGAGTTTAGGCGTAATAGGGATGAGGGAAGGGGGAGAACGTATGATATTAGCAAGCAATAATTCTTATTACGTAAAACTTATTAAAGTACACAATGTTTATCCATCTGATGCAATTATGATTTTTGATAATTTGATTAATAGAACTGGTAAATCAGTTAAATGCGGTGATCATGTTGTTATAAAATATAATATAAAAAAACATAACGGTAAATTACAAGTAGAAAATAAAATTCTTGAGTTTACAGTCGGTGACAAACAAGTACCGCTTGCAATAGAACTTGGAGTTATAGGAATGAAGATGGGAAATAATAGAACGATAATTTCTTCACCTGATATTTTAACTGTGACTAATAATATACCTGTTAATATGGCAGATTTTGATAAAGAGAATATTTCAATAATCACACTAAGCTTGGAACAATAGCTTGAACCAAATGCTTTATTAAGTATAAGTAATTAAATTTTAATATAATTTAGATAATGTATTACGAGTAATTTCGTAATAAGCATATGGGTGATTTTTTAACTGCAAACAGAAAAAATGATGCTGTAGTTTCTGTTTGTCAAGATAATGAGCACAACACTATATTAATTTCAGCTTTAAATTCAGCTGCAGAAAGACTTTTAAAATATAAGAAAGAGGCATTACTCAATAAACCATTAACTAACATTTTAAGCACACTGGTAGTTGATCATATTAAACATAATTTAGAATACACCGAGAGTGGTCACGATTTACTTGATGTATTATCAAGAATAATCAATTTTTCTTTGATTGATAGCACAGGGAAATCCTTTTATGCAAAAATAAAAGTTTTTCGTACACTACAACTTACTCCAAATAAAATAAATTATGAACTACTTATACGAGACATTAGTATGTCTCACAAATTAAGAGTATTTAGAACTGAATATTTAAAAGGCACAAGACACAAAAATCATAACTTATTTGGTATATTAAATCATGATTCTACAGTGTTAGAATTACAAATAGTACTCAACTTTGCTTTAAAGCATCAAATGAATCTTATAATAGGAATGATTGGGTTAGAAGAAGCAAACAGTACATTAACAATTGAGACATTAAAAGTAATAATAGAGCATTTTTACAAGAATTGCCGTGCTGATGATTTAATTGGATATACTTGTGAGAATAAAATTCTTTTTATATTGCTAGACTGTGATACACACCATGTAATAGAGCGTATATATTACGCTACTAACACACAACTCCAGAAACGTAAATTACCAAATGCATCAATAGCATACAGTTTACAAAATAGCAATAGTGTTGAGCCAGATAGTGTGAAACTAATAGAACAGCTTAAAACTTCTTTGCTACAAATCGATCAAGGGTTTTTTAAAGTTGATTAAGAGAGCTTCTGCGAATACTTAGCTTCTGATAAACAGAGCATAAGGATACATCAAATAATTACATAATAACTATTATGGAAAATACAAATCAATATTTTGACAATCAGCTTATTTCATATATCATTTGCATATAGATATATTTCAGCCAAATGCAAGAAGCAATAAAAATAGAAATCAAACAACTACCACATGGTCAAGATCTTCCATTACCACGTTATGCAACTGCACAAAGTGCTGGCATGGACTTGTATGCTGCAATAGAAAATGATCTGATTTTAGAACCGCTTACAAGGCTGTTGGTGCCATCTGGGATTATGATTGCAATACCTAATGGATTTGAAGGACAAATCAGACCACGTTCTGGTATGGCTATAAATCATGGCATTACAGTTCTTAATTCTCCTGGTACTATAGATTCTGATTATAGAGGTGAAATTAAAGTTTGCCTGATTAATTTAAGTGATCAACAGTATAAAATAAAAAGAAAAGATAGAATTGCACAGATAGTGATTACTTCTGTTACTAAAATAGATTGGAATCCCTCAGAGCAGTTTACTATCAGTACAACAAACCGCAATGCAGATGGTTTTGGATCAAGTGGTAATTAAAAGATATCATTTGTCAATTTGCTGTTATTATTCAATAGACCTTTTGCAAAATGTTTGAATTAATGATTTTCTGGTAAAAAATGATTTTCTGGTAAAATAAGAAAAATTTTAATGTCATTACTCTCTCTATTGTTACTTCTAAGTCTAGAGTAGCAACCCCTACTATCATTATTTACTTAACTTTTTACTTAAAACTGAATTTACTGTATTAGGGTTGGCTTGACCTTTAGTGAGTTTCATAATTTCACCGATAAAAAACCCATATAATTTTGTTTTACCATTCTTATATTCATTAACTTTATCTTGATTACTATCCATAACTTGATCTATTATTACTGATATTTGCTTTTCATCTGTTATCTGCTTTAAACTTTGTTCATCTATAATTTCAGCAGCAGATTTACCAGTTTCAAACATAGTATCAAAAACTTGTTTCCCAAGTTTAGCAGAGATTGTGTCATCAATAATAAAATCCAAAAGTTCAGATAAAGCATGTGCTTTAATAGGAGAACTAGTAATATCTATACCTGCTTTATTTAAGCGTCCAAAGAGCTCGACAGTGAGCCATGTTACAGCAATTTTGGGATGATGTTTTTGTATTAATTCTTCAAAATAATCAGCTGTTATTTTATCTGAAGTAATAACATCAGCGTCGTATTCATTGATACCTAATTCTTCAATATAACGTAATTTTTTCTGGTCTGGAAGTTCAGGTAAAGATAATGCGATGAGATCAATTTTATCTTGGGTAATCATAACTGGCAGTAAATCTGGTTCTGGAAAATATCTATAATCACTTGCATCTTCTTTATTGCGCATGACTTTTGTCTTACCTGAAGAAACGTCAAACAATAACGTATCTTGATTTAATTCCTCTCCATTTTCTAAAATTTCTATTTGTCTATTTATTTCATAATCTACAGCCTGTACCATATAACGAACTGAATTGAGATTTTTAATCTCACAACGAGTGCCAAATTCTTTACTACCTCTTCTACATACAGAGACATTTGCATCACAACGTAGTGACCCTTTTTCCATATCACCATCACACGAACCAACGTAACGTAATATTTGTCTCAATTTTTTCATGAATTCCGCCACTTCCTTGGATGATCTGAGATCTGGCTGCGAAACAATTTCCATCAATGCAATACCAGCACGATTTAAATCTATATATGTTTTATTTTCACTATGAATGCTTTTGCCGGAATCTTGTTCTAGATGTATTTTAGCAATCCTAATCTCACGTGTACCGTTATTGATAAACAGTTTGCAGTTTTTTACTATCGGTTCAAAGAACTGTGTGATTTGATAGCCTTGTGGTGAATCAGGATAAAAATAATTTTTTCTATCAAAATAAGAACAGTTGTTAATCTCTCCAGATAATGCTAACCCTGTACGTATTGCTTGTTCGACACAATAGTAATTGAGTACTGGCAATGTACCAGGCATAGCTGTATCTACTAAAGAAACTTGAGTATTATGCTCTGCACCGAATTCAGTTGATGCACCAGAAAATAACTTTGTTCTAGAGGAAATTTGAGCATGTACTTCAAGCCCAATTATTGCTTCCCAATCTGTCTGTGTCATAGTTATATGCATTTAACTTTAATAGAATATATAAAAAAAATTATAAAAACAATTCAAGAAATTTACACTTTAAATTTTCTGATATATAGTTTACATTATGAAGATGATAATAGGAAGTACAAGTCAAAGTTTAGGGAAGTCTATAGCTTGTAATTTTAATATACGGCCATCCACTATAAGAATATCAAGGTTTGCTGATGGTGAAATAAATGTTGAANTNNNACACAATCTATCCAGTGAAGAAGTATATGTAATACATTCCACTTCTCCACCTGTAAATGATAGCATGATAGAGCTTTTACTTATAATAGATGCAATTAAGCGAATAGGAGTAGATAGAATAACAGCTATAATTCCTTATTGTGGGTATAGTCGTCAAGATAGGATAATTAAAAATGATAATATGCAATCTGCACTCAGTGCTCAATTAATCGCAAATTTAATAGAAGTTGCAGGTGTAGAGAGAGTTGCAATAGTTGAACTTCACTCATGTCAGAGTGAAGGCTTTTTTAAGATACCAGTTACTAACTTAAACTGTCTTGAAATGTTTGCTGATTTTGTACAACTAGAAAGCTTAGCAATTGTTGCACCAGATGTTGGCGCAATAAAAAGGGCACGTGCTTTTGCAAAAATTTTAGAAGAAAAACATAGAATACAAACACTTAGTAACAAAATTATCGTAATAGATAAATACAGAGAAAGCAGTGGTATTTCACAAGTGATGAATGTAATAGGTGAAGTAAGAGGCAAAAATTGTGTTATTGTTGACGATATAATTGATTCAGGCGGTACATTATGTAATGCAGCATTTGAATTGAAAAACCGTGGAGCAAAATCTGTAACTGCATGTATAGTTCATGGTGTGTTGTCAGGCAATGCTATTGAAAAAATTAATTTATCTAGTCTAGACAAATTAATTATTACAGATACTATTTCTCATAAGTTAAGTAGAGTTGATAAGATAGAGGTTATGTCAGTATCTGAAGTTTTGACTAATTTTATATTGAAGAATAGGAGAAGCAGTAATGTCCACTAAATCAACAGAAGATATCATTACTTCATTGATAGAATTCGTTAATAAAAGAAAAGTTACAATTACCCAAGAAGAAGTGCTTAAAATCGCACAGCTTGTGAGAATCAAGTTATCAGAAGATGAAATTCAGTACTTTTCTAAAGAGCTAACTATGTTGGATTGGATACACGATATTTTGTCAAAAGTTAACACTACAGGAGTTTCTCCCGTACGTTATGGTAGTATTGACAAAGATGTTCATGTACGTGATGATATAGTAAGTTCACAAAATATTAAGCAAGAAGTATTGTCTAATACAAGATCTGAACATGGATATTTTGTAGTACCAAAAGTTATCGGTGATCTATAACATTATTGCTAAGGCTATAGGTCTTTTGAAAGTCAGTTAATCTATGATTATTATATTTACTATCCTATTAGGTACTGCATGCACAGCGTGAATTTTACTGTTGCTAATTTTTTTAGCAACAGCATCTACAGCAGTCTTCTTTAATTCTTCAATTGGCAAATCTACAGCAACATTAATAGTAGAACGTAACTTACCATTAATTTGTATAGCTACAGTTACAGTGCTATCACTAATTAATGCTAAATCAGCTTTCGGCCAAGGCTGTAAATATAACATTCCATTTCCACCAACCTCTTGCCATAAATATTCAGCTAGATGTGGCATGAATGGCTCTATTACTCTAAGCAATATAAATATAGCTTCATCAATAACTGATTTGTCTATCATTTCTGTTATTATGTTGGTCATTTCACGAAATTTTGCTACTGCACAATTTATCCGAAAATTTTCTATATCATTTGTTAAGTGATGTAAAAGCTTATGTATTTTTTCTCTATGCTGATTATTACCCGCAACACCATTATTCACAGCTATGGGTTTATGCTCTATAATGACACGCAATAGCCTATTTATATAGCGTGCACATCCTTTCACTCCATCATCAGACCATACCATATCTTTTTCAGGAGGATTGTCTGATAATATAAACAAACGTAAAGTATCAACTCCATATTTATCTATAACAATGCTTGGGTCAATTACATTTTTTTTTGACTTACTCATTTTTTCTATCTTACCTACCTCTACCATTATACCTTGTGCCATCAATTTTTTAGCTTCTTCAGGAAATAGCCATTTTTCATTTTGATCTTTATAAGTTACATGGCATACCATACCTTGAGTAATTAATGTAGAAAAAGGCTCTTTTATATCAAAATAACCACACCTGGTAAGTGCTCGACAGAAAAAACGCGAATAAAGCAAGTGCAAAATTGCATGTTCTACCCCGCCTATATAATAATCTATAGGAATAAATTTGTCACATGCGCTTTTATCTAATGACTTATTTTTACTACAAAATGCAATAAAATACCATGAAGATTCAAAAAATGTATCAAACGTATCTGTTTCACGTGTTGCTGACTGTCCACATTGCGGACAATTTACAAATTTCCAAGTTGGATGTTTATCAAGCGGGTTTCCACCACTAGAAAAATTTACATCTATTGGGAGTACTACTGGTAGATCTTCTTCTGGTACTGAAACAATACCACATTTATTGCAATATATTATAGGTATAGGACATCCCCAATAACGCTGTCTTGAAATTCCCCAATCATGTAACCGGTAATGCACTGTTTTCTTACCAATACCTTGCTCCTCAAGCTTTTTAAGTACCACATTTTTTGCTTCTTGAATGGTCAAACCATCCAGAAATTCTGAATTGCACATATATTCTTCATTTGAGGAAATTACTTGAATAATTGGTAGATTATATTTTTGCGCAAATTCAAGATCACGTTGATCATGTGCAGGACATCCAAAAATAGCCCCTTCTCCGTATTCCATTAATATAAAATTTGCTGCATAAATTGGTAGTTCTTTATCAAGAAATGGATGTTGAACATTTAAACTAGTATAGATTCCTATTTTTTCATTACCACTCTCCTCATTCATTTTAATGGCATCAACATTCAGATTCATATCTTGTACTATTGGATGTGCAAGTGAAACTGCACAAAATGAAGCACCAAATAAAGTATGTGGACAAGTCGTAAAAACCTTTAGTTTTTTTTCTGAATTAACTATTTTAAACTCTATTGTGACTCCTTCAGATTTTCCTATCCAGTGCTCTTGCATTGTTTTGACTTTATCAGGCCAATTTTTTAGATTTCCTAGACATTGAATCAAATCATCAGCAAAATCAGTAATTTTAAGAAACCATTGTGATAACTTACGCTTTTCAACTGCTGCACCAGATCTCCAGCCCTTCCCATCAATAACTTGTTCATTTGCAAGCACAGTTTGATCTACTGGATCCCAATTAACCCACGATTCCTTTCTATATGCAATACCATGCTTAAGGAAATCTAAAAAAAACTTCTGTTCGTGCTTATAATACTCTGGATCACAAGTAGAAAGTTCCCGACCCCAATTATATGAAAGACCTAGAGATTTCAGTTGTGTACGCATGTTATCTATATTATGCTTAGTCCAGGTTTTAGGATTGATTTTATTTTCTATAGCAGCATTTTCAGCTGGTAATCCGAAAGCATCCCACCCTATGGGATGTAAAACATTAAAGCCGCAAGCTCTTTTATAACGTGCTATTACATCACCTATTGTGTAATTGCGTACATGTCCCATATGAATATTGCCAGACGGATATGGAAACATTTCTAAGATATAACACTTGTTACCATTGTCGTTTGAAGAAAAATCCCATCTATTTTGATATATTTTTTCGATGTCTTTGAAATTATAATGCATATAATGTGGAATTTATCTTGAGTCTAGTAAATATATGATAATGTGTCAACAGCCTCACCATTATGGCGTATTGTAAAACACATCTGTGGATTTTTATCTTGTGTACTTGATTTTCCAGCTGAGCCTATAATTTGACCTTGTTGTACATGATCACCAATTTCAACACAAATATTTTTTAAATAAGAATATACAGTCATATAATTATCTATATGTTCTATAATGACCAAATTACCATACCACCTTAACCCTCTACCAACATATATCACTTTACCAGATGCAGAAGCAACTACATTTGTACCTGCATGAGCAGCAATTTTTATACCATCTTTACAGAGTTTATCTATAGATTGTACAACATTACCATTAATAGGCATTATGAATTTAGCTGTATTGTCACTTTCCTTATCTTTATCATGTACTTTAATCACAGGATTGTTCACATTCTCCTTAATTAAACGATATTCTCGTATACTTTCTAAACTCCTTTTACCATAAAATTCTTCACCTTTTAATAGCACAGGTGCAGGTTTTTGTAGACCAAAACAACCTGTTAAAAACATGCAGGGTAAAATTAATTTACAAGTGACACGGAAAAATCTAGTAATAAACATTTAAACCCTACAATAGTGAATGTGAGAAAAATACTATTTATTCAGGATATTCCATTTTATATAGTTTGTGTTTTTGCCACAATATCAGTTTTATCCAATAGAAATTTTATTGTTTCTAACACATCGTTATCAGATAATATACTGACATTGTTGCAAATTGTTTGTAAATGACTTCTATGGAAGGAAAGAGTTTTGAGGATATGTTTATTTGGTTCTGCAACGTATTCCATGCAAATTTTAATTATGTTACAATAACGTTTAATAGCGTTACAGTACTTCTGTTGAAAACCTTGTTGTATAATCGCAGTATATTGTTTGCTAAGTTTGTAGACAGCACTGGATAGAAAAAAGTGCCAATCATTATTAGTGATATGAATATTTTGTGTCAAATGATTTAGTGGTTTATCAAAACCAATTAAAATTAATGTGTATATTAAGCTCAATGTACTCTCCTTAGTTTTAAACGGACAGTTTATATCTAGTTGATTTGCTATGAATTGACAATACAACACTTTGTTTTTTGCTTTTAGTGCATCTTGAAAAGTCTGAATATTAAATTTATCTGTATATGTCATTATAATATACCCCGTAAAAATATTAAAGCCTAATTTACGCGGTATTGTATTCAGGACTAGCATTATTGTAAAGTAAATATTTGGTATTACCTACATGGAGTTGACAGTCGACGTATATTGTGCTCAAACTAAAATATAGATCGGAGAATGATAGGTTTAGTTAGTGTATTGACAATTGTGTGATGTTATGGTAAAGATATACTTTTAAGTTGAGGTTAAAAGTCATGTTAAGTGAAGTAAAATTAAATTATAGAAAATCTCAGCCCAATAATATTGGTAATAGAGCACGTAAAGAAGCATGTAAAGTATTAGGATTAAAGGAAGATGTGGGTGGTGATGTAGAGATCAGGCAAGCATGTGTTCAATTTATTCATTTAAGCCCAATAGAAGAGGCATGCTTGTTCATAAATGATCAAGAAGAGTTTTTGTAGTAAGTAATATAGTAGTAAGTAATATAGTTGCATTAGTAAGTGGTATAGCTGCATTCAAAGCACTAAGATTAGCATGTTACGGTTACAAAAATCAAGTAGAAATGAAGTTACTTCGTAAAATGCTCGCATTATGGTTTCACCCAGATAAATATCAGGGCAGATATCAGGATGCAAATACAGAGGAAATAGATAAAATAAACGAAATTTTCAGGACTTTAGATAAAGCATGTAATGTACTAATTAATCTATCTGATAATAATAGTAAAAGGTGGTCATGGTTGTTGTGTCAAGGCTCAGTAGTGGTTTCTACACGTTTAACTTGTGTTGCTTTAAGTGTTGTAGCGCTCTTGGCAATTACAGGGATGTTTCATCAAACATGTTTTACATACGGGAATGTTTGTATAAGTTATGGAATTTTTGCTGTAGCTCTTACTGCAATTGCTGCTATTGCTACTGGTATAGCTACTGGTATAGCATGGTATCGTTCTGGTGGGGTGTCCCCTACTAATAATCCTGCTAATGGTGCAGCGGGTAGTCAACAAGTACCTGCAACAAGTGTACAATTAACACAGCAGCAAGCTCCAATCCTACCACTCACATGGAGGGCTCTAGAATAAGTAATGGTAGTGCACAACAACTACTGGGAAGATTTAAAATTTTAGCATGATAGATAGCTTAAGGGCAAAAATTGAGGACCTTTTGTTTACACATAATAAGAAATAATAGAGTTCTTTCCAAACCTTATTTTTAGAGTTCATAATTATATATTCCAGCGATCAAATTATAGCCCTTTCCTCAATAACTCGAAGATATGTATTGAGGATGGTTAGAGACCGGCAACATGTAGTAAGGAAGAAGGCAAAAATTGAGATGTATTTTTCACTACCTACAAGCAAGGTTTAAATTATCCTGATTGAACAGTGCTTTCTGATGAAAATCCGAATTTTCCAAGAAAAGATGTAAAAAGATTTTTATAATATAATAATGATAATACTCAATTCAAGAGAATATACTGAAACTTTAGCGTATAACATAAATGTTTGACTATCATTACATGCAACTAGCCATTAAACAAGCAGAAATTGCTTATAAAAATAATGAAGTGCCTGTAGGAGCAGTAATAGTACTTTCAGGCAAAATCATTGCTTCTACGTATAATATGACCATTACACTTGGTGATCCAACAGCACATGCAGAAATGCTAGCAATCAGGAAAGGATTAGAACTCTGTTATAATGCAGAGATGTACGTAACGTTAGAACCATGTCCAATGTGTGCCCAAGCTATAGCTTTTGCGAAAATAAAGAGACTATATTTTGGCGCATATAACCCACAAGGTAACATAAAAACCTTTATACCTGAAATTTATGGTGGAATATTAGAAAGCAAATGTTCTTTTCTGCTTAAAGATTTTTTTAAAGAATTAAGAAATGAATAACTTTCATAAACCCAGTATTATATCACCTGCCTGTACGCTTTTTCCTTCCTGTATTAACACATTTTTTATTACTGCTTGTGTTTCAGAATGTATAGTATTTTCCATCTTCATTGCTTCTATAATAAACAAAGGCTGCCCTATTTCTACCTGATCTCCTGTATTTACATACAATTTGGTTAGCAGACCAGAGATTGGCGATGGTACAATGTTGATAGGAATTTCTATAATCTCTCTATTGTTGAGCATAAATTTACTAAACTCAGCTACGTGAGGGTGAAATACCTGACACTCACTCTTCATCCCTGCATATGTGAGAAAATATGTGGTATTTTTTTGATCAACTTTAACTGTAATATATGCGTTATCATTAATGAATATATTTAACAATCTATAACTATTTGATTTCCAGTGACATGTTAAAGATTATCTATATTAAGACATCGTTTTCATATTCTACATCGATAGAATATTTGTTGTTATTCACTGTAACTATAAAAGTTTTATATATATATTCATTTTCTAAATAAATATATAATGAAGCAAAAATAAACATTTTAATTGATTCTTCCGTCACAAAGTCACCATGAAATCCATTAGGATAAAAATCTGAAATAAATCTAGTATTAAGTTTCCCTGTAGTAAAGGTTGGATGACAAAAAATTGATTCCAGAAACTCTATATTATTTGTTATTCCGCTAATGTAATATTCAGATAATGCTTTCTGCATTTTACAAATTGCCTCCATTCTATCTTGTCCATGGCTTATTATTTTTGCAATCATTGAATCGTAAAACATACTTATTTCAGAACCTGTAGTAACACCATCATCTATTCTTAGGCACTCATTTTCATCAGGTTTATCATAATATCTAATTCTTCCAGTAGAAGGGAAAAACTTTTTTGATGGATCTTCAGCACAGATTCTAGCTTCTATTGCAGATCCTTTTAATTTAATGCCATCTTGGCTGAACCTTAATTTTTCACCATAAGAAATCCTGATCATTTCCTCTACCATATCTATTCCAGTAACAAACTCTGTTACTGGATGCTCAACCTGTAATCTAGTATTTACTTCAAGAAAGTAAAATTCATGATTTTGATCTACAATAAATTCTACTGTACCAGCGTTAAAATAACCAACCTGCCTTGCTAATGCAACACACTGTGCATACATTGCTTGTCTTACTGATTCATTGATAAATGGACTTGGTGTTTCTTCAATTATCTTCTGATGATTACGCTGTATTGAACACTCGCGTTCCCCTAGACATACTGTGTTTCCATATTTATCTGCTATGATCTGTATTTCAATATGTCTAGGAAATTCTATATATTTTTCTATAAAAATACTGCCATCTTTAAAACTCTTTGTTGCTTCATTAGTTGCGGATACAAATGCCGCTTCAACCTCGTTTGCTGATCTCACTATACGCATTCCCTTACCTCCTCCACCTGCTGCAGCCTTTATCATTACAGGAAACCCTATTTTTTTTGCAATTTCTACTGCGTGATCTGTATTATCTATTTTACCGATGTATCCAGGTACTATATTTACTCCAGCTTTCTGTGCAACTTCCTTTGCTGTAATCTTGTTAGCCGTTATTTCTATTGTTTCTGCGCTTGGACCAATAAAATCTATATTATGTTTCTGTAAGGCACGTGGAAAATCTGGATTTTCTGCTAAAAATCCATAACCTGGATGGACCGCCTCTGAATTGGTTTCCAGAGCTACTTTACATATTTTATCAATATTTAAATAACTTAGAGACGAAGGAGAAGGACCAACATATTTTGCTTCATCTGCTTGCATAACATGCACAGAATTAATATCAGCATCTGAATATATACACACACAGGATATACCCATCCTGCGTGCTGTTCTCATTATCCTACAGGCTATTTCTCCTCTATTTGCTATTAAAATTTTACTATACAGCATCTAGTTTAACCTTGCATAATAGCTTGATCTTGAGGTTCACAAATTAGTTCAACATTTGGATCATAAAGTGTATTATTTGAAAAGTCTTTATCATACGTACTATATAGCTGAGTCCATAAAAGAGAATTACAGCTACCAAGAGATGCCACGACAGCATTAAGTGCAAAACCAGCAGAGTGAGTATATAGCAAATATAAAGATGCAATCCATACTGCAGCCGTGACTAAAGATAATAGTACAAGTACTATCTTATTAAATTTATATTTAGGTATCAGTGGATCTTTTATTTCTAAGTAGTCTTTAATTTCCTTTTTAGCCTCAGCACTACCTAGAGATGCAATAGGAGTATACCCATGTTTGTTTACGCGCTTTAATATTTTCTTAATATTACTTTTACTACGTTTTAAATTTTTTATCTCTGCTTCAATTGACTTTTCTACACTTTTCAATTTCTCTTGATCTTTAGGCGATGAAGGCATTTCTTCAAGGTCTTGAAGCAACTCCCTTATTAAATGAAATAAAACGCCACTTATTGCTGCTTCATGCAACGGAGTATTGCCATTTAGAACCATATTGTTTTGACCAAGCATTATATTCCTCTGTTTGTAATCACAAAGTTTAGTAATAAAAAGAAATGCATCTTTATTTTTTGCCCTTGCAGCTATGTGTAAGTAATTTTCTCCATCCAAATTCTTGTTTATTTTGTCATCATTAGATTGCCAACGATAGCGGTATTCAATATCTAAATTTAATTCATCTTTTTTATGGTGATCCTTTATATATTCTTTTACCTTTTGAAACAGGTGACTATTCCACAACTTTTTATTTTTGATCATTAAAACGAATGGTGTCTCATCATGCTCATCGCTATAATTAATATCAGCTCCTTTTTCTAACAATAATTTTATTATCTCAGGATCTGGATTTGCATTTTTTAACGCAACATGCAGTGGAGTATTACTATATTCATCTTTTAGATTAATAAAGTTCAAAACATTCTCACTCTCAAGCAATTCTTGTGCCTTATCAGTGTGATAGCTTTTAATTGCATCAATTAATTTATTACAATAATTTACATACTGTTCCATCATACCAACACTAAATTTATCGAATATTAATATTATACAACTAATTTTACTAAAAGTAAACTTTCACTTTGAATTCTAGATTTTTTCATATATACAACAAGAAAGATCAGAGTCATGCCAGATATAGTAACTAGATTTGCACCTTCACCAACAGGCTTTCTACATATAGGAGGTGCGCGTACCGCATTATTGAATTGGTTGTATGCAAAACGTTATCATGGCAAGTTCCTCTTACGCATTGAAGATACTGATAAAAAACGTTCTACACAAGAAGCAATAGATGCCATAATAGATGGCCTAAAATGGCTTGAAATACATTATGACAAAGATGTAATATACCAATCGCAGAGAATTAAAAGACACATAGAAATAGCAAATCTTTTAATAGAAAAAGGCAAGGCATATTATTGTTATTGTCGTGAAGATAAAACAACAATAGTAGCAAAAGGTCAGGTAAATAGACATAAATGCACTGTCAGTGATAAAAATACTGAGCCGGTAGTACGTTTTAAAATAAAAGAGGAGTCAGAAGAAATCGTTATAGATGATAAAGTATATGGACAAATCAAAGTCAATAGTGCGCAACTTGATGATATAATAATTTTACGTTCTGATAAAACACCTACATATATTTTTGCAGTAGTAGTTGATGATTACGATGCTGGAGTAACACATATAATACGTGGATCAGATCATCTAACTAATACATTTAAACAGTTTTTGATATACAAAGCCCTCGATTTTAAGGTTCCTTACTTTGCACATGTGCCACTTATACATGACGTTAATGGAAATAAATTGTCCAAAAGACATGGTGCAGCAAGTGTTTCAGATTATAAAAAAATTGGTATACTACCTCAAGCAATGCGTAATTATCTATTAAGACTTGGATGGAGTCATGGCAATATTGAAATTATTAATGACAGACAAGCAAGAGAGTGGTTTAACTTAGAAAACATAGGACGCTCCCCTGCATGCTTGGACTTAAAAAAATTAGAACATTTAAATAATTATTATATTAATAATACAAATAACGAAGACCTTTTGAAAGTAATATCCGTACTAAATAATAAGGCTGTTATAGATGATAGGAAAAAAAAATATTTACTACAAGGATTAATAGAGTTAAAAAAACGAGTACATTATTTAACTGAATTACCAAATTTAGCTAGATTCTATATAGAAGACGTACCACTACATTTAAGTGAAGAAGCAAGTCAAACTATCAGTTCCACACTTGATCTGATAGATCTGCTTGCAGTACTTTTATCAAAAATCGATCATGCAAATTGGAATAATCATTATTTGCTCATCCAAATTAAAGGATTTGCAAAATCTTACAATACAAAAATGGAAAATATATATCATGCATTACGTGCTCCTATAACGGGCATGACAAAGACACCTGGAATTATAGGTATTATGATAATTCTTGGAAAAGATGAATGCATAAAAAGGTTACAATATGCAAAGCATTACGTTAATCATCAAACATAAATTTTGCATAGTACCAGCTCACTCCCAGAAGAGGCTTAAACCCAGACCAAAAAAGGACAAAACACGGAAAAGCCCTGTAAGTTCTGATGCGTCATAGAGGAATACCTTATCAATTGTTAAAATCATGATTCCAAGCGATGCTATACGCATAATCTGCGTATGAAACAACGTGCCTAGGAACAACAGTATAAAACTATAAAGCATCCATACAACAGAATAAGTATAAATTCTATATTATTAGTTTCTTCTATATAGATACGTACCATGGAATATCTGACGTATGTTGAGTGATATTAGTACAAAACAAAGTAATAAAAAAAGCTATATAAATACTTATTGTTACCAGTTTCACGCATGACTTTCTAAGTCCAAAGCATAATAACTAATACGAAACATTGCCATATAAGAAGCACAATATCACTTGTTAACATAACTTGTCTTGTAAGTTTTGTCCTAATTCCTAAACATAATATTCAATAAAGAAATAATATATTTGTCATGATACCATGTTCAGTAAATCCTGCTTTCACAAACAAAATGTTCTCATTAAATTTATCATCTTTCTGCTTACGAAGTAAATAACTTCCTATAATGAAAAAGATAGCTGGTAAACCAAGTTGAAAAAGCGGCCAATCCACTTTTTGATTAAAATATGCAAGCCCTATGCCACCTAATGGTGACGAACCAAACAGTTCACACTCTATTAATTTTAATTCTGTGCGCGCCGTGATAAGACCACCAATAAATATCAATGAGTTAGTAAGAGTCAAACTAGTTAATATGAGTATAAGTAATGGCTGATTATGCAATTTATCATGTGAAGCTACAACAATAGTTGCGCTGACTGCAACTAGATATAGAAAAACCAAAAGGCATAGCTTATCATCAGTAGTAAAATTATTACTAGTAATCCATATAAAATGTTTGATATATCATTACCGCTATTCAATATACTATTTCTTCTATATTCACTGTGACTTGATAAATCTCTTGTTCTATCCAAGCTATTCTTTAAGTTATTGACCTCATTACGTATATAGAAATTTACGCATCATCGTAAAGAGAATACAAATTAAAGCTAATGTGATGATTGCAAGTAAATTACGCATAGATTTATTCTACATAAAAAAGTATTAGAAAGTTAATTACATCTGTCCATTTCAAAAGGATATAAATATACTAGAATTGAATAGACCTTTTGCGAGATTAATGCTCAGAAGATTTTCTGTGGTCCAAAAAACTATTCAGTTGGATAGCCTTAAAACAAGAAAAATTTTATCAAGCGGTTTTTTAAGGTATTACCGATGAAGTATGACACAATGAAGCACCGTTATTATGTTACTGCATCCTCCAATACTATTCTGTTTCTACCGCCATCTTTTGCTTTATATAAACACTTATCAGCACGTTCAACAAATAAATTCACGTTTTCAAGATCAGACTCCTGTATTAATGCAATGCCAATACTAACAGTTATATTAACCGTATTATGTGAAAGTATAAAAGGTTGCGCAATCATATTGCGCATTCTCTCAGCAACAATATACGCTCTCTGTATATTAGTATCTGGCATTGCAATCACAAATTCTTCACCACCAAATCTAGCTAATAAATCTGTTATTCTAATATTTTCAGAGATTCTTTTTTGTATTTGTTTTAAGAGCTCATCCCCAGTAGTATGCCCAAAGTTATCATTTATCATTTTAAAATAATCTACATCTAACATCATCATAGATAAATGTTTCTCTTTTACTACAGCATCTTCCACTATGTTCTGTAAATGTTTATAAAAATATCTTTTGTTGTAACAGCCTGTCAGTGGATCCCGAATAGACATTTCTGCATTATTAAATAAATTCATTCGTAGAGCGTCTTGGTATCTCTTCCGTTTTACCTGAGAGTTGACTCTAGCTATCAGTTCATTTTCATCTAACGGAGTAACCAAATAATCATTTACTCCCATTTCTAAAGCTTTGATTAAAACGGATTCACTTTGGCTTTCATCAGATAAAATTAAAATAGGTGTGTAACGTGTTTCTAATTTACCACGAAGCTGTGAACATAAACGCAATCCATCGATCTCGCTAAATTGAGTATTCAAAATGATTAAGTCACAATTATCATCAATATTACTTATCTCATTTGGATTATTTAATACCTCTACTGAACGAAAGCATTGTTTTGATAAAATTTTATATATCTGTTGAGCTTGTAATCTATCTTCATCAACTACAATTATACGACCATCAAAAGTTTCTCTGGAGTACTCAATTACACTCCTATCAATTATACCTCTCATTTCTGCGTTTGTTTTATTTCTTAGACGTAATTCATCTATAACAAATTTTAAACGTGTTAACGATTTAATTCTAGCATACAGAGCGGTTTCTTTTATTGGCTTAGTTAAAAAATCGTCTGCACCTGCATTAATACCCTGTACTCTACTTTCAGTGTCATGCAACGCAGTAACCATAACTATTGGTATATGAGTTGTTAATGGATTATTCTTTAACTCACTGCAAACCTGGAACCCATTCAATCTTGGCATCATGACATCAAGTAGTATAATATCAGGTTGCTGCTCCATTGCTAGATCGATTGCCTCCTGGCCATCATAAGCTGTAATTACAGTATAATATTCTGCAGTAAGCTTAGCTTTTAAAAGTTTAACGTTGGATAATACATCATCTACTACTAGAATTCTTGCTGTCATTGTTTTTTCCCTCTATATTATAAGCATGATAAAGCTTGCCATCTTTACCAGTTATATAATCCCCCTTTTCTACAGTATACAAGTCTTCGATCCCAGCATCTTGCAATAATTTCTTAGCTTTAAATTGTATTTTAAGTATATATTTATATACTATTCTGATACAATCAATAAACATTGGTACCTTTTCCTTATCAACAACAATGATGCTAACTAAGGCTACAACTAAAATTTCTGTTAAACCTACATTAAACATTTTCTTTATAAAGCAATGATCTTATCATTCTAGTTATAGATATTAATTTACTTAAATCAAATTTAGTAGTAATCACTTCACTTAAAAACCGATTGTACTGCTCTATATATTTTTTACTATGACAAGCCCAACTCTTTACTAGCTGCTTACCACTCACATTATCAATAAATTTAATAACCTTAATTGTTAAATTACTATAATGATCACTCAAGTCATCTAATGCTGTACTAATTGCTCTGCGATTCCAATAAGATAAGCTATTTTTTTTCATTTGATTCGCAGCTTTTCTAATCACGTCAAACTTGAGCAATGCTTGTAATTCAAAATATATCTTACTTACTTCAAGTGTAGACATTAATGTTTGTTCAGAAACAGCTATTATGTCTAAAGTATAAGTAAGAATGTGTAAGCTGGCAATTTTCTTTGCAAGTATTTCATCTATATGTAACCTTAATAAATCTTCAAGTTCATTATGATAAGCTTTTAATGACCGTTCATCTAAAACCTGAATCAAGTTTTCACTCAAAGCTTTAACTGTATCATGTAATTTTATAATTTCTGTTAAACAAAATTTATTTAAATTTCTTACTAACCAAAAAGAAACCCTGCCTATAAACTTCTGTATACTACGTACTATCCTCAAGTACGTATCTACGCTTACTACCCCGTCAAGTTTATCAATTTCCTTCCATAATACACTTAAATTGTATAAACGATTTACTAATATATAAATAGTCATTGCCTTATCAACACTAATGCCAGTATTCTCAACTAAATTATGAATAAATACACATCCCATTCTATTTACTACATCGTTGGCAATACAGGTAGAAATAATTTCAACGCTAAGTGGATGTTTTAATATATAATACTCAAATTCACTGATCATCCGCTTAGGAAAATAATTTAACAAGTAGTCATTAACAACAAAATCCTTTTTTGACAGATCAGAATTTATGATCTTATTTTTTATATCTGTTCTAGTATAAGACGTTAATACAGCAAGCTGCGGAGGGTGTAATCCTTTTGACATTTTTACTATCTCTTCATCGGTAGGTAGAAATTCTATGCTACGATTTAAAACTCTAGACTTCTCAAGATAAAGAAGCAGCCTATGATGTTTTTCTAGTTTTTCTTTTGCTTGCATACTTTCAATAAGTAGCGCTTTTGTTTCTATACTATTATGATCATTTAAAATTTTAGATGCTACTTCACCTATCATACTACAAAGTATTTCATTTCTTTCTTTCAAAGAGATTTTTTTCTTCTTTATAGCAGAGATAAAAGCAATTTTAATATTTACCTCTAGATCAGAACATGCAACTCCAGCAGCATTATCAATGAAGTCTGCATTAATATAGCCACCCTTATTGGCATATTCTATTCTGCCAAGTTGTGTACATCCTAAATTACCACCTTCTATAAACATAGAAGCTCTGATATCTTTGCCGTTTACACGTAGAGAATCATTTGCTTTGTCACCAACTTCATTATGGCTTTCATGCGTTGCTTTAACAAATGTACCTATACCACCATTCCATATAAAATCTACTTTGGTTTTTAATAGATACTTAATTAACTCACTGGGAGACAATAAATCTTCCTTAATATTAAAACATTTTTTCATTTCAGGTGAAATATCTATATATTTAACACTACGTTCAAACACTCCGCCACCTCTAGAGATTAACTCATTACTATAATCCATCCAACTTGAAAATTGCAGCTCAAAAAGACGTTGACGTTCTGCAAAGCTCTTTTCTTGATCAGGACTAGGATCAATAAAAATATGGTTATGATTAAATGCACCAATCAAACGTATATGTCTTGAAAGTAACATACCATTTCCAAATAGGTCACCCGACATATCTCCAATTCCAATTACAGTGACAGTTTGATAGATATCTCGACCCATTTTCCAAAAATGTCTTTGTGCTGCAATCCAAGCACCGCGTGCTGTAATACCCATTTTTTTATGGTCATAACCAGCAGATCCTCCAGATGCAAATGCATCACCGAGCCAAAAATTATACTCAGAAGCTATCTGATTAGCATAATCAGAAAAAGAAGCAGTACCTTTATCTGCAGCCACCACTAAATATGGATCATCTCTGTCATATCTTATCACATCTTTGGGAGGCACTATTTTACCATTAACTATATTATCGGTAATATCAAGCATGCCTCGCATAAAGTTTTTATAGCATTCAATAGCTTGTGCCATTAAAATATTTTTATCCTTGTAAGAATTTTTAACAACAAAACCACCTTTTGCACCAACAGGAACGATAATTGCATTTTTTGTCATCTGCGCTTTCATTAAACCTAAAATTTCAGTACGAAAATCTTCTGTTCTATCTGACCATCTCAAACCACCACGGGCCAACTTTCCTCCTCTTAAATGTATACCTTCAAAAAAATTGGAATAGACATATAATTCTCGGTATGGATGAGGTTCAGGCAAGCTATTGATTTTTCTTGAATCAAATTTTATAGAAAGATAAGGCTTATTATCTTGATAATAATTAGTCCTTACAATTGCCATAATTAAATTGAATATCGACCGTATAATTATGTCATGTGAAATATTACTAATGCTCTTTAATAAATCCTCTATCTTTTTCTTAAAAATATTAGTAGTTTGTACTCTATCGATATCTATATTAGGATTAAACCTTACACGAAATAACTGTATTAAATACTTTACTATCTTAGGATATTCTGCAACTACTCTTTCTATATATTCTTGATTATAACTAAATGATACTTGTTTTAAATAAGCACTTAATGTCCTTATTAACAGCACCTCTTTCCACTTTAAACTAGCTAGAATAATTAAACTGTTAAAGTAGTCATTCTTAATTTCTTGTCTAAAAACTTTAGTTAACGTTATTTCAAATTGTTCTTTTAAAGTAATATTATTTACTAACTCATCAACTCGCGCTAACAGAAAATTATGTATCCATATTCCACCATTTATTTTTATATAGTACCCATTATGGGAAAGTATCTTGGTACCTAAGTTTTTTGTGACTTCCAATATCTGAGATAATTCAAGGCCATTCTTGTTTGGTGTATATACTTTTAATTGATAATGTAGATTATTATTAACGAGTCGTAGGTCTACTTCACTAGTATTCTTTTTTCTTACTATTTCCAACTTTTTCATATCATAATATGCATGATGAGGTTCAAAAGTTTCACGATAACTTGCTGGAAATAGATTACAGTAACGTACAAATACATCTTCGACAGTATTAAAATTACTGTATAAGTTTTCTATAAAACGAGCTTCCCATTTTTCTGTTACATTCATCAATCTACTTTCTATACGCAAAACTTCATTATCCAAGTCATAAATAGGCTTGGCCTTAAGGATAATATGCAATTTGATTAAATCATATTCATTGATGATACGGTGATTATAAATATCTGAACTCTCAGCATTTACTTCTTCCTTTAATATATCACGTATATTAAAAATTGATTTAGCACTTGCATAACGTAACGGAATTAGTACTATACAATTTACAAAACTCTCCATGTTTCTTAAAAATAATTTAACTCTTGGTCTGATCATAAGAAACATTACTGCAATGCAGACTTTTAATAACTCATCCTCGCTAGATTGAAATAATTCATCTCGAGAGAACATTTGTAAGGTAGAAATCAACCCCTTGTTGTTATAACCACCAATTACAAATCCAGCTTTCTTTTCTATTAGTTTAACTTTATCCTTAATAATAGGAATTGTCCTAATATCTTGAGTCTCAGCTAGGGAAGTGAATAGCCCAAAAAAACGTTTTTCCCTTATTAATTTGCCCTCGTCATCAATTTCTTTGATTCCTATACAATTCGTATATGTACGTCTATGTACCACTGAAATTAAATCTGATCTAATCACGTATAAAGAATCTGAATCTTCAGATGAAATAAGTACATTTTGGTATGCTCTGTCTACTCTAAATATACCTAGATTTTTTTCTGAATTCAGGAGAAGCTTACCATTATCATTTATCACATATTCCTGATAACCTAAAAATATAAAATTATTATCCTTTAACCAGTTTAGAAAATCTTTATTATAGCATATCACATGATCTAATCTATCTTGCATCAATTGCCAATCATCCACAGCTGCACTAACAGATTTTAAAGTTTTCTGTAAAGATTCCGTAAGTATAGTAATAAAATTGTTGCTTATACCTTTAATGATGATATATATTATCGATTCTCTTACACTACCACTTTTATCTTCCAATGAACAGATTTCGCATATTACTCTGTCTTTCCTTTTAACATTAATAATGCTATTACTATAGTAACATATGGTTAAATTATGTGATTTAATATCAGCAATAACAGAATCTACCAAAAAAGGCATATCATCATTTATTATTTTAATGATAGTAAAATTCCCTTCTATGCCTGGTATATTATTAGTATTATATATACCTAATTTACTTTCATTTTTTTCTTTTTGCAGAACAAATTGATAAGCATTTTGTACAATATATAACAAAAATTTGTCGTTAATTTTTATTCCACTATTATAAATAAAATTATAAAAATACTTAATAAACTCAATAAAAACTTTATCTTGCTCATGATCAATAAGCTTTAATAAAGAGTTCACTACCTTAGCGCTAATATTGTAATCGATACACATAATAAAAAAATAAAGAAAAAGAAATGTACAAGAAGCTTAAACCTTTTTGACTAAAATTTCATTATTGAGAGTGCATACAATCAATTTATCATTTTCTACTACTTCACCTGATAAGAATAGTCTAGCTAGACTATTTTGTATATATTCTTGAATTACCCTCTTAATAGGCCGTGCTCCATATTCAGGATCATGACCAATTTGCGCTATTAGTTCTTTGGCTTCTTGTGACAAACTGATACTTAGTTTACGCTTAGCAAGCGTTTCTTGTAAATAAGAAAATTGTACATCAATAATTTGATAAATATCACTCTTAGTCAGACTATGGAATATGATAATGTCATCTAGCCTATTTAAAAATTCAGGACGAAATGTACATTTAACTATCTGCATCACATGA
>NZ_MJMG01000008.1:47534-50580 GCF_001752665.1 Wolbachia pipientis | reverse complement strand
CTTGTTCATACCCAACATATCCAGGTNNCNNCCCTATTAATTTAGCAACAGAATGCTTTTCCATGTATTCTGACATATCAAAACGTAACAGAGCTAATTTATCATTGAATAAGAAACTAGCAAGGGCCTTTGCAAGCTCTGTTTTACCTACTCCAGTAGGACCTAAAAATAAAAATGATCCAAAAGGCCTATCTGTATCCTGTACCCCAGAACGTGAACGTCTAACAGCATCACTGACTGCCTTTATAGCTTCCTTCTGCCCTATAACACTCTTCCCTATCTCATTTTCCATATTAAGTAGTTTTTCCCTTTCACTATGCATCATATTTTCAACTGGAATACCAGTCCATTTTGAAACAATATTTGCAATATCATTTTCAGTAACTTCTTTTTTCAGGAAAACACTTGATACTTTTTCTTGCGCTTTTAGTGCAGTTTCAAGTGTAGGTATAACACCATACATCAACTCACCTGCCCTAGCAAGATTTCCACTACGTTGCACTAATTCCAATTCTTTTCTAACGTTATCTAGTTTCTCAGCAGTTTTCTGTATTCTAGTGATTTTATTTTTTTCCATTTGCCAGTTACTACTGAGATCAACAAATTTTTTATTTAACTTTTCTATCTCCTCATTTATTTTATTTAAACGTTGCTTGGAACTTTCATCATTTTCTTTTTTCAGTGCTTCTGCCTCAATTTTTAATTGAATAATTTTTCTATCCAGTTCATCAATGACCTCAGGTTTACTATCCATCTCAATTCTCACCCTACTTGCCGCTTCATCTATTAAATCTATTGCTTTATCAGGTAAAAATCTATCTGTAATGTATCTATTAGATAACGTAGCAGCAGTAATTATAGCACTATCAGTGATTCTAATACCATGATGTACTTCATACCTTTCTTTTAGCCCTCTTAAAATAGAAATTGTATCACTTTCTGTCGGTTCGGATATAAAAATAGGTTGGAACCGCCTTGCTAGCGCAGGATCTTTTTCTATATGTTCTCTATATTCATCTAACGTAGTAGCCCCTATGCAACGAATTTCTCCTCTTGCAAGTGCAGGCTTAAGTAAATTTGAAGCATCCATTGCACCAGTTGTTGCTCCTGCTCCAATTAAAGTATGGAGCTCATCTATAAACAAGAGAATTTTTCCCTCAGATTTTGAAATTTCATGAATCACTGCTTTTAATCTTTCCTCAAATTCCCCCCTAAACTTAGTTCCAGCAATCAAGGTCCCAAGATCTAATGCAAGAACTTTTGCATCACATAAACCCAATGGCACGTCATTTGCAGCAATTCTATTTGCTAAACCTTCTACTATTGCAGTTTTTCCAACACCAGGTTCACCTATTAACACTGGATTATTCTTTGTCCGTCTAAGTGATACCTGCATAGTACGTCTTATTTCCTCATCACGTCCAATTACAGGATCAAGTTTACCCTGTATTGCAAGAGCTGTGATATCTTTTGTATACTTGCTTACAGCATTAAATTTTTCTTCGCTATTTGGCGAATCTGCTCTATTACCTTTTCTCATCTCTGTAATCACTGAATTCAATTTCTGTAATGTAACACCATTTTCTGCTAGAATCTTACTAGCAGTACTATCCTTCAACATTACTATAGCTTGTAATAACCGTTCAACAGTGATAAAAGAATCATTATTTTTCTTTGCAATATCTAGTGAATTTTCAAATACTCTAGCCATTTCTCTTGAAAGCTGTAAACTACCATTTCCTGGACCTTCAACAACTGGCAGCTTTCTTAGTGCACTATCTACAGCATTAGAAATATTCTGTATATTTCCACCAGAAGCATTTATCAAATCATTAATCAACCCAGATTCTTCTTCAAGCATCACTTTAAGCAGATGCTCAGGAATAAACATCTGGTGCCCACTTCCTAGCGCTTTTGTCTGTGCCCCTTGTATAAGATTCCTTGCTTGTTCAGTAAATTTATTAAGGTCCATGAATAAACTAAAATTTGCTTGCAAGAATTATATAAGCACTAATTAAAAAGTATCAACTAATTTCTTATTAATAACAAAATCTAAATAATCAATATCAATTTGATATCAACTTCAGTTCATAACAGTGCAAGCCTTTTGAATACTTCTACTAAAGAATCTGTTAAATGCTTTATCATCTCATCAGTATGATAAGGTGTTGGAGTAATGCGGAACCGTTCACTACCTTTTTGTACTGTAGGATAATTAATATGTTGTACATATATTGCATATTCATCAAACAACAGCTTTGATGCTGCTTTTGATAATTCTTGGTTGCCAATGATTATAGGAATAATATGAGTTTCTGTAAGTAAAAAACTAATACCAGCATTTTTTAATGAGTTTTTTACTTTCTCAACAACAATTCTATGTGCCTTACGCTCAACATTGCTTGATTTTAAGTGTTCAACACTGGCTCTTGCAGCTGATGCAAGCATAGGTGACATAGCAGTAGTAAAGATAAATCCTGGAGCATAACTCCTAATTACATCAATCAAATTTTTTGAAGATGCAATATATCCACCCATTACCCCAAAAGCCTTAGATAATGTACCTTGAATTACAGTTAGCTTATCCATTAAACCATATTCTTCTGCGATGCCACCACCATGTGCACCATATAATCCCACTGAATGTACTTCATCTAAATAGGTAATAGCATTATATTGCTCTGCAAGATCGCATATTTCTCTTAGTGGTGCTATATCCCCATCCATTGAATATATAGATTCAAAAGCAATGATTTTAGGTGTATCTTTATCTATAGATTTTAATAACTGTTCTAGATGCGTTACATCGTTATGCCTAAATATATGCTTTGGTCTTCTACCAGACTTGATACCTTCTATCATTGAGGAATGATTCTTTTCATCTGAAAAAATCACTACTTCTGGAATAATAGACAATAAAGTACTTAATGAGGTTTGATTAGCCAAATATCCACAAGCAAAGGTGAGAGCAGCTTCCTTTTTATGCAGGCTGGCTAAGGACTTTTCTAATTCAACTACTTCTTTGGTTGTACCAGATATATTCCTT
>NZ_MJMG01000008.1:0-47415 GCF_001752665.1 Wolbachia pipientis | reverse complement strand
GTACCACCTGCACCAACCTGAATAGATGAATCCCTAATAGCAGATATAACATTGTCATTTTGAGCCATACCTAAATAGTTATTACTGCACCAGACAATCACTTCTCTATTTCTTTCATAATCCATAATATAGGGAAGCCTGCCTGGTAGTGTAGCAAAGCTCGTAAATTCTCTATAATGGCCTTCTTCTTTAATGCTATTTATTTTACTTGCAAATATCTCCTCGTAATCCATTCACTTATATTATTGACTAGTTTGGAGTTCTTGCTCGAATATTTTGGTGTGCATTATTTTTTCATCAGAATCCATTTTTAATGCGCTTCCTGGATTATTAACTTGTTCCTTACTGCCACAACATATCACACCAATAATCAATATGCATGCTGCAGCCATAGCTCCTATCATTATATTGTCTAAATAAACTCCAGCAGCTACTGTTATTAGTGCGCAAATTCCAGCAATCACCAATGGAGAGAATGTATAATCACTATCTGGTTGTAAATGCTTTGCTTGAACACGTTCTCTATTAATCTCGATGATTTGCCCTTCTATAACCTTTTTCATTTCCTGTAGTTGAGAAATTTGATTCTTTAATCTGTTCTGACGTTTTGCATTATGAAGTTCATTCCGTAGTGTCTGTGCAGTAATTTGTGTTTTCTCAATTTCTTCAACCTGTGAATCAATATATTTTAATAAACCCTTTAAAATATCATGGTTCCCATCAACATTCAGTTTTATCTTCTTTGCAAATTCTGAATCTGAAAACGATCCTCCATATTTATATGTACGGTTAATATCTTGCTTACACTTTGTAATACGCTGAGATGGAGAAGTTGAAGTATTACCTACCCTACTACTGCTGCTACTGCTAATCCCACCACCACTACTACTTGTACCAGGTCCAGTATTCAAATCTCTATTTTTACTAGCGCTTTGTGATCCTGTTGCTGTTTGAGCACCTTGTAACATTTTACCCTCCTAGATAATTTAACTTACACTTACTCACTATGCAACCACATTAAGTATAACAGTTTTTTTTACACAGCATATTGTTTTTTATATATACCTTCTGCAAAATAAACTACTGAATTTTTTTGCAGAAGATTTACTTTTAGATTTCACATCTTTTAATCATCATCTATACTATATAAGCTTCTTTCCTTTTCTATCCTTTCTTGTTCTTCAATGCAATATATAGCAAGCGGATTAGCTTCTAGCCTTTTAATGCCTATTTCCTCTCCTGTGCCTTCACAATAACCATAAGTTCCTAGTTTGATTTTTTCTAATGCTTCCTTAATTTTTTCCTTTTTTTCTTTTCTACGTTTAATTAACTTTTCATTTTCATCATCTGCAATAGAGTAAAATTGCAATTCTTGCCTTTCTAATTCATCAAGCATTGCCTGAAGTTTTACATGAAAATATTCTAAATGCTTTGTATTCATATATTCTTCATTTTCTGAAGGGATATAATCTTCTAATAGCACTAATAACGATTTTGCATTCATAATGTTCCCCACTTATTTAATAAAGTTTTGAATATAAACTATAGTAAACACTATAATTCATAATAAAGTTTTAAAAGGTATGTTTTACAAAACAAAAATTATAGCAACAGGTTATGTGCATATAATATCCCTTTTTATTATAATGCTTATACTAGTTTCTTTCTCACTTGAAAACTATAATAATAATGAAATTATATTAGCATTAGTTTGGACATGTGCTACATTTATTTTACAAGTTTCCACAAGCAAGTTATTCGTTTCAGAATATAATGATGGAACATTGGAACAAATTTTTATACAGCCCATTTCTTCCAGATTAACAGTTGCATATACAATTTTTACTCATTGGTTGATATTTGGGTTATCACTCTCGATTATTTCTGCTATATTTAGTCTTGCAATATTCAGCAATAGTACTAAATATGCAATTACAATAGGACTGTCACTATTATTTAATACATCAGTTATAGTAAGTATATCTGCTACAGGCAATGCATTGACGCTTGGTAAAAATGATTTAGCATCTGTGGTGTCACAGGTTTTAGTCCTACCACTACTTATGCCAGCTTTTATATATTTTAAATTACTCATAGATCATGAAATAACTATTCACATAATATTAGTTACTATTTTAATCTTTATTATATCAATAGCTAACAGCATTATCGCTACTCATGCGGCATTAAAACTTGCTGTAGAGCAAGATTAATTCTTAAATAACACAGCTAATACACAGAGTTGCTCAATAGTAACATCTTCTGGACGTTCATTCCCAGTGAGCTGAGCACTTTTAAAGATGTCGTATTTACTATTTAATATATTTTTTAAACTAGTTTTAAGCATTTTTCTTCTTTTAACAAAAACCACTTGTACTAACTTTTTTAAAGCGTTTATGTCTATCTCAAATCTTTGAAGAGGAAGAGGATTTACTGTAATGACTGAAGAATTTACTTTTGGTTTAGGAAAAAATTCTTCTGGTAGAAGATCAAATTTTATCTCAACCTTACAAAGTAACTGACTGATTATTGACAAATATCCGTAATCTTTAGAATGAGGTTGTGCTACAATACGCTTCGCGACCTCTTTCTGAAAAATAAGTGTTAGATTTGTAAAATTCGCTATATTATCTAGCCATTTTAAAAATAGTGCTACTGAAATATTATAAGGTAAACTTGCAATAATTTTAATTGGGGGCTCTATAAATTCCGTTTCTTTAATATGCAGTGCATCTGCTTCTATTATTTTATATTTTCCTTTATATAACCCTAACAATTGATCGTGTTGCTTTATGAGATTAGTATCTTTTTCTATAGCTAATAGAAATTTTGGATTACGTTTTAATATTTCTTTTGTCAATGAGCCATATCCTGGACCAATTTCGATGACATTGAATCCATTTAAATCACCAGCTAGGTCAATTAGCTTTTTTGCTGTATGGCTGGACAAAATAAAATTTTGTCCAAGACTCTTTTTTGGTTTGTGCATCATCTGTGTATTATGCATTAATTTAAAAATAGTTGACTATAATTTCTCAATATTTATATTCTAATAGAATACTATGCCGGCTTAGCTCAATTGGTAGAGCAACTGACTTGTAATCAGTAGGTTGTCAGTTCAACTCCGACAGCCGGCACACTATATTAAATAAAATCTATGTCCTTTCTTATAGTAGCAAATTGGAAAATGAATGGAACACGTGCTATGTTCACAAAATTTCTTAATAATCTAAATAAAATCAGCGGCAAAGCTCATTCTAAGATTATTGTTTGTCCACCTTTTACAGCATTACCAGATAAATTTACGTTCAACAATATCAGTATAGGTGCACAAAATTGCCATTATGTAAAATCAGGATCTTATACAGGTGAAATCAGTGCAGAAATGCTCAAAGAGTTAGGCTGTTCATACGTGATACTTGGACATTCCGAAAGGAAAAATGAGAAAGACAACGAGATCAGACTTAAAGCTGAAGTTGCACTAGAAGTAGGTTTATATCCAATCATTTGTTTAGGTGAAAATCTTGCAGATTATAAAGCTGGTAAAACACGGGATATTATAAAAGAACAATGTCAAAATCGTTTACCAACTCATGGTAACTACATAATAGCATATGAGCCAATATGGGCAATAGGTACAGGTCTATTGCCAAGTAATGCTTCAATTTCTGNNANTATTNCAGNAATAANATTATACTCNAATTCCACAACCATTCTATATGGTGGTTCAGTAAATTTAGAAAATATTAAAAGTTTATTAGATCTTTCAACTTTATCTGGAGTACTCATTGGTAGTGCAAGCTTAGATTACAGTCTCTTTTGTGCAATTATAGAAAAAGCTGACATGATAAATAAAAAGAAGCAAATTCCTTTTAAAGCTTGATTTGAAAAATTGTATAATGTATGCTTTATTAATTGTTTTTTTATAGGTAATACTATGGTTTTTGATGAGTATAATGCGGGTTATAGCACTGATGGGAATCAGTTTAATGATGGAATATCTGTTGGTTATAGCACTGATGGGAGTCTGAATGATGTAATATCTGATGTTGATCAGGTACTTTCTAGTGGTAAGCACTACACATATACTTCTTCTGCTGGTGGGTACACTCATAATGCAGAATTTCATCTTCATGAAGATACCCATAAGTTCTCATGGGTCAATGAGATTTCTGATACAAATAACAATCTAGTTTGTAAGGACTACATAGAAGGTAAAGTTAATAATTTTACTCATGACAACGGTTATATTCAGGTGAGCTTGAGTGATATAAAACTTGATTGCAAATATGATTTGAAATGTATGGAAGAATGGATGGAAGGAAGAGCAAGTATGAACAGTAAAGTTTTGCCAAAAAAGAGGTAAAGTAAAACTAAAGTACTAATATTAAAAGTTAAGTGCAGCACGTTCTTTTCTTACCAGTGCAAGCAGGGTAAGAAAAGAACGTGCTGCACTTAACTACTTCTTAAAAGAAGGGATAGCGTACACTTCACTTAAAAGTTTTTATTAATTTAGCTCTATTTTATTAACTGCGGTGTTACAAAAATTATATAATATCATTTACTGTCTATACAACGCTTTAATAGATACAATTTATAATGATGGTATAGAGCATGCTGGATATTTAGCATTTTTGATATTATTGTCAATATTTCCTTTCCTGATTGTTTTAATGGCTTTAGCATCCGCATTGGCAAATCTATTAGATCAATATAATATCAGTTGGCTACCAATAATAGATAGCATACCAGAAGATATTTTAGTATCTTTAATGCCACGTATCAGGGAGATAATATCTGGTCCACCACAAAGCTTATTGACTGTAGCCATTGTAGGTGCTACTTGGACTGCTTCATCCATCATTGAAGGTTTCAGAACAACATTAAACAAGGCTTACAGAGTGCCGATTTCATCACCATATATATTGAGAAGAATATTAAGTATATTACAGTTTTTGGTTATCACACTTATAATCACCCTAACTGCAGTAGGCTCAACATTAATACCAATGCATACGTTGACCTATACTAAATATTTAGTAATCGAGTCTATACTCTTTACTATAGTTGCATGGCTATATTTTATGTTACCAAATATCAAGCAAGGCTTAATAGAGGTGTTTCCAGGGTCAATAGTTACAGTGATTTTATGGACAATTTCTGCTACAGTATTTAAGCAATATCTAAACACGTCCTTTCATCAACTAAACTTGATATATGGCAGTTTAGGTGGTATAGTAATATCATTATTATTTTTTTACATGATCAGTTTAATTTTCATATATGGTGCTAAATTTAATTTTCATTTGAAATCTGCTAAACATGAAGCTTTTGGAAGATAAAGTTGCTCTTATAACTGGTGCATCAAGCAAGATAGGCTCTGAGGTGACCAAAAGGTTTGTGAAAGAAGGTGCAAATGTCATTTTAATCTCACGGTCAATAGAAAATTTAAACTCATTATATAACGAAATTAAGGAATTAGAGGAATTCAAAGAAAATTCTGTTACCCTAATACAACTAGATCTTCTAGATTTTGACAGCGTAAAAGTATTTGCAAATAAACTTCTTACAGGTTCCCTTGATATATTGATTGCATGTGCAGAAGCATTAGGTAGTTTGAGTCCCATTCAAGATTATGAGCTTGAAACATTCCAGAATATAATCAATACGAACCTGATTGCTAATTGGTATTTATTAAAAAATCTAGATCCCATATTAAAAAAGTCTAATGCAGGGAGAATAATTTTTGTAAGCTTAGTACCTCCTTCATCTTACCCATGTTGCGGAGCATATTCAGCAAGTAAAGCTGCTTTAGAAGTAATAATGAAAGTATATGCATCTGAAACAAAGCATACAAAATTATGTGTTAATGTTCTACATCTACAAGCAGATGAAGCAGTAAGTAAATTAGTCGAACAAGCTTATGAAAGTTGTAACGTGTCAGATGACGCAGTAAATAAATTAGTCGAATTAGCTTCTGAAAGTTATAATGTGTCAGGGAAAGTTTTTTCACTTACTTAATTTTTATATTGCTTTCCATTATGAAATAATATATAATGAAGTTAAATGTTTTTAAGTGGGTCTAATTATGGTAAACAAAGAAGATGAAGATGAGTTCATGAAGCAGTATATGGAGGCCTGTAAGGAGCAAATAGATAGAATAGCTAAAAATCCAGAATTACTTGGTCAAACCTTGAAGCCATTTATGCAAATGTCTAAACAGCTTATTGAAGATGGTGGGTTAGGTGGTGCAATGCAAAATTCACCACTATTAGGAGCAGCTCTAGATATAGATGTGATTGGTTCTCAACTAGAAGTTTATATTAATTATATAATAGATAATTATAAAGAGTTAGTGGCATCATATAATGCAAATGATAAAAAAATTATTTTGCTTAATAAGACAAGCAAGAAGCTTAGAGGATGGGTAAAAAAATTAGTGGAAGAAATAGAGAATAAATAAGCTTTAATAACGTAGTAGTATAGAACCCCAGGTTAATCCTGCGCCTATTGCTACAAGCAATATTATATCTCCAGGTTTTATTTTTGATTTTTGTATGCTATCATCTAAAGCTAGGGGGATTGAAGCAGCAGAAGTATTGGCATGCTTGTCAATTGTATTAATAATTTTTGCAGTTGGAAATTCTAGTTTTTTTGTTACTGATTCAATAATACGTATGTTTGCTTGATGTGGAATGAGCCAGCTGATATCAGAAATTTTTAGGCAGTTGTCGCTTAGGACTTCCTCTACCATAGTGGTCAGTTTATCTATCGCGTGCCTGAACACCTCTCTCCCATTCATGTATATCTTTTTTGTTGCGTATAATATATCCACATTGCCATCAGAATACATATGACTTGATAAGATACCTTTCACTTCTTTATGATGATATGATGTTGATTTCATTACTATCGCACCAGCACCGTCCCCAAATAATATACAAGTTGACCTATCTTGCCAGTCAATTAGCTTAGACATTATTTCTGCACCTATAACCAATGCATATTTTATTTTATTATCTGATTTCATAAGCGAATCTGCTGTTGCAACTGCATATATAAAACCAGAACATGCAGCTTGAATATCAAATGCAAATGCATTGTTACATTTTAGTTTATTCTGTACGATCGTTGCACAACTAGGAAAAGCATTATCTGGTGTTGTAGTAGCAACTATAATTAAATTAATTTCAGCTGCTAAAATTCCTGCGTTTGTTAAAGCATTCTCTGCTGCTTTGACAGCTAAATCGGATGTTAATTCACCATTACCTGCTATATGTCTCTGAGTAATACCTGTCCTTTGTTTGATCCATTCATTACTAGTATCAACAGTTAATGCAATTTCATCATTAGTTAGCACTTTCTTAGGTAAGTATGATCCTGCACTTAGTATAATATTCTTACTCAATACTGCTTACTCCTACCCCATTAATAATTTTCTGATTAAGATTAGCGCTAATAACATCCAGTGCAAACTTTATTGCATGCGCAAATGCAATGGCATCAGAATTTCCATGACTCTTAACAATAATACCATTTAACCCTAAAAACATAGCGCCACTCCTTACTCTAGGATTAAAACGTGTCAACGCCTTACTGAACTTAGATTTTAGAAATATTTTAGCCATTAATGAGTTGTATAACTCCTGTTTTATTATATTAATAAAAGTATTTGCAGTAGCTTCAGCTGTCTTTAACATAACGTTACCTACAAAACCATCTGCAACGATTACATCAATCTTACCATCTAAAAATTCACTAGCTTCTATATAACCATTAAAATTAATGCCTGAAGCATTTTTCAATAATTCAAAAGCACCTCTTACTGAATCTGTACCCTTCACTTCTTCTGTCCCTATATTTAGCAAAGCAACTGCTGGATCATCAATTTTTAATGCAACCTTTGCAAATATACTTCCCATTAATGCAAATTGGAATAATGAATCAGCATTACAATCAACATTTGCTCCAAGATCAAGTAATGTAAAGCTCTTTGACTGTGTTGGACATGTAGATACAATTGCAGGACGATATATATTTGGTAAAGTACCTAAAATAAATCTTGAAATTGCCATTAATGCTCCTGTATTTCCTGAAGAAACTATACCAGCAGCTTTACCATGTTTTACTGCTTCAATAGCAATTCTCATACTTGAATCTTTACGATACCGTAGCGCAAAAGATGGCTTATCATTTGCTAAAACATCATCAGAACAGTGAGTTAACTCAGCATTATCATTTACTTTTTTGTATTGCGTAATAAGTGGTAATAATTTTTGCTGGTCACCATAAATACGAAAAAAAACCTTAATATTGGAATCAAAAAGAAGATTGTTCAAAAAAAAATCAGCACCTTGTATAACTGACACTGGTGCAAAATCACCACCCATAGCATCTAGAGCGATAACCACCTCGCTGCTAACAGATAGCATAACAAACTACTCTAGTATTTGTTGCTTAGACAGAACCTTCCTATCTTTATAATAACCATCAACTGCTATTCTATGAGGCAGCATAAATTCTCCTGTCACTGAATTCACCACAATATTTTTAGGCTTAATAGCATGATGAGAACGATGCATATTACGCCTAGACTTAGACTTTTTTCTTTTTGGAACTGCCAAACCTTTTTCCCATATTAAAAATCAGATAATACATTGATAACACGTTTTCTCTATTAAGTAAACAAGAAATATTTTTAAAAAGCTACTTACAACCAAATATTTTTTGTACTATTGCATACATCAATTGTTCCTCTAAATATCTACATTACATTTATGAGGAAAGTACATTTAATGTATTGATAACCTTAGATAAGCGTAGTTTTAATTGATTTGCATACTCTTCCCAATGTGTTATTACCTTTCTAGCTACTTGTGAATCAATAGCAGCCTTTGCAACTTCAGGAGAGACTTTGTGAATTAATCTAGGATCAAAAGGAGTTGGTATTATATAGCTACGTCCATAGCTCATTTTACGCCCACCATACACATTAGATATTTCTTCAGGTACAGGTTCTCGTGCAATTTTAGCTATTGCATTTGCAGCAGCAATTTTCATTTCATTATTAATTGTCGCTGCATGTACATCAATTGTGCCTCTAAATATATATGGAAATCCCATTACATTATTAACTTGATTGTTATAGTCTGACCTACCTGTTGCAATTATCGCATCTGGCCTAATTATTTGTGCAAATTCTGGCTTGACTTCTGGATCTGGATTGGCAAGTGCAAAAATAACTGGATCTTTATTCATACTACGTAGCATTTCCTCAGTGAGCACATCTTTTGCTGAGAGACCAATAAATATATCTGCACCTCTTATAGTGTCAGATAAAGAACGATCTGGAACGCCAACAGCATGTTTCTCCTTCCATTCATTCATATCGCCTGTGCGACCTTTATATATTACGCCCTGCTTATCACAAAGCACAATATTTTGAGCTCCCATAGATTTCAGCATTTCTAAGCATGCAATGCCTGCAGCTCCTGCACCGTTTATAATTATTTTAACATTTTCAAGTTTTCTTCCCACTATATCTAGAGCATTTACTATACCTGCAGCTACAACAATTGCCGTACCATGTTGATCATCATGAAATACTGGTATATTCATTAACTCATTCAAACGCTTTTCTATTATAAAACAATCCGGAGATTTAATATCTTCTAAGTTTATTCCGCTAAAACCTGGCCAAAGATGTTTTACTACATTTATGAAATCTTCAATATTTTCTGTATCTATCTCTAAATCAATAGCGTCAATATCAGCAAAACGTTTAAACAACACAGCCTTACCTTCCATTACAGGTTTTGCAGCTAATGGACCAATATTGCCAAGTCCTAACACAGCTGTACCATTCGAGATTACAGCAACACAGTTACCTTTTGTTGTATAATTGTATGCTGCCTGAGGATTATTAGCTATTTCTAAGCATGGTACTGCAACACCAGGAGAATAAGCTAAAGATAAATCATGCTGTGTAAAAAGAGGTTTTGTTGGGGATATTGCTATTTTGCCTGGACTGTTACTATGATACTCTAGTGCTTCTCGTTTTGCTAAATCGTCATTCATTATATGCCCTTAAGATGTGGTTTACTATTTTGTATTATACGAGATTTTTTTGTTGTGACAACGTAAAACAGAGCTTATCTTAAGTAATAATGTTCTACAACGTAATCATCAATAATTTTTTTAAACTGTTCAAATATGTTATTACCATGTAAAGTACAAAAATATTTACCATTTCTATAAACAGCTGAAACAGGTTTTTCTCCAAATCCTGGCAAGCTAATACCTAGATTCGCATGTTTGCTTTCTCCTGGACCATTTACTATACACCCCATTACTGCGACATTCATGCTTTCCGCCCCCAAACTTTTTTCTTTCCACATAGGCATAGAAACTTCTATGTAATTATTAACTTCATCAGCTAATATACGGAAATAATCACTATTAGTACGTCCACATCCCGGGCATGAATTGACTTGTGGACGGAAATAACGTAAATCTAAAGCCTGCAAGATTTCTTGGCATATCGTTACTTCAGTAACACGAGATTCGCTAGGACGTGGAGTGATAGAAGCTCTGATAGTATCCCCAATGCCATCCTGTAATAAACAAGAAAAAGCTGCCGTTGTATTAATAATACCTTTATTGCCCATGCCAGCTTCAGTTAAGCCTAAATGTAAAGCATAATTAGAAGATTGTGCTAATGCTGTATATACTGCGATTAAATCTTGTACTTTACTGACTTTACATGAAATGATAATTTTATCCGGGTTCATTCCAATCTCTTCAGCTTTTTTTGCACTTTCAAGAGCAGAGACCACAACTGCCTTACGTAATATAGCATTAGAAAAATCTGACAATGGATTTTCATCGATAAGCTTTTGTACTACATATTTATCAAGACTGCCCCAATTCACACCAATTCTAATAGGAATATCGTTTTTTATTGCATATTCTATAACTCTTTCAAATTTTTCATCACGTTTATTACCAAAACCTACGTTACCAGGATTTATTCTAATTTTACCTAACATCTTGATATTATCTGGATATTTCTGTATCAATCTATCAAGCTCATACTGTCCACAGCCTACCAATATTTTACTGTCAAATCCCTCTTGACTTATTGCTTCTGCAATATAAGGTATAGACCTTACCACTTCTTCTGAATTTAAAGCAATACGTACTAATTCTGACCCTGCATTTGCTAACTCTATTATTTCTGTTGCATATTTCTTAGCACTATTTTGTATATCATCAGGATCTATAAATGTACCGAGTGCCATAGACTGCACTACTATAGGATTGCCACCTCCTATTTTTACTTTACCAACATGTACTACGTGAGTCTTATGCCTTGCATATTCCATATGCTATTTATCAATAATAGGGTCATGCAAACAAGTCCTTCTTCTAGAGGAAGCATCTTTAACAGTTATATTCATGGTTGAAACCTTTTTTTCTTGCCCAGCACTTTCTTGTTGTTCTGGTACAGTTTTCTGTTCTTGCTCATCTTGTTTAATTTCCTGCATTTTTATTTCTTGATCTTTTGCTAACCTATTTCCAGCAGAATTATCTATAAACACAGCATCCTTTAAACGCGTAAGATTGATGCCATGTTTATTGACCATGGCATCTTCTTGCTTGTCATTAACAATACATCCTCCTTGACCACTTGAAGCATCATTCTGTTCTTTCGTCTTATATGGTTGCGGCTTTTTTTTACTTATTAATAGTTTTTTACGCTTTTCATATAGCTTATATAACTTAGCAAAATCCTTATCGTCCTCAAAATGTCTACCACCAGGATTGCCATGCGGAGTATATTTCTTACTAAGTGTTGACTTAGATTCAGCAAAACCACACATTAAAAAAACTGGTATCAATACAAATAAAATAATCCTTAACATTGTTTATTATACATTTTATACCTTAAGACAATAGCAGTTCATAAATATCAAGTAAATAAATTTATATACTCACAAAAATTAAAGTATCAAGAAATTTTTTTTTACTTTACTGAAAAACCCTTCGTGTTTTTGCTCTGTGCTTTCATCTAGTGCTTTTAACAAATCAATTTGTTTCTGTGTTAAATGTTTTGGATTTAACGTTTCAACTATTACTTGCACATATAAGTCTCCATGAGTATCTGAATTTATATGAGGCATGCCCTTCCCCTTACAACGTAGCTTAGTACCAGTCTGAGTACCTTCTGGTAATTTTACCTTTATTTTAGAGCCATCGATTGATTGTACTTCAAGTTCACCACCAAGCGCTGCCAAAGTCATCCTCACTGGTACTTTGCAATATAAATGAGCTTTATCACGAGTAAAGATTTTGTGTGGAGCTATTTTCACATGCACATATAAATCTCCATTTCTTCCTCCTCTTGCCCCAGCTTCTCCCTTACCACTAATTTTTACTTTTGTTCCATCTTCCACACCTTTCGGAATTGAAACTGATATGTTGACATCATCTCTTTTTCTTCCATTGCCACTACATTTTTTACATTTGTTTTGTATTATCTCTCCTTCCCCATAACATGCATAACATGTACTTTCTATAGTAAAAAATCCTTTCTGACTTCTTACTCTACCAGTACCTTGACATGAATTACATTGAACAGGCTTAATACCTCCTTCACTGCCTGTCCCATGGCATAAATCACATTTTACATTTGTTACATAATGTATTGGAATTTGCACGCCTTTAAATACATCTTCTAATGTAATTTCAAGATCATAACGTAAATCTGCACCAGGTGTACCATGTTCCTTTGCGCGTGTTCTGTTGCCAAAGCCGGTGCCAAAAAAATCATTAAATATGTCACTAAAGTCAGTTGTTGAAGTAAAACCGTGACTAAAGTCAAAACCTCCACTACCACCTCCACTTTCATGACCATAGCGATCATAATTTGCCCTTTTATTAACATCTGATAAAACTTCATATGCTGCAGTGATTTCCTTAAACTTTTCTTCTGCTTCCTTATTACCGGGATTCTTATCTGGATGGTATTTCAATGCCAATTTTTTATAAGCTTTCTTTATTTCGTCAATGCTGGCATTCCTATTTACCCCAAGTAATTCATAATAGTCTCTAGTCATAAATTTTATTTAACTTACTTTATCTACAAGATATATACCATGCATATATTAATTTCAAGCACAGTGCACCCTGAGCGACTTGAACGCCCGACCTTTTGATCCGTAGTCAAATGCTCTAATCCAACTGAGCTAAGGGTGCTTATTTATCTCTAACAGATTATCTAGTTTAATTCAATCAGTTTGTTATACTAGAATGTATGTTGAACAAGAATATACGTCTCTTTTTTAAATTAACCATTCCATGCTTATTACTATTGTATCTACACAAACAAAAGCTTATAGGGACCAACATGCCTCCATTATTCTGTATTAAGAATAGTTTTATTAAATCTGTCAAAAAGTGTACGAGTGAAGATCAAGTTTTAGTCAAGGAAGAAGGTTTAATCATGGAAGATACTTTGGCAAATAAAGTATTAACTGCAGAAAACTTGCGTCTCAAAAAATTACTAAATTTTCTCTCATCATATGATGGCTTAGAGTATGTAACGACACATGTTACTATTACAAATGTACGTGGTGCTATTTTTATAGCTGCAGGTACAGAACATGGCATACAGAAAGATCAATTGATAATTAATGAGGATGGTTTAGTTGGCAAAGTGATTGATGTTAACAAATTGTCTGCACGTTTATTACCGCTCAATAACAAGAATTTTCATATTCCAGTTATGATAGTAGAAAGTGGAATGAAAGCAATAGCAGTTGGAACTAATTCAGATTATTTGCAACTTTTATATTTACCAACAAGAGCACAAGAAGGAAATATGGTTGTCACTGCAGTAAATAATTTACCCAAAATTTATGTTGGTCAAGTGATAAAAAACAACAGAATCAAAAGTAATATAAATTTAAAGCAGATAGATTTTGTAAGTATAGTGAAGCCAAGATAATCACACAAAGATCAAGATAATACCTTGGCAACCATTTATATAGTTTTAGTAACAGTAGTTAACCAGATAGTAGTACAACAAGCAATCCTCTATATTTACTGTTAGACATAATTACAGAGCTTAAACAAGCAACTTGTACTTGTTTATTAAACTTATACATGTTGTGAGTGGTCGTTATGAATAGCATATGTAACGCTATCAAGATTCTTGACTTTGTACAAGGTGGACAGTACACTCTAGCTCTTCCACCAATTTTTTTGTTTCTTCGACATCTTTTAAGCATTCAGCAGTAGGGGACTATAGATAAGGTTGAACGCTCTTGATTAACATTCATGTAATGCCGGTTTTTTAGGTATTAATATTGTAATACCACCCATATCAAGGTCTACATGATTATATATCCCATCAATATTAGTACTTACTTTAGTGGAATTATAAGTATCGCTTTTTGTTTCTTTCTTAAGTTCCGGTTTATCTTGTGTATTTGCAGAAGTACCAGATGTCTGAAGCATTTGCACGCAGCATTCAAGAAAACCTAACAGCCTATAATATGCAGCTGTCTTCCTATGATTACTTGGATCAACATAATGCGACTGCACTAACTTTATTACTTCAGGAAAATTTTTACCAACAACGTCACTTGCCTCCGTAATCCCTATAACTAAAAATTTCTTTTGTTGTCATTATAATGCTTTTCACTAAAAAGTTAATTACTCATTGTTACTCCTATTAAAGATATAAACCTTCATATTATAAGGTAAGTAAATTTAAGTCAGTACACATTACTTTATCCTTATGATAGTCACAAAGAAAAGAGTAACTACCATGCAAACTAAAAGGAAAAATACAAGGTAATTTTGTTGTTTTTTCATAAATTGAGTGAGCAAAAAATAATATTAGCAAATAAAAAAAATAAGTAAAAAATTGAATAAGAAAACATTTTTTTCTGTGCAGTATAACTTTTAGAAATAATAACAAATACAGCATATAAAATAAAAATACTACCTATCAAAACTGTTAAAGCTAAATAAAGTAAATTTTTTTTAAGAAATAAAGCAGGCAATAAGCTAATACAGACTAGTAATATGCTATATATAAGTATCTGTTTTCTTGTTTTTGCCGGGCCATAAACAACATTAAACATTGGTATGGATGCGTTAATATAGTCTTCAGATTGATTTAAAGAAAGTGCCCAGAAATGAGGGGGTGTCCAGAAAAAAATTATTAAAAACAATATAACACTTTCTATACTGATAGAATTTGTTACAGTAGCCCAGCCAATCATGGGAGGGAAAGCACCTGCTGCACCTCCAATAACAATATTTTGCGGAGTACGTCTTTTCAACCAGATTGTATATATAAAAATATAGAATAAGATGCTTACTGCTAATAAAATAGCAGCTAAGTAATTAATTGATACAGCCATAATAAATACAGCTAATATTCCTAACACCATCCCAAATTCAAGCGCATTATCTGGTACCACTCTGCCAGCAGGTATAGGTCGGTTTCTCGTCCTTTTCATTAATAAATCTATATCTCTATCATACCACATGTTAATTGCACCTGCTGCACCCGAACCTAGAGCAATGCAGAGCAATGATACAAATGCCAAAAAAAAGTGTATATTACCTGGCGCAGCAATTATACCTGCAGATGCAGTGAATACTACGAGATACATTATACGTGGCTTTAGTAATTGCCAAAAATCCAATACTGTTGACATACATGATTATTTTATAATAGGAGGCTTTTCAAAATTATCAAAAGGAGGTGGTGAAGATACTGTCCATTCTAAAGTATCACCTCCCCATGGATTATCTTCAGCTCGTTTACCTCTAATAAAGAGATGTATTACGATAAAGATAAAAAACATAACCGAAAAAAATGACATATATGCACCTACAGAGGAAACGTAATTCCAACCAGTGAAGCTGTCAGGATAGTCAGGTATACGTCTTGGCATGCCTCCCAAACCTAAAAAAAATTGTGGTAAAAAGGTAATATTTGTACTAATAAAAGTAAACCAAAAATGGATCTGCCCAAGACATTCATTGTATTGCCTTCCAGACATTTTTCCTATCCAATAATAGAATCCAGCAAATGCAGCAAATAGAGTAGCAAGTGACATCACATAATGAAAATGTGCAACAACGTAGTACGTGTCATGCAAAACTTGATCTATACCACCATGGGAAAGTACGACACCAGTCACTCCTCCCCCTACAAACATAAATATAAAACCTAAGGCAAATAACATAGGAGTCTTTAGCTCAATTATACCACCCCACATTGTAGCAATCCAGCTGAATACTTTAATTCCAGTAATGACCCCTATAAACATGGTAGTAGTACTGAAAAATACTACAGTTTCAGTACCCAATCCAACAGTAAACATATGGTGAGCCCATACTATAAAACCTAACGCTGCTATTCCTATCATTGCATACACCATGCCAATATAACCAAATACTGGTCTATGGGAAAAGGTTGATACTACCTGACTAATAATACCAAATGCTGGAAAGATGATGATATAAACTTCAGGATGACCGAAAAACCAAAATAGATGCTGGAATAGCACAGGATCTCCACCACCAGCAGGTTCAAAGAATGCTGTGCCAATGTTACGATCAGTGAGCAACATAGTTATTGCACCAGCAAGTACAGGTAACGCAACAATTAACATAAATGCCGTCAATAGAATAGACCATACAAATAGTGGCATTTTAACAAGTGACATTCCTGGTATACGCATGTTAAATATAGTAACTATGAAGTTAATTGCTCCCACAATGGATGAGATACCAGCAATATGTAACGCAAATATTGCCATATCAACTCCTGCACTTGGTTGAAATTTAATTTGTGATAGAGGTGGATATAAAGTCCAGCCTGTACCAGGACCTTCTCCAATAAACAATGAAATAATTAATAAAATAAAAGATGATACCAACAACCAAAAGCTTAGATTATTCATACGAGGAAATGCCATATCAGGTGCACCTATCATTAGAGGCACAAACCAATTACCAAATCCTCCCATCAATGCAGGCATAATCATGAAAAATACCATAACTAACGCATGGGCTGTAACCATAACATTATATAATTGGTTATTATCATTTAATATGTTTATATGCATCAATTGAGTACGCATAATCAATGATAATATTCCTCCAATAACACCAGTTAATATAGAGAGAATGATATATAATGTTCCTATATCTTTATGATTTGTAGAAAATATCCAGCGTTTTAGCATATTGAATCCTTAAAATGATTTTTTATCGTTGATCCACTTATTAAAATCTTCCTTACTAACTGCATTAACAACGATTGGCATAAATCCATGACCTTGACCACATAATTCATAACATTGTCCATAATATAAGCCTGGTTTTTTAATATTAAACCATGTGTCATTTAATCTACCTGGTATCGCATCGATTTTTATACCAAATGCAGGAACTCCCCAACTATGAATAACATCTCCAGCTGTTACTTGTAAGCGAATATTGGTGTTTATAGGTAAAACAACGTGATTATCAACAGCAAGTAATCTTAAATCATTCTTATCTAGATCGCTTGCTTCCTTAATATAGCTATCAAACGATAAGTTCTCATATTCTGGATATTGATAATGCCAGTACCACTGATGTCCAATAACTTTTAAAGTAAGCTCAGATTTGGGAATATTCTGCTGCATTCTTATTAATTTTATATTTTCAACAGTAAACACCGTAACAATTATTATTGGAATTATAGTCCAAATAATTTCTAAAGCTGTATTGTGGGTAACCTTACTTACTTGTGATACCTTGCCTTTACGGAAACGTAAAACAACATAAATAAGTAATGCCCAAACTAACCCTAGAATACAGAAAATTATAGTCATAATAAAAGAATGTGATTTAGATATATTCTCCATTAACTCAGTTGCTGGCTGTTGAAAACCAAACTGCCAAGTAAGCGCAACAGATGCATTAGAGTAAAATATTATAAGCAACAGAGTAAACATAAACCAAGTTAATATCATATAATGCTAGTGTATAACAATGCATTTGCTACGTAAATACAGATTAATGGTTTTTTAGCCGTTTACAACTATAATCAATGTAGTATGTGAGCGCATATCCTATTGTATTTACTTTGCACAAATTCTATAATAAGTTTAATAGTGTCTGTTACTGTTAATAACCCTCTAGCCTCACACCAATACAGTAACAGACACTATTAAACTTTAAATATATTTTTCATGACATAAGATTTTATCTGTTGAAATGTCATTACATTATCAATACGTTTATCAAGAAATAATAATGTATCAGTAAAATCATCTGAATAATCATTTATAAAGAAAAAAGTTGTACTCAAATACACACCAGCTAATATTACTCGTTTAGTATAATAATTAAAGTCTGTTGATTGATCATAAATAGCGTACCATATAGAGCTGACTATTCTGTAGAGCAGTTTATTGGAAAAATAGGTATTTTTAGGTAACATGGCAAACAAGAACAGATTTTTTAGAAACTCCCTGTAATTCGGTAATTTAGCATAATTTGCAAGATGTAATTTCATCGCCAACTTTACCCGTTCACGCACTGCCATATTCTCTAAATCAAAATTTTGTAAATCAATTTCGACTGAGTGGATAAGATCTTTTTCCATGTATTCTAATGCACTGTATATACCATTTTGAAATTTGCAAAAACTATTTTTTAAATCAAGTTCTACACATGCCTTCAATAGCGCGGTATCGCTTATTCCGTTACATTGTACTCCTTCAATTAACCTATTAATTATTAATTTTATATCGTAATCTTGCATATTATTGTAAATCGGAAATACTATTTTAATCTAATACTTTAGATTTTCAAACATTTTAGAAAAAGCTGCGCCACGTTCTTCAAAATCTTTCCATTGATCAAATGAAGCACATGCAGGAGAAAATAATATTGTGACTTCTTCTTTACTATCAGAAGCATCTTGGAAAGCCAATTCAAATGCATTTTCTAGGCTACCACATTTTATAAAATCTACTCTATCTTTAAGGGTATTAGCAAAGGTTTCGGTAGATTCACCAATCAAGAATGCTTTCCTGATTTGTGAAAAATAGGTATTTAACGGTTCTATACCTTCAACTTTGCTCTTGCCACCAACGATCCAATATATATTGCTATAAGATAAAATTGCTTTTTCACTTGATGCAGCATTAGTAGCCTTGCTGTCATTTACAAATAACACATTATTTACTTTTCCAAGTATTTCATTACGATATTTCAGTCCAGTAAAAGATTTGACTCCATCAATAAATGTATCATCATCTATGTCAAATAATTTAGATACAGCATATGTAGCTGCTATATTTTCTGCATTGGAAATTAAATTTATCTTTGCATTATCAATTGCATTGAGTATTGCATGATTTACAGCTGATACCGGAATTTTATTCCCAGGAAATTTATCAAATATTTTAGCTGTAATGTTATTATCACAGCCTATTACTGCAATTTCACTATCGTTTATTAATTTTGATTTGAGTGCTATATAATTTTCCATACATCCATGTGTATCTATATGATCTGGTGTAATATTTAATAGCACAGCAATATCTACTTTTATCTTTTCACTTAACTCTAGATGCGCACTGGAAATCTCAATTACGTAAATTTCTGCATGTATATTTAAATTGTAAACAGGAATACCTATATTTCCCCCAACAGCAACTTTTTTTCCTGCAAACTCTAATATATGACCTATTAATGATGTAGTAGTGGATTTGCCGTTTGTTCCAGTTATACCTATGATTTTCTGTTGAGGAGTTAGAGCTTCCAGAAAGAGTTCAATGTCTGATTTTATTTTACGTTTTGCACACTGTGCTATCCAATGTGTCTTTGAGTCTATACCAGGACTTAATATTAATTGATCAATTTCATTCCAATTATATAAAGATGGATGAATAAAATCACATTGTGGATATGTTGCTCTTGCCTTTAAAATCTGTTGCTCATTATCATCCCACCCATATACTACAGCTTTATAATTTAACATGGCATTAATAACAGAAAGACCTGTTCTAGCAAGGCCAAAGACTGCAACTTTTTTATTTTGATATTTATTCAGCATGATCACTCTATATTAGTGAGCATCCCACCTCACAGTGCTTAAATCTATTCCTTCTTGTGCCATTTCAAACAGTGGACTCATATCACGCAATCTACCAACATTTTTAGTAATAAGCTCTATTGCATATAGTATTTCTTCTTTGGTAGTAAATCTACCAATACCGAATCTTATTGATGAATGTTCAAGATCATGTCCATTATCTAATGCACGTACTACATAAGATGGTTCAAGGGATGCAGAAGTACATGCAGACCCTGAACTTATCGCTAAATCTTTAATTGCCATTATAAGAGATTCTCCTTCAACATAAGGAAAACTGATATTTAAATTACCAGGGATTCTATTTTCATAATCACCATTTAATACAATATCTGGAAAAGCTTCTTTGATACTACTATATAAAATATCCCTAAGCTTTTGTATCTGGGATGTTTCTGCTTCCATCTCTGCTGTAGCAATACGTGCAGCTTCACCAAATCCAACAGCAAGTGGTGTAGGTACAGTGCCAGATCGCATTCCTCTTTCCTGCCCTCCCCCACTCATCAATGGTGTAAGCCTTACACGAGGATTTTTTCTACGTATGTATAAAGCACCTATTCCCATTGGGCCGTAAATTTTATGACTGGAGATACTCATTACATCAATATTCATCTCATTTACATCGATTGGAATTTTCCCAAATGCTTGAGCTGCATCAGTATGAAAGAATATGTTGTATTTTTTGCATATTTTACCAATATCTTTTACAGGCTGAATCACTCCTATTTCATTATTTGCCATCATTACTGATACTAGAATTGTTTTATCAGTGATTTCACTTTCAAGTTTTGATAAATCTAAAATACCATCTTGCTTAATAGGTAAATATGTTACCCTAAACCCTTCATTTTCTAGATTCCTACATGAATCTAGGACGCATTTGTGCTCTGTACATACTGTAATTATATGGTTCCCTTTATTTCTATAGAAGTGTGCAATTCCTTTAATTGCCATGTTATTTGACTCAGTAGCCCCAGAAGTAAAGATTATTTCTTTACTGTCTGCATTGATTAGATCAGCAATATATTGCCTGGCTTTTTCCACTGCTTCTTCAGCATTCCAGCCAAATGCATGGCTACGCGAATGTGGGTTACTAAAATTACTAAAATAAGGAATCATTACTTCCACGACACGTGGGTCCACTTTAGTAGTGGATTGATAATCAAGAAATATTGGTAATTCTAACTTCATAACGAATGTCCTTTAAAAAGTAAAATAACATTTAAAAAGTATAATAACATTATATTAAAAGATAATTTAAGCAACAAGTTTCTTTCAGTATATTTGGAAATCAAAATAGCTGTTTAGATTGTCAATAGGATAAGGTTCATCTTTTAAAGTAAAATGCCACCATTCTAATGAAGATACTTGAAATCCATGTCTTTCCATTATTTGTATAAAGAACTCACGTTGTTTTTTCTGCTTGTCAGTGATTAAAACGCTATCTGAATGTGAAACTTTATGGAACAGATCAAAACTGGATCCATATCTACTGTATTATCATCTACTCCACAGATAAAATGCATTTACCGCTTTTTGCGGACGATAAGCATCATATACAACAATTGAGTATCCATAATGCTTAAAATCCTGATGTACTTCCCTTAATGCAAAGTAGCTTTTCTGGCGCAAGTTACCTGATCAACCAGGTACGGGTCTTCCAATAAAATTATCAGAACTGAAATAGCATGCATTCTGTATGATAGTATGGTCAATATCAGAAAGCAACACAAAATCTTTTGGTAAATTGTTACAGTGAGCAGTACTAGCTATATAAGTAGCTATACGAAAAATTTCATTAAAGGCCTATTATAATAGAATAACAATGCTATAATCATGACACATAAATATATTTTTGAAATAGTTATGAAAGGAACTTACTGAAATTGTAGATGACACAACAACATTTATTAATTAACAACACGTTGGATCTTGAAGATGTATGTGGAAGATTGATGGCAAAAAAACCGGACTTTATAGCTGTTGATACGGAATTTATGAGAAACAACATAATATATTATCCAAAGTTATCACTGATCCAAATCTCTTACGGAGCGGAAAGCTTTATTGTAGATGTGTTAACACCTGGCATGAATTTATCTGCCATTGAGGCAATAATGCTGAATAAGAATATAATTAAAGTGTTTCATAGTTGTAGACATGACATAGAATCATTATTAACTCTCTTTCAAGAAATCCCGTCACCTATCTTTGATACTCAAATTGCTGCCATGTTTTGTAACTATTATTACAATTTTATTGGTTACTCAAAATTGGTAGAACAATATATGGGCATAGAGATAGATAAAATTACAGCTAAAAATTCAAATTGGTTAAAACGCCCATTATCCTTAGAGCAACTAGACTACGCTATAAATGATGTCACCTATCTCTATGATTTATATCAGATATTATGTGATCAACTTGAAGCAAAAAAGAGAGCTGACTGGTTTCAAGAAGAGATTAACGTAATCAACGATATAAATAGGTATACACATAACCCAAGAGAAGTATGGAAAAAATTTCATTTTAACTGTGAAGTTACTCCAATGGCTATTAAGGCAATAGTTGAATGGCGAGAAATTCTAGCACAAAGGTATAATATAAACCGTAATATGATTATTAATAATATTGTAGTAAATAGTTTGATTGACAGATCATTAGAACGTGTAGATGAGATTCTAGAGTATCTCAAGAACAATGCTAGAAATGTAAACAGTGAAGATTTATTAGAATTTATAGATATCTTTTACGAACATGAACAGAATATATCACAATATAACAATATTCCATTGTATAATTATGATAAACCTGTGTTTGATATGTTATCGATTATTTTGGATAGTAAATGTAGAGACAACGATATATCAAGAAAATTAGTAATATCAAAAGAAGATATGGCTAAATCTATGTCTGGATGTACAGATACTTTATTCAAGGGATGGAGATATGATTTTTTTGGTAAATCCATTAAGTCTTTTATAAATAATGACTCACAATTTAAAATTTCAATAACTAAATCTAGTGATAATATGATGCATCTTAAGAGTGAAGAATCAGTGTTATAAAGTTAACTCACAAATCTCTATTATACTGCTCAATTACCGAGAGAGATTTGTTGATGATAATTTTGTGCTGCTATCAAGCCGATTACTTCTAATTTTTAACATTTGCCTCAAACCTTGTTTATCAAGATTATTGATGAAATTACTCGATTTTTCATTATTAGGCATACACTACCCCATTTAATTTGTTTCACGTGCATTGTACACAAGACCCATTGCGAAATACCAAAAGAAGCAATAAGGATGAAATGAGTGCAAGAAAGAGTATTGAAGATTCAGCAATGATATTGAATCTCATATTGTGTTTCTTCTGAAAATTACGGTAAACATGTGANTTAGGGAATGAAACAAACAATATACTGTGAAATTAGTAAAGTAACTGTGTATCAATCTGCTATAGCCCTTTCCTGAATAGCTCGAAGATATGTATCTAGGAGAATTAGATGCCAGCAGTAAGGAAGAAGGCAATGGAAGCTTTGGATGCAAGAGAAACTATGGAGATGGTAGCACAGAAATTTAAAATAGGAAAAACTACTTTTTTATGATCCATTCGCACTGTTATGGAATATACTATAAAGTATTGCCTCGATGTTGGACGTACTTTTGCTTGGATGAGCCGTTATCGACGATTAAGTAAAGATCCTTTGTGAGACTAGAAAATCTTTTTTCCATGATTAGAACTTCTCTTGTACAAAAGTTCTAGTCTGATTTTCAAGACACCCTCTAATTTCTAAAGTTATTTAAAATTCAGTAGGGCTGCCTGTAGGGCCCATCAAAACCACTTGCTCGCCTTCTTGTAAAAACTTACACAAATTAGTGGACCCACCAGTCTCAAGCACAATAGTAGAAATGATACCTTTTTCTAAGTCAACGGCAGCACCAGTAACAGCTATACCTTCCATAGCAAGACTATTTTTCCTGTAGAAATTCTGAAGCCTGAAAAACTGTCCTGGTTGAAAATTTTTTGCAGCAATTGGTGCTTTAATTATTATTTCTACCACTTTGCTTGTTAAGTATGTAATTTTGACAACTCTTGCAGTTAATTGCTCCTTTATTTTATCAAAAAACCCTATATTATTCCTAGATTTTTTCATACTTAAAAGCCGTGAAATAATAGGGTAACCATTTTTAGCACTAGCCATAGCCCTTACTACACTCCCCATATATGAGGGATGCATATCACCAAAAAAGCTGATGGCCTTATCATTTTTCTTATATATGAATATTCTATCTTTATTTGACATTTTGGGAGAAAATATATGTTCTACCTCTCTTCCTGCTGAATCTATATGGATAAAATAACCGTTTTTTAATTTAAAATGTTTTTTATCTTCATCTGCAATAACTGTATTAGGTTCAGAACCAGCAGCTATAAAAATAGAACGGGCCTTTATATATTTTACTTTACCAGATATACTGTCTATTAATTTTAGCTTTTCAGCATTATTATACCTATCAGCAACAATTTCAATTGGTTCTAAATTTTCAATAAAATAGACTCCTTCTGATAACGCATTTTGTACCTCTTCACTATTTACCCTATAGCTTGGAGAATCCTTTAAGCGCTTTCTATAGACTATTTTTACTCCTCCCCAATTCTGCATTAATTCTAATATTCTGGGTTTTCTCCCATTCTGCTTCGCAATTTCGTACTCTTGTCTAATTAGCTTTGCATGTGAGATAAACTCATTGGCAATTTCATGCTCTTCTTTCGTCCAATCTTTTTCAACTTCATCTTTCCCATATTTATTAACTAGCACCTCATATCGAGAAAGGAACTTTTCAATTTGTATAGGATAATAAGCCATTGCTTCTGTTGCAGTGTCAATTGCAGTCAGTCCACCTCCTATAATAACTATAGGCATACGTACTTGCAGATTTGTTACAGAATTAAAATTCATAGCACCAGTCAATTGCAATGACATTAAAAAGTCAGAAGCCATATTAGCTAGCATATTTCTTATTTTTATCATCTTAGGTTTACCTGAACCAATGGCTAAAGCAATATGGTCAAATCCCAAATCAAACGTATCATCTACAGTTATTGTGCCGCCAAAACGTATGCCTCCATAAATAGCAAAGTTCTTACGTCTTTCTAATAGCAACCTAATAATTTTTAAATAATTTTTATCCCATCGAGAAGTAATACCATATTCTGCGACTCCACCAAATCCACTTGCTATACGTTCACTTAATTTTTCGTACTTAAAATCTCTAATTGGTTGAAAATCATCCAATAAAGGCTCAATTTTTAACCCATCAATGGCTATAATATTATGTCCATCATTTAATAGATGATGTGATAAATTAAAACCTGCAGGACCAAGGCCAACAACTAAGATGTTTTTTCCAGTTTCTGCTTTCGGGAATGGACGCTGAAAATTCAAAGGATTCCAACGACTTAACAAAGAATATACTTCAAATCCATATGGTAAATTAAGTACATCATCAAGAATTTTGCTTTCAATCATTGGAATATTTACAGGTTCTTGCTTTTGATATATGCATGAATTCATACAGTCGTTGCATATTCTGTGTCCTGTTGCAGCACACAATGGATTGTCTATCATTATAATTGCAAGGCTTGCTATGCTATATCCTTCACTTTTAATTAAATTCATTTCAGATATCTTTTGTGCTAATGGACAACCATGTAACTCAACTTTTAATGGAGATTTTTTAAAAGAATCACCATTTTCTATTAATCCTTTTGAACAACTATCTTTATTTTGTTTGTGGCAAAATATGCAATAATGTGCATTATCTAATGCTTCATTTAAACGAGGCTTCTTACTTGTCAAATCAAATCCATAACGCCTTTTTATTTCATCTGAATAAAGTACTTTTACTTTATCTGTCCCGGTTTCCTTCTCAGAACATGACACAAGATTTTCATGGTTAATTTTTTTATACGTACTAAATAGTATATTGCTTTTATTTTCTACTCTCCAAGCTGCATATTGTGCAGCAAGCTCTATTTCGTATTGGTAATCTTCCCGATTTTCAAACCAGTACATAACTTGCTCAGCAAATGTTTGTTCTGTTATTGGTAAACTAAATAAATGATTTAATTTACTAATAACATAATTAATATCTATTGCTGTATTCGCGTACTTTTTAAGCGCATAGCGCTGAACAAAAAGCCTTTTACACTTATATATTACAGTAAAATTATTATGTCTTTTTTTTAATGCATCCACCTCCTTTTCTATATTAAAAAGTTTTGCTATAAACTCGTCTAGCAAATATGACAAATCTATTATTATCTGACTATTACCAATCTTATTTTTTCTACTTTCAATTAATAAATTGAATAAAACTTTATCATATGATTTGATATAATGTAAAAATACTCTATCAAGTTTGATTAGACCAGAACGTGAGTATAGGTCTGAAAATAAAATATTAAAATTTAGCTGCATTGATATTAAACAGGGCAAAATAAAATTATAACAACTATATTTTAAGCTGATTATTGGTATACTTAGCCATATGAAGTAAACTATATATTACAATTGCGGTAATAGAGCATATTACTGTCAATACCAGATTCGGTAAAACATTGTAATGAAAAAATTTCCCTACTATATATATTCCAGTAGCACCAAATGCCATATCACAAAAAGAAATAAAAGCACTACCAAAACCTATATCATTTATTTCCCCAAAAGCAAGAGTTACATTATTGCTTATTATAAATGCAATTCCTATATTACTCAGAATCCATGCTATTTCAAGAATGTACAAATTTAAATGACCAATAGAATAATAATATATTAATAAAGAACCATCAGATATTATCGGCAGTATAAGCCCTATAGTTAACATTTTATTTATACCTATTTTTGAAACATATTTTCTATTGATTAAAGCACCTATCATATAAAATGATACCATAATTGATATTAGATATCCAAAATATTCATCTTTTATTTTCAGATATTTAAATATAAATGGATAATTTGCTATATATGCCCAAAGCCACATAAATGTTAATCCTTGAATTACAGCAAATCCAAGAAAGCGGTAATTCCTGAATAAAAGAAGATACTGCTTCAAAATACGAATAATTATGTGGTTGATACTAGCTTTATTATGTTTAATAATGAGTGTTTCTTTTAACTTGAAATAAATTAAACAAAACATTATAGTAGTTGTTAAAAATATGATAAAAAACAAAAACCGCCAATTGCAGCCCCATTTTATAATATGACTGCCCACTACTGGAGCAATGCAAGGTGACAGTGCAACTACCATATTTAATTTTGAAATTACTTTTGAATATTCAATACCTGAATACATATCCCTGATTGTTGCGTACCCGATTACACTTGCAACACCTGATCCTATTCCTTGAAGAAAACGAGCTAAGATCAAAAGTATTATATCATCTGCTATACAACATATACAGCTAGCAATGGTGAAAATTGCCATACCAACCAACATAATTGGGCGTCTGCCATAATAATCTGATAATGGACCATAAATCAAGCCAGATAAAGCAATCCCTGTTAAATTACAAGTCAAAGTAAACTGTACAATATTGCCATCTACATTAAAATAATCTGCAATATGTGATAATGCTACTGAATATAAATCAGTCGACATATCAGCAACTGTTACAGATAATACAACAATCAGGGAAATAATACTTTGTGAAGAAATTGCCATTATTAGGTATAACTAAATTCTGTCTTCAATAACATGACGAAAGTGTCTAATAAGTCCCTGTATAGGCCAAGCTGCAGCATCTCCAAGTGCACATATAGTATGTCCCTCTATCTGTGTTGTGAGATCAAGCAACTTATCTATCTCGTCAGACCTAATATTCCCAGTAACCATTCTCTTCATAATCCTCCATATCCATCCAGTACCTTCACGGCATGGCGTACATTGTCCGCAAGACTCATGCATAAAAAAGTATGATAATCTCTCTATTGCAGCTATTATATCAGTTGATTTATCCATTACTATTATTGCAGCAGTACCGAGAGCAGAATATACTATTTTTAATGAATCGAAATCCATTTCTACAGTATCACAGATAGATTTTGGAATTAGTGGAGATGACGCTCCACCTGGTATTACAGCAAGCAAATTATCCCAGCCACCACATACTCCACCAGCGTATCTTTCAATCAATTCACGCAATGGAATTCCTAATTCTTCTTCAACATTACACGGATTATTTACATGCCCTGAAATACAAAATATCTTGGTGCCAGTATTGTTTGGTTTGCCAAGAGATGAGAACCACTTACTTCCACGATTAAGAATATCAGGAATCATTGCTATAGTTTCAACATTATTTATCGTTGTTGGACAACCAAAAAGCCCAATATTTGCTGGAAATGGCGGCTTAATACGAGGAAATCCCTTCTTACCTTCTATAGACTCAAGCTGAGCTGTTTCCTCTCCACATATATAAGCACCAGCCCCTCTATGAATAAATATATCAAGGTTGTAACCTGATTTACATGCATTTTCCCCTATCAAACCTTCTCTATAGGCTTCATCTAGTGCGTTATTTAAGACTAAGTATTCGTTATAAAATTCACCTCTGATATAAATATATGCAGTAGACGCATTAATAGCTTTACTAGCTAATAATATCCCTTCTAATAACTTATGCGGCTCATAGCGTAAAATATCTCTATCCTTACATGTACCTGGTTCTGATTCATCTGCATTTACTACTAAATATGATTTAGCGCTATGTTTCGGCATAAAGCTCCACTTCAAGCCAGTTAAAAAACCTGCACCACCTCTACCTCTCAAACCAGATTTTTTGACTTCATCAATAATCTGTGCTGGATCTAAGTCTAAGAATTCCTTAGTTCTCTTCCAAGCTTCTCGCTTTTTTGCATAACATAACAGAGGACTTTCTTTGCCATTTAAATTAGTAAATATTCTATCTTGTTCTTTTAACATTTATGATACTCTAAGTGATCCCGGCGCGATTCGAACGCGCGACACCTTGATTAAAAGTCAAGTGCTCTACCAACTGAGCTACGGGATCATACGCCTCTTGGCAGTATTAATACAGTTTTTATTTGTTTTAATCAAACGAAAAGTGATGTACCATTACATTATAGTTTGCTTTCACCTTTGCTTTTATATGATAGACTTAAAGAATTTCTTTGACCAAAATTCCGTAAAATTTATCGATTTACGTTTTACAGATCTAGCTGGGAAATCTTTCAGTACAACATATATCGCTGATGATAAAGTAATTAATGATGTCAAATTATCGCCAGATATAAAAACAATATTTCTCGATCCATTTTGTGTACAGTCAACAGCTGTCATATTATGTGATTATGGTTCACGTTTAATAGCTAAAAAAGCGTATGACCACATACTCTCCACAGGAATTATAGATAATATACAATCTAGTTTTAAAATATGGTTTTCTATTTTTGACGAAGTAAAACTTAACAATGATTTGCATATAAAGTTAAGCCCTGTAGAAGATTATTTAAGCATAAAAAAACATAGCAATAATGAATGCAGTAGCTTAAATTCTAATCTAGATCCATTGTCTGATTTAAGATCAGAAATATTACTAATGATGAAAGAAAGTAATATAGAAAATTCACTTTATCATAAAAGCACTTCATCTTTTCAAGGTGTAATAAAGGTTGGATACAGCAGTTTTTTAGAAAGTACAGATAATATCCAGAAATCTAAACATGTAATACGCAATGTAGCTCATTCTTACGGCAAAACTGTAACTTTTATGCCTAATCCAATATTACAAGATAACAGTAACCGTTTATCTTTAGACTACTTATTACTAAAGCATAATAAAAATTTATCTGACATATACTCCCATTATGTAGGTGGTGTAATGAAACATATCAAAGCAATAAATGCTTACTCTAATCCTACTATAAATAGCTATAGAAAATCATTGACCTGTTCTTCAGAGCTTAAATTATCTTTTCCAGATGCAATAGCAAATCCTTATTTATGTACAGCTGCCATATTAATGGCAGGTTTAGATGGTATACAAAACAAAATTAATATTACAGAACTACAACCAGCTCGTTCTTTACGTGAGGCGTTAGAAACATTGGACCAAGATAGAGAATTTTTATTGAAAGAAAATGTATTTACCAACGAACAGATCGATAAATATATTAGAACTAAACAAGAAGAGATTAAGAAAATAGAAGATATTTTACATCCTGCAGAATTCTTACATTATTATAATATATAAAAACTCACATTATAGCTGCAGAATAAGCATGACAAACAGCTGTAGCTAGAGCATCTGCAGCATGATGACACTTTATATCTATATTACTAATTATTTGCTTTACCATAAATAAAATCTGGCTTTTATTAGCATGTCCATTACCAGTAATGCTTTTTTTTATATAATTAGCGTCATATTCATTTATTGGCACTTTTGCTATATTTAATGTCAGGATTGCTATACCCCTTGCATAACCTAAAGTAAGGGAAGATTTAGGATTTTTATTAACAAAAATTTTTTCTATTGCTGCTATATCTGGAGAATAAAAAGAGATTAGATCATTTAATTGATCAAAAATTGTACGTAGGCGTTCACCTATATTCTGATTAGTATTAGTTGAGATAGTACCACTACTTAAAAATTCAACATTAGATTTTCCATTTATTTTAATAATGGCCCATCCTGTATTACTGATTCCAGGATCTAATCCTATTATTTTAGTCATTAAATGCTTAACCAATAAACAAATATAAATAGAAAAAGCCAGACTATATCTACAAAATGCCAATACCATGATGCAAATTCAAAGCATAAATGATTTTGAGATGTAAAATGCCCTCGTAATGTTCTTAACCAACATATTACTAGAAACACTACACCTATTATAACATGCATACAGTGTACTCCTGTAATCATATAAAAGTGAGATATATAGATTAATTTGTTTCCTGTTTCTTTTAAAGAAAAATTTGCCTCATAATATTCAATAGCCTGTACTATTATAAAGAATACACCTAGCGATATGGTAATAAGCAGCATATTAGCAGTATTTTTCATGTCATTTTCACGTAGATAATGGTGAGCTCCGGTAATAGCTGTGCCTGAAAGCAATAATATTAAGGTATTCATAAACGGAAGTGACCATGGATCAGGAGGAAATACTCCTTCAGGAGGCCATTGAACTTTTTTGGTTGGCGTGAATGCTTCAAGTATAAATACAGGATCAAGCCAAGCTTTAAAAAATGAGCAAAAAAATGCTGCAAAAAATATTATTTCTGAAAATATAAATAAATACATTGCTATCTTCAATCCGTGTTTTAGAGCATAAGTATACAATTTAGCTTCTGCAATGACGTCTTTCCACCAACAGAATAGTGTCCATAATAACGTAATAACTCCTAATGCCAAAATAGGAACTCCAAAAAATTGATCAGTTATTATACTTACTATACCCAAAATAAGAATAAGAACTGCTGCTGATAAAGCTATCGGCCAAGGACTTAAATGTTCTAGACTGTAATGTTCACTGCTGGCCATATAAAATATTCAATAATATTTATAATATAATTTAGCTTAAAATTGTCAATTAATAGACCTTTATACAAAACTAAAGGTCTTAAAATTAACGCGATCTACCCTGAACTGTATGTTGTTCAGTATTGATCTTATCACTCGTAGATCTGACAGAGAAATCTTTTCCTAATGGTTTCATCATCTCTTGAAATTTCAGATTGTTAGTTAATTTATCTTTTAGTTCTTCTGTCATTCCATTTATTTTTGTTTCTTTTGTAGCACTCACCTGTTCTTTAGTGATATTACTCTCATTAAATTTATCTTTTGGTATTTGTACTTCTGATTTTCTGGCCAATGATAAAACAGTTTTAATATCTTGATATATACTTTCCAATATATCCTTTCCTGCTTCAAATAATTTACCATTTGACTTGTGATCCAAAAATGCAAGAACACCAACCACTATTCCAGCTATAGGACTTAGCAATGTAAAAGCTGCAATTGTTAAGCCTACTCTCAGTGCATTGCCTAAAAGGGTAGTGTGCCCACTATTATTTACATGTTCATTGCTGTCCTTACCGAATAACGCATTCTTTGCTGTGTCATAAAGTTTACCATCTAATTTGGCATCTGCAAGTGCTACACTTCCAACTATTATTCCAACCATAGGACTAAGTAACGTAAAAGCTGCTAATGTTGCTGCAACTCTTAGCACATTCCCTACAGATACTACATTTGATAGCTTTTTAATAAAATCACTATATTGTGCATTTTTTAATTCATTATCATTCATTTTTACCTCTAACATTTAAACACTATTAAAGTGTAATACGGTATCTATTAAAAATAGATTAATTAAATTGCTTTTTATCTTATAATCTTTTAGTTTCCTTATAGTTACATTTAAAATATATGGATCAGACTTGGGATTTATTGCAAACAGGACAAAGAGAAGGCTATAAAATTGTATATATCAATGCTCGTATCATTGACCCTTCTACCAAGCTCGATATACAAAATTCATTTCTTTTAACATGTGGTAACAAAATTATAGAATTTGGTATTTCACATAAAATACCTAGTGGAGTAGATGCAGTAGTAGATTGTAAAGGATTAATCCTGATGCCAGGATTAATTGATATTCATGTACATTTTCGTGAACCAGGACAAGAACATAAAGAAACTATACAAACAGGAAGCAAATCTGCTGCTGCAGGAGGTGTAACCACAGTTGTATGCCAACCTAATACTATTCCAGCAATTGATAACGTACTTTTAGCAAGATACATAAAATATAGAGCTCTTGAAACCTCATATGTAAATATTAAATGCTATGCAAAAATTACAACACAAGAAAAAAAATTAACAGAAATGGCGTTATTAAAAGAGGAGGGAGTAGTTGGCTTTACTGATGATGGTATGCCAGTCACAAATTCTCTATTAATGCGGCAAGCATTACTATATTCAAGTATGCTTGATGTTCCAATTGCTCAACATGCAGAGGACTTATGTCTATCAGATGGTGGTGCAATTAATGCAGGTAAAATTTCTGAAGAATTAGGAATAAAAGGTATTTTAAGCGCATCAGAGTCAATCATGGTAACGCGTGATATACTATTAATGAAAGATATTGAAAATGTACATTACCATGTTCTACATGTTTCATCTAAAGATTCTTTGGAAGCAGTTGCGTATGCAAAGAGTTTGGGATTAAATGTTACGTGTGAAGTTGCTCCACATCATTTTACTCTTACTGAAGATGCAGTGCTACAGTACGGAACAATCGCAAAAATGAATCCCCCACTGCGCACAGAGGAAGATCGCTTAGCTATGGTTGAAGGCTTAAAAAATGGTACGATAGATTGTATTGCTACTGATCATGCACCACATGAACATAGTGCCAAAGATTTACCACTTGAAAGTGCTTCTTTTGGTATTGTAGGCCTAGAAACTTTGTTGCCATTATCGCTTCAACTATATCACAATAAAGAGATGGATCTAATGGAAATATTAGCAAAGCTTACATACAAACCTGCAGATATAATACGTATACCACGTGGACGTATAGGCAAAAATCTTATAGCAGATCTAATTTTAGTTGATCTAAACCATGAATGGGAAATTAAAGTTGAAAACTTTGCAAGTAAAGCAAAAAATTCTCCTTTCGATCGGTACAAAGCAAAAGGACGAGTAATGCGCACAATTATTTCTGGTAAAACTATTTATTCTTTAAAAATATAATTTCTTCTAATGGGTCTCTTTTGTAACGGATATCTTTGGGTCCGTTCAACTCTAGAATCGGGTAATGTATCAAAATGTCTTAGTATGCTATAGCAATTTCCTTAATAGTCCGAAGATGATAAAAATAGACCTTTTGCGAAATGTTTATAGTTTGATAGCTTATATCTCCCCAAGTGCTGATAGAGTCTTTCCTCCATGTTCTTTTTCTCTCCTTTTTTGCTGCTATTTCCATAAAATAGTAGACCCATTGCGAAATGTCAGAAGAAGAAATAAGGATGAGATGAGTGCAAGAATAAGAAAAGGAAAATTTTATCAAAAAGAGACATTTTTTACTCTTTTNTGTNTTTNTTNTGAAAATTACGGTAAACATGTGACATAATTTTGAAAATCTTTATTTGCCTAATCTTATGTTCTCTTTTCATCCTTAATGATGCTAATTTCTTATTATGTTCTTTCTGCTCTGGTGTTAAAGGTTTCTTACGATACCTTTGTAGTTTTAGTCATTTCAATTACAATAAATTGTGTAACAGTTTTATAATTCATGGATTACATCAATTTAATCAAATCTAGGTTATTATTATCTGACGTAGTAAGTCAAAAAGTTAAACTAATAAGAAGAGGAAATAATTTTGTTGGTTTGTGTCCGTTTCATCGTGAAAAAACCCCATCTTTTTCAGTAACTGATACTAAGGGGTTATATTATTGTTTCGGTTGCTCTGCTCATGGAGATATATTTGAGTTTATTTCACAAACTGAAGGATTAAACTTTAAAGATGCAGTACAAAGGTTAGCATCTATTGCAGGAGTTGAATTACCTAAAAAAACCTACGTAGACACACACAACAAATTCTTTTCAATACTTGAACTAGCAGCAAATTGGTTTACACAGAACAATCGAGACGCAATGCATTATCTAAAACAACGTAGAATATCAAATGAAATAATTGAAGAATTTAAAATAGGATACGCACCAAATTCTGGTTTAAAACAACATCTGAATAGTTTGGGCATTGAGGATAGTGTCCTTACTAGTGTTGGATTGATAACTAAAAATTATCATGATTACTTTCATGATAGATTAATATTTCCAATATATAATATTTTTGGAAAGATCATAGCTTTTGGCGGACGTGCACTTAACAACACACAACATCCAAAATACCTCAATAGTCCAGAAAATAGACTTTTTAAAAAAAAGGAAAACTTGTACGGATTAAATCTTGCTTTAGCTGAAATACGCAAGAAACAAAACGTTTTTGTAGTTGAAGGATATACAGATGTAATAGCACTACATCAAGCAGGCATTACTAACACAGTTGCTCCTCTTGGAACAGCGATTTCTTTAGATCAAATAAGAAGTCTATGGAAATTTACCAACGAGATATCTATTTGTATGGATGGTGACAATGCAGGATATAATGCTTCTATCAGAATTGCTGAATTAGCTCTTTCAATTTTGGAACCTGGATATACATTGAAATTTATCACTTTGCCAAGTGATAAAGATCCATATGATATATGTGATGAAATGCAGTACAAAGGGCAAGATGTACTAACTATTTTAAATAATTTGACAATGTTACATTCCGAATATTTATGGAACCATATAAACACACAGTATCAATATATAACACTGTCCCCAGAACGATCTTCAATGATCGAACATAAATTTATACAATACATTAATGCTATCAACAGCATAAACATACGTAGATATTATAAAAATTATTTCTATAGTAAAATTAATAGCAAAAATTTGAAAAAACAAACACCAATAAAGAGTGAATATTTACATAATAAGTCACCTGAGTTAATTCAACTAGAACAGAATCAAATGATAATACTACGTATTATCATGGAATTTCCTGCAATTTTAAATCACCCTATATTTTTTGAACAATTTTCTGATTTTGAATTTACAGACGTAAGTCTTGAGCAATTGCAACACAATATAATTAATTTAACAAGTAAAGATAAAGAGCTGAATAAAGCAGTGCTATTAGAGCATAGTAATATTGTAAACATTATTTTACAAAAAACTCAAATATTAAATAGTCAGTTAATTGATGAGATATCTGCAAAAAACATGTGGCACAATGTAATGCTATTACAAGAGTTAAGCTTGTTAGAACAGGAAAAGACTGAAGCAAGATTAAGTGGTAATCTTGATATAGAAGCAGAGTTAATTATTCAAATAGAACAGATTAAAAACAGTATACAAGAGATGCAAATGAAGTTTATAAAAACTTCCGCTTAAGTTCTACGAACAAAAAATGTGATTGCCAATCTCAGGTAGATAACATAAGGACAAAAATAGGGAGTTTTTCCTATTTTAAACCTCTGTGTTATCATCTCTCTGCTTTCTCCTGCATCTAAAGCTTCCATTGCCTTCTTCCTTACTATATGCCGCTCTGCGCATCTAGCCCTCCTAAATACATATCTTCGGGCTATTAAGAACGGGCTATAAGTTGGCTCTGTATAGCCTTTAAAACAAGAAAATTTTTATCAAAAAGAGACATTTTCACTCTTTTGCAATAATTTTCTGTTTCGCAAGAGATCTTTTTTCTTGTTGTTTTTTTTGTACAGATTATGGTAGAGTAAATGGTGTAATAGAAATTATATTCAAGAATTGATAGTAAGCAGCTTTATTAATAGTAAGGGGTAAGAAATGTCAGTAGAGAAGTTCAAGTTAATACAAGTTAACAGTATAGCAGTTAATAATGATATATTAAAGAAGCGCTATAAGAAGCGCTATAGCTTTAATTCAGATCCAATAGACAAGATAATCAGAAAGTTTAAAGAAGATAGAATTATAACAGAAAAATTAAGGGATAATTTGTTTGCTCTTAAGCTTAATAAGAAAGTACGAGCAATTTGTGAACGTAAAAATGATTGCTTAGTAGTTCAAGAAATATTAGAAGAGCATGAATATGATAGATCTAAATACTTAAATGAAAGCAATTCTCTATTTAAAGGCAATATAGTAGAAGTAGTTGCAGCTTCTGGAAACAGCGATACAAATCAAGCGAAGCTACCGAAAATAGAGAAGTTACCGGAAATATGGAATGCATATATAAATGACAAGATTGTAATATTAGATAAGGAACAAGTAGATATATTGTACGCAGAAACTGCACGTCCTACAATTTTTACAGTCATTGGTAATCCAGGATCTGGAAAGACAACAATAGCAGAGTTACTGATACATCAAAATGCAAATGAACATGAAAAGAAAAGTCTATATGTCACGAGAACAAAAGAATTAGTCTCTTTTGTAGAAAAGCAATGTTCAGAGGCAGCAAATATAGATTACATAACATTAGAAAAATTAATGGTCCGAGAGTTATCTCTAGAGTTATCTCTCGAGATAACTCTAGAGATATTCTGTGGTCAAGATGAATTTATAAAGTGGTTGAATAAAAATAAGGAGTATAAAGAATTTAGTAACTATGAGATGGGTCGTTGTCTATATGAAGATATAAGAAAGTCATATAGTAATTTTTTTACCAGTAATAAGGATTATAGTATTGGACAAAAAGAAAGCTATGATTGTTTAGATAAGGATAAGTATAAGGAGATATTAGCTTCATATAAGCAGCACCTAAGACATGAAAAAAAGTGTGATTTATCACTACTTGATAATGACCAGATTAGTAATATCGCAGATGATGCAAAATATGATTATGTTATAGTAGATGAAACGCAAGATTTTAGTAAACCTGAACTATACAAAATAAAATCATTTTTAAAAGAAAATGGCAGTATCTACTTTTTCATGGATCCTGATCAGAGTGTATCTTACGATTTTAACCTAGCACAACAATATGTTAGAGAGCTACATCATAAATCAAATGGTAAGCCTGATTTACGAGAATTTAGACTAAAGCATGGATACAGAACACCTAGTAATATTAATAATCTAGGAAATGAAATACTAGAATGGAAGAGAGGATTAATAGGAGGTTCTTTTTATCAAGGTATACAAGGACCAGCAGATAATGAAGGAAATGATGGGTATATCAAGTGGATTACAATCAATGATAAAACCATAGAGAATGAAATAAGAGAGTTAAAGGAACTCAAGGAAGCAGCTAGCACCTCAACGAAAGCAATATTAATTACTAATGAAACAGTAAGACAAGAAGCAGAAAAGATATTTCTAGAAAAAGCAATAATACTTAATCCTGAACAGTGCGAAGATTTAGAACCTGAAAAAGATCAAAAATGTGAACTAAAAGATCAAAAATATGAACTAGTGGAACAATTTCAGAGTAAGTGGAGTGTAATCAATGAGGTAGAGAGACTAAGGGAAGCAGCAAAAACCTCAATGAAAATAGCAGTACTTATTCCTGATGAATCAGCTAGAGAAGAAGCAGAAAAGATATTTTCAAAAAAAGCAATAATATTGAATCCTGGACAGTACCGAGGTTTAGAATTTGAGAGCGTAATATTATTTAGGTTTAGTGAGCTAGTGCTTGAAAAGATGTTACAAAAGTTGAAGATAAGGAAATTTAAAGAATTATTAAGTATCCTTTCAGAAAAGAATGCTACTCACAAGCCAAAAGATCTAGGAAGAGCAAAGGATATGGCTTGTAAGTGTGTGCAACCTTTGACTGTTCTACGTAACGGTGTCACAAGGACAACAGCTGATTTATACTTTATTGAGACAAGTGAAGCAAACGAAGCAACAAAGGGATTTAAGAAGAAAGTTGAGCAGCATTTTAATATAAATACAGAGGCGATCTCAAAAGAGGAACTGCACAATTATGATTCAGTGTTGGATATGATAATACAAATTGATAAGTTAAAGGATAAAATAACAGAAGAAAAATTATTAGAGTTCTGTGAGCTGGCTTATAATAAAATAATAGAAAGATTAAAAAGAGAAGATCCTCAGGAATGCCTTGAAAGGCTTGTCGATATATTGAAAGATAAAAAGAGTAAGCCAGTAAAAAGTTTACTCTCTTCAATAATGAAAGAACAAGATACTTATGATGAAGTAAATATTGCAACGAGCAGTGCTAATGTTTCATCTTTTGATGATAAAAAAACCAGTGCATTACCTGATATTAATATGAGAAAAAGTGAATCAACTGAGAAGCGTAAGAGCAAAAAGAGAAAAAAGAGCGGTATAAAAGAAGAAAAAGAGGAAAGCCTTATTAAGGATGCGAGAGCATTATTAAACATAATGCATGGCAAAGATAGTAGAGCAATCACTTCAAAAATGCTGGAACAACAACTTGGTAATGCAAAACCTGAAGATGTAAATATCTTATGTACGGTAATAAAGCTTATTTCATTAGAAAATGAGGACCAAATGAAATGGTTGCAAGAAGAGATTATACCTAAGATTAGTAGCCAAGCTCTTAATGAATATGATGCTCAAGGTAAATCTGCATTATATTATATAATGAGACGTGATATATTAGAAAAGATAGCTAGCAATCAAACAATACACGGAGGGTTGCGTAGTTTTAGTGAAAAAATTACTTCAAAAGGATTAGATAGAATAGGTCCTTGTGGTTGGTCTCCTAGGCATTACTTAAATAAGGCTCCTAATCTCCTTAAAACAGTATTGTCATTTAACAATAACTTAAAGTTACCCAAACAGCAAGAGGATTGTTTTTCAGCTCCATTTAACGAAAGTACTGCTCTGCATGCAGCTGTAGAGACGCAGCATATGGACGTCATGCAGCGTATGAACGTCATTAAGTTTATAATAAAAAACGGAGCAGATGTTAATCAGAAAAACTGTAATGGATATACACCACTTCATCTAGCTGCATTACAAGATGATGAAGAAATAGTCGATCTTTTATTGGCCAACAACGCAAATGTTCATGAGAAAGATAACGACGGTCGTATGCCTCTTCACATTAGTGCTGTATCTATAGGGATGTACAAAAGTGTTGCTGAGCTTTTACTACACAATGGAGCAGATCTTGATCAGCAGGACGATAGAGGAGATACACCTCTTCATCTGGCTGTAGGTAGCGAAAATGAACTTATGGTTAAGTTTTTCTTAGAAAAAGGAGCAAATCCTAATCAGAAAAATGGTGATGAATATACACCTCTTAATATTGCTGCGGATAGAGGGTACAAAAACATTACAGGGTGTAGAGGGAACAAAAACATTACAAGGCTTTTACTGTATAGAGGAGCAGATCCTGAAATACGTAATGAAGACAATAAGATCGCATTGGATCTAGCTAAAGAATCAGGATATACAGAAATTGCTAACTTAATCAAAAATTATCTAGATGAGGAAAATACTATTCATCATATTAAAGATTTGCAGGAGTTACTAGATATAATGAATGGTACTATTGTTCGCAAAGTCACTTCAAAAATGTTAGAGCAAGAACTAGAAAATATTAATGTTTTGTATGCGATAATTCAGAGATTATCAATAAATAATAGTCAACAAATAAGTTGGTTTATTAAAAGTGTTATGCCTAAAATTACTCCTAAAGCTCTTGAGGAATTTGATGAGCAAGGTAATTCTGCAACATATTATATGATTAAAGAAGGCCTATTACTTAAGATTATGCACGAAGTAACAGAAGAAGATTTTCAGGATTTGAGTATAAAATTTACGGAAAAAGCGTCAAATAGAGTTGGTCCTTGTGGTTGGCCTGCTCGGCAGTACCTCAAGCTAGATGAAAATCTTGAATTAGCAGATAAACTATTCTCTTTGAATAGAGAATTCTTTGCAGTATCATACATATATAAAGAAATAAGTATGAAATTCATGAATCTAAAGCCTAACAATGATTTTACTGCTATACAAGCGGCTATGGTGCTTGGAGCAAGTGAACACACTATCAGTTTTTTATTAGACAACAATGCAAATACTAATGAAATCGATAGGATTGCATTAGAATTTATTGGTATCCTTGAAAAGGATTTAAGTAAAAAAAATACTACTAATGCAAAAAGCGTAGGTGTGAGCACTTCTTTAGAAGCATGTGTTTCTACTTCAATAAGTGATATGACCATCCATAAAAAGGGCAAGAACTAGAATAAATTTAATACAAGTTATTTATGGATAATATATTAACAAGATAGAAATTAATATATTATCCATTTTCCTTATTTTTTCAAGGAAGCAGTATAAAAACATACTAAAATTATTGATTTGACATCTCTTATGATCCATTGACAGATAGATCACTACAAAATATTGAAGTAAATAATTGAATTTCTTCAGTTTCTTTTTCTTATTCTTTTTAACCTTCTCCCACTCAGCACTAACTTCTTCTACTAAATTCTTTGATGCCTACTCCTGTTAATTGCTTGAATATTCTTGTCCTGTTTTTGAGCTTTTTATAATTTATGCCCATTTCATATACACAAAACTACTTGTTTACACTTTCTTCCTTGCTTTCGCAATAGGTTTAGTCTTAGGTAACTATTTTAAGTAATACCAAAGGATTCAACTACAGAATATGAATGACACTACGTAAAAAGTTTTGATACATTATATACCGTCAAGCACTGAATGGTCTATTGTTACTTTATATTCTGACTCTAAATAATTGATTAACTGTTCTTGTAGCGATATCATAATACGTTTTCCTGTATTCAAAGCATCTAGTTTTCCTTCTGATGTCTGCATTTTTTTCAGTATACCTACTATAATCTCACCATTATATTGAATAGGATGTGTGACTGATTCAACTCTTTTTATATTAAAAACTTTCTCTATAAAAGCAGTAGGATAATCACTACTATTGCGGTATATATGTTGTGCTTTAATTAACTTTATGCCTTGCGTTTCTTCTACGTTTAATTTATTGGTTAATTGCTCTACAACCTGGCTTCCAATTTCAGATAGTTTTCCTGCAGTAGATTTATCACGCCAAAGCTTAAGTACTAATGGCTTACTCTCTTCAAAACTTTGTGATTTAGGAGGAATAATTTCAATGACTTTTACGCTTACAACAGCCTTACCCAAATCATTGAAATAGCTTTTTTGATCTTTATTACGGGAAAAAATAAAGGAAATAATACTGGTCAAATCTTTCCTATCTTGCTCCATCTGCTGAGCACTCACTGGCCCAATAGTATGTAGTTGTAAGTTATATTCATTGGATATATCTTCTATAGTTGAACCATTATGTATTTTATAATTTACTTGATTGATAAAATCATTCTTCTTCTCAAAAGATTTTTGATTGATTAATGCTGATCTGATTTTTTCTTTTAAATCAAATAAATCGTTATCTGATATTTGATGTATACTTTCAACTTTGATCAAGTGCCATCCAAAACTGCTGTTAAAAATCTGACTGATATCTCCCTCTTTGAGAGAAAAAACTTTTTCCCTACTATCTGTAGGTAGGAAATCCTTTGTTATATTGTTTATTCTTATATCTTCAAGTTTTGATATTTGTTCAAAACTAGTTTCACCAGCTTCAATGGCTTTTCTTGTATGTTCAGCCTCTTCTTTTGTAGAAAAAATTAAATTGAGTATATTTCTTTGATCTTTTAAAGCCTGTTTATTGATTATTTTTTCAACTTCTTCATCAGAAATGTTTACCAGGTCTTCAAAGTATTTTGAATCTACAATAATATATTGTGCTGTTCTATACTCTGGATATTGAAAACTAGGTTTGTTCTCTTCATATAGATCAAGCAAGTCTTTTTCTTCAGGTTCAGGTATATCTGTTACTGCATCCTTAGTAATTTTTATAATATCAACTACTCTAGTTTGGTAACGGTGATTGTATATTTGTTTGTCAATTTGTGTACCAAACGTTACTGGATAATTCTCCTTAAATATAACAGTATTAAACATTAAAAGTGGCAGCTTTTTTTTTAGCTGTGATATATATTCATCCTCTGTAATATGCAATCTATCTAGCGTAGTATAGAATATCTTTTTATCAAATTCACCTTTATCATTCTGAAAGTATTTCGTGTTTTGAATATGTTTTGTAACTGACTCTTCTCCAATTTCTAATCCTAGATCATGAATTAAGTTAAACAATAATTTATGCTTGATCATCATATCAAGTAAATCATATTTTAAGATTTTTTGCTCTTCATCAGAAGAAATTTGACTACTATAATTTTGATATAATCGTTTATATTCATCCAATAAGATGACTTCATTTCCAACTGTAGCGACAATCTTTTGCTTATTGTCATAATCCATAATAAGATTACTAACGTATACAAAAATTAATAAAAAAGCCAGCAGAAGAGTACCAATCTTCATGCAAAAATTCTTAATATTCATAAATAAGTACAATATACATAACTATAGGATAATCATAATTTGGTTATTGTAAACTTGATGCAAATTACTCATTTATTTGAGTAATTAACCAATCCCTTATTTCTTTCAATAAGCTTCTAGAGTTATCTTCCAGCTCTTTATTATTCTTTAGCTCCTTTTGCGCACCTTTAATTGTATAGCCTTTATCGTATAACATATGTTTTATTGTCTTTATAGTTTCTATGCATTTTCTATCATATAATCTTCTACTTTTACACTTTACAGGTTTGATCTGGCCAAATTGGCTTTCCCAAAATCTTAGAACATGTTGTTCTAAACTTAATTGGCGAGCTACTTCCCCAATAGTAAAAAGTAATTTTTCTTTGTTCATCAATTAATTAATCCTTTTATAGTTTTTGAAGGTCTAAAAGAAATTGATTTTCTTGCTTTGATTACTACCTTCTGCGCAGTATTTGGAATATTTCCAGGTCTATCTTTTTTGTGATTGATTATAAACGTGCCAAATGACGATATTTTTACTATTCCATCCTTTATGAGATAGGACTTTATCTCATTTAATATACTGTCTATTATTGAATAAATCTCTTCTTTTGGTAATCCTACTGTTTGGTTTATCTCTTCTACTATTTTTGCTTTTGTTACTGTAGTTGCCATAATTCATAATTAACGTATAATATTAATATTAATTGCTTATAAGATAATGTCTATATTTAGGTTATATTTTTAGATGTCCGTTATGCCAGATAAATGGATAAAAGAGCAAGCAGAGAGTTTGCGTATGATAGAGCCTTTTCTTGGTTATAAGAATAGTAAAGGAGTCATATCTTTTGGGCTATCTTCTTATGGGTATGATGCAAGGGTAGGTGATGAATTTAAGGTTTTTACTAATGTGAATTCAGAAGTTGTGGATCCAAAAAATTTTTCCATTAATAGCTTTGTAGATAAAAAAACAAATATATGTATAATTCCACCAAATAGTTTTGTTCTTGCTAGTACAGTTGAGTATTTCCGTATACCACGGAACGTTTTAGTCATTTGTGTAGGTAAATCGACATATGCAAGATGCGGTATTATAGTCAATGTTACACCACTGGAGCCTGAATGGGAAGGGCATGTAACATTAGAATTTTCTAATACTACACCACTTCCAGCAAAAATTTATGCTAATGAAGGGGCGTGCCAGTTTATATTTTTAAGTGGTGAAGGAGAATGTGAAAAATCATATGGTGATATGAAAGGCAAATATATGCATCAATATGGCATCACTTTGCCATTAGTTGTTGATTAAAAGCATATATTCATTTACAACTAAGGGATTTCCATAAAATAAGTCAGTGAAAAATATAAGGAATTTTGCAATTATAGCACATATAGATCATGGAAAGTCGACACTTGCTGACCGGTTAATAGAGGAATGTCACGGTCTTGAAGCGCGAGAAATGGTCGCACAAGTTCTTGATTCTATGGATATAGAACGCGAGCGTGGAATTACCATTAAAGCACAAACTGTTAGATTAAACTATACAGCTAATGATGGCAATAAGTATTTTCTAAACCTTATAGACACTCCTGGTCACGTTGATTTTTCATATGAAGTAAGCCGTAGTCTAGCTGCATGTGAAGGTTCAATATTAGTCATTGATAGCAGTCAAGGTGTGGAAGCAAAAACTCTTGCAAATGTCTATAAAGCAATTGAAAATGATCACGAAATAATAGTAGTGCTGAATAAAGTTGATCTTCAAGCTGCAAATCCAGAAAAAGTAAAAAACCAAGTTAAAGAAATGATAGGCATTGATGCACATGAAGCAATATTAATCTCAGCCAAGACTGGATATGGAATCAGAGATGTATTAGAAGCTATAGTCAATAAACTTCCACTGCCTAATGGTAGTACAAACGCGTCATTACAGGCACTCTTGATTGATAGTTGGTATGATACTTATTTAGGGGTAGTAATTTTAGTGTGCGTTAAAAATGGAATACTCAAAAAGGGCATGAGCATTATGATGATGTCCAATAATGCTACGTATCAAGTAGATAATATAGGAGTCTTTACCCCAAAAAAAGTAATGACTAATGAACTTTCTACGGGAGAAGTTGGTTTTATTACTGCTTCAATCAAAAAAGTAGCAGATTGTAAAATTGGTGACACCATTACTGAAGAAAAAAGACCTTGCAGTGAAGCATTACCAGGATTTAAAGAAGTACATCCTGTAGTGTTTTGTAGTATTTTCCCTAATAAAACAGATGATTTTCAGTATTTAAGAGAGGCATTAGAAAAATTGCATTTAAATGACTCTAGCTTTACTTTTGAAGCGGAAACCTCAAATGCACTTGGGTATGGATTTCGTTGCGGTTTCTTAGGCATGTTACACCTTGAAGTTGTGCAAGAAAGGCTGGAGCGTGAATTTGATCTTGATCTCACAGCTACTGCACCAAGTGTTGTATATAAAATTACTATACGTAACAATCAGATTATCGATATCCATAATCCAAGTGATATGCCAGATCCAACTAAGATTGTAACCGTAGAGGAACCATGGATTACTGCAATTATCATGGTTCCTGATCAATATTTAGGAGAAGTATTATCATTATGTGAGGAGAGGAGAGGGGAACAAGAGGATTTATCATATACAACAACAGCACTTTTAAAATATAAATTACCATTGTCTGAAGTCGTTTTTGATTTTTATGACCGCTTGAAATCTGTTTCAAAAGGATATGCAAGTTTAGATTGGGAAATTTCTTGTTATAAGGCTAGTGAAATAGATAAATTGAGTTTTCTAATTAATGGAGAACCAGTAGATGCACTAACGTGCATAGTGCATAGCAGTAGAGCAGTAAAAAGAGGGCGTGAAATATGCACAAGACTAAAAGACTTAATACCACGCCAACAATATAAAATTGCAATTCAAGCAGCAATTGGTAGCAAGATAATTGCTAGAGAGACAATTAATCCATATAGAAAAGATGTGACAGCTAAATTATATGGTGGAGATGTAACACGCAAAATGAAACTTTTAGAAAAACAAAAAAAAGGAAAAAAAAGGTTACATTCTATAGGAAACATAAATATTCCACAAAGTGCATTTATTCAGGCACTAAAAGTTACTGATTGATAATATGGAAAGCTATGCTTATGGATATTGCATAAAAGGAGAAAGATTTTATGTACTAAAATCTGGAGTAAAAAGTTAGAGAATTAGTATGATTGTAGCTCTGAGTAAAGGAAAAATAATAGCTCCTACACCTTCTAAGGCCCTTGTGATATAGAAATGTTTAATGGCTGGTTCAAGCAATAGACCTTTTGTGCAACAGGTGAAAGAAAGTAAAAATACAGATCGGCAAAAAGGCTTATCTATCCCTTATTAAAATTTTATATATAAGTAGTTGAATATTCCTCATTTGTAGTATACAATGAAGTGAATAATTTATGAGTATTGTTATGACTCTTTCTAAATTCTTTGATATTAAAAACGACATTGCATTCAAACGTGTTTTTGGTACAGAGAAAAATAAGGATATACTCATCCACTTTCTCAATGACATATTACTTAATGATGCCCTCAAATCACTTGATTTAGNGAATGACTTTTGGCAATCGATCACACCATTAAGTTGGCCAATTTTGTCGCGGAACTCGCTGATTTGTTTGTGCAAATATGCAGCATCACTTTGTTCAACCATTGGAGCCTTACTTGTTGAATTGGCCGGGAAAAAATGGCCAGACAAAAGCATGCCGACTAAGATGGCCACCAGAATGCATAGAATCCCGACCAAAAGCTCTAAAATGCCGCCGGAGTCGGAATCGGAAGCCGCGGAAGAGTTCAACAAATCATCTCCGTATACTCCAACATAATTTTCCATCCGATTGTTTGGATCAACTGTGATCTTCAATTGATTGCCGGCGGCACGAATAAATTCCAATAATTCCTGAAATAAATTCTGAAATTAACTTGTAAGTTTAAAAATTTTATCTTTTCTAATAAAAATTTGTTTTACGGTTTAATACTGATAATTTTAAACTAAAAAATAATAAAAAATGGCCTCAGTTGTCATGGAATCAACGCAAGTGCCATTGATTGCAATTATGCAATCCCCGACGTGAAGAAGTCCGCTATGCATCGCTACACTCCCCGGCTTTATTTTCGCTTTAAAAGTGAGGAATAGTGATCAGGTAGAAAATTTA
>NZ_MJMG01000007.1:87752-89454 GCF_001752665.1 Wolbachia pipientis | reverse complement strand
ATTTTGGATAGTAAATGTAGAGACAACGATATATCAAGAAAATTAGTAATATCAAAAGAAGATATGGCTAAATCTATGTCTGGATGTACAGATACTTTATTCAAGGGATGGAGATATGATTTTTTTGGTAAATCCATTAAGTCTTTTATAAATAATGACTCACAATTTAAAATTTCAATAACTAAATCTAGTGATAATATGATGCATCTTAAGAGTGAAGAATCAGTGTTATAAAGTTAACTCACAAATCTCTATTATACTGCTCAATTACCGAGAGAGATTTGTTGATGATAATTTTGTGCTGCTATCAAGCCGATTACTTCTAATTTTTAACATTTGCCTCAAACCTTGTTTATCAAGATTATTGATGAAATTACTCGATTTTTCATTATTAGGCATACACTACCCCATTTAATTTGTTTCACGTGCATTGTACACAAGACCCATTGCGAAATACCAAAAGAAGCAATAAGGATGAAATGAGTGCAAGAAAGAGTATTGAAGATTCAGCAATGATATTGAATCTCATATTGTGTTTCTTCTGAAAATTACGGTAAACATGTGACATAATTTTGAAAATCTTTATTTGCCTAATCTTATGTTCTCTTTTCATCCTTAATGATGCTAATTTCTTATTATGTTCTTTCTGCTCTGGTGTTAAAGGTTTCTTACGATACCTTTGTAGTTTTAGTCATTTCAATTACAATAAATTGTGTAACAGTTTTATAATTCATGGATTACATCAATTTAATCAAATCTAGGTTATTATTATCTGACGTAGTAAGTCAAAAAGTTAAACTAATAAGAAGAGGAAATAATTTTGTTGGTTTGTGTCCGTTTCATCGTGAAAAAACCCCATCTTTTTCAGTAACTGATACTAAGGGGTTATATTATTGTTTCGGTTGCTCTGCTCATGGAGATATATTTGAGTTTATTTCACAAACTGAAGGATTAAACTTTAAAGATGCAGTACAAAGGTTAGCATCTATTGCAGGAGTTGAATTACCTAAAAAAACCTACGTAGACACACACAACAAATTCTTTTCAATACTTGAACTAGCAGCAAATTGGTTTACACAGAACAATCGAGACGCAATGCATTATCTAAAACAACGTAGAATATCAAATGAAATAATTGAAGAATTTAAAANNNNAGTATAGCAGAAGAGAGCACATAATGAAATATGTACCCCAAATAATACATAGCAGAGCAGTGCTCAACACCCATCCATGCCACACTACCTTGACTATATCACATGTCAAAGGTACCATTAAACCCTAGCCCATTGTTCGATTGAATGCCACTGTTTAATTGAATACCATTAGACCCATTGCGAAATGCCAGAAGAAGAAATAAGGATGAGATTAGTGCAAGAAAGAGTATTGAAGGTTCAGCAATGATATTGAATCTCATATTGTGTTTCTTCTGAAAATTACGGTAAACATGTGACATAATTTTGAAAATCTTTATTTGCCTAATCTTATTTCATCCTTAATTTTTTATTACTGCTCTGGTGTTAAAGGTTTCTTACGATACCTTTTATAAGGAATAACAAGTTTACTCTGTAACTCTTGCCATCCTTGATATCCAGAATCTGCATACTTTATACTATTTTTAGGTAAAAACTTCTCTTGCNTCTCAGTTTTTACTGTGTGCGCTTTCTTTTTTCCAGAGAGAATAACTCTTCTTTTTCTTCTTCCA
>NZ_MJMG01000007.1:76040-87732 GCF_001752665.1 Wolbachia pipientis | reverse complement strand
GAAAGGGAGAAAGTTAGAAAAAATTGAAGTTGCGAGAAAGCTTCTTAAAACAAAAGAAATATCTATTGAATCAATAGCCCGCATTACAGATTTAACAATTGAGACAATTAAAAATTTGATGTAAGAATAATAAGGGAAGTTATGTCTATATGCTTGCAAATGTAAACACTGTTGCACTTCGAGGAATTAATACAGTCAGTGTTGATGCACAGATTCACATGGTAAATGGGATTCCGGCATTTAATATTGTTGGGCTTCCAGATAAAACTGTTGCAGAATCTAAAGAACGTATAAGAGCAGCTTTAAATTCGATTAATTTAATGATACCACCAAAAAGAATTACTGTTAATCTTGCACCTGCAGATTTATTGAAAGAAGGTAGTCATTATGACTTAGCTATTGCTATGGGGATACTGATTATTATGAATATAATAACAATTGAAAACATTAATTCGTATATTGTTATGGGTGAACTCGCTCTTGATGGTAGAGTTATGAAGGTTTCAGGAGTATTGCCTGCAACAATTCATGCAAAGCAGATGGATAAAGGAGTAATTTGTCCTAGAGAGAATGGTGCAGAGGCAGCATGGATAAAATGTAATTCTATTTTGGCTCTAGATAAATTAACTGACATTATTCAGCACTTTAAAGGTGAGCGATCAATCCAACCTGTAGTTTTGAGTGTACCTAAAGAGAGAAGATCAATTGAAGATATAAAAGATATACATGGTCACGTTGTAGCGAAGAGAGCAGCTGAAATTGCAGCTGCAGGTGGCCATAATCTGCTTTTGGTTGGATCACCAGGAACAGGTAAATCAATGCTTGCTAAACGGTTTATTGGGCTTCTACCAGATTTAAATGAAAAAGAGCTAATAGATGTTAATATAATTTCTAGTATTACTGGAATTGATAATGGAATAACACGTCCTTTTCGTGAACCACATCACTCGTGCTCTATACCAGCAATAATTGGTGGTGGAAAAAATGCAAGACCTGGAGAAGTTACTATGGCGCATAACGGGGTATTGTTTCTGGATGAGTTACCTGAATTTCCAAGATCTGTGCTTGATTCCTTACGTCAACCATTAGAGAATAGACATGTTACTATTGCAAGAGCTAATGCACACATAACTTACCCTGCAAATTTTCAACTTATAGCTGCAATGAATCCATGCAGGTGTGGCTATTTAAACGATCCAAATAGGGTATGTCATAGAGCTCCAAGATGTGGGGCAGATTATAGAAATAAAATATCAGGTCCACTTCTTGACAGAATAGATATATGTGTTGAAATGCCTAATGTCAGCATAGAAATATCTGTGGAAAGAGAGAGTACAGCAACTATAAGAGAAAGAGTTATAAGAGCAAGAACACTCCAACTAGCACGTTATGAAAATTTGAATGTCAGTTGTAATGCAGAAATCAGTGGTGATCTGCTCAACGAGTTTGCTCAACCTGATCAAGCAGGATTAGAATTATTAAAGCATGTTTTAAAGGAAAATCATATATCCAATAGGGGCTACACACGTGTATTAAGAGTTGCACGGACAATAGCAGATCTCGCACAGAATAAAAAGGTTACAAGAGCACACATTGCTGAAACTTTAAATTATAGAGTAAGATTATATAAATAAGAGTTAACAGGTTGACATGCAAATTGATTGTTTATATAATTTAGTAATGTAGTGAGGATTATTTGGGTTATTTTATAAGAGGAAAATATGGGTATTAAAAAGAAGATTCAAGATACGTATAATGATACATACGACTTGGTAGGAAAGCACAAAATAATGGCATCTCTTGCGTGTGTTGCTGTTGTTGGTCTTATGTATGTTGCTGCATATAAGAACTTTCCATCTTTTAGAGTGAGAATTGATAATGCTCTTACTATGGGTAGTAAAACGCTGAGTAGTATATATACGTCTGCTGCAAGTAATCCTTATACTGCCGCTGTCATTTACTTGGGAATTATAGCAGCTATTGCATCTGCTGTTTATTTTTATTATAGACCACATAAACAGATCTTGGATCGTGTCAAGGAGCAAATATTTGCTCATGATAATAATGGAAACATTATTTATAACGATGATGGTAAGCTTAACGTTAAGGAAAATATTGCTCAATATATAAGAGAAGGTGAAAAGCACGACAGCATTATAGAAGTGATAGTGTGTGAAATTGCAGGGGCTTGTACATCAGAAAAGTTTGAAATACCTCCTGCTCCTACAAGATAGTAGTACAGTAAAATTTTGTCTATGTGTAAGGTAGATAATAATATAAAATAGAATAGGGGGGCATAGTCTATGCCCCTATTCTATTTTCTTGTATCAACTGTTATGTAAAATATGAGGTATTGTTGTGTTTAAGCTTGATACTTGCTTATTTTACAAGCAGAGTGCTGTACAGGCTAAGATGTCAAAATAGTGCAGGCTGTGATTTACAAAGGGGTGAAGTTTTTATCCTTATATGGCATTGATGCTCCATATCTTACCTCTGAAATAGTAATGCAGCATGTACTGGGGGTAGAAATATCTTTCATAGTTGCTAATCCTACTTATCCTGTGCCAATATCTAAGGAATCAGAATTTTGGCAATTACTAAATAAAAGAGCGAAGGGATATCCTTTATCACATATAATAGGTAAACGTGAATTTTGGAGTAATGATTTTATAGTTAATCAAGATGTTTTAGATCCTAGGCCAGATAGTGAGACAATTATTGAGACTGTATTAAAATATTATACAAATAAAAAACAAAGGTTAAAAATTGCAGATTTCGGTACTGGTACAGGATGCTTACTTACAGTTTTGTTAAAGGAATATCAATATTCAGTAGGTATTGGGTTTGAAAAGAGTTTTAAGGCGTGTAGAATTGCTTATCAAAATTTAAAGAGACATAATTTATTGAATAGGGCTCGTTTATTTTCAAGCTCATGGACAAAATGTCACATGCAATTTGATCTAATAGTGAGTAATCCTCCTTATATCAAAAGAAGTAAATTAAAATTTTTACAAGATGAGGTACAAAAAGAACCAAACATTGCTTTAGATGGAGGGATAAATGGGTTAGAATGTTATACTAGTATCTTTGTAATGTTGCAGAAGTGTTTAAAGAAAAATTGTTTTGCCATATTAGAAATAGGGGAAGACCAGAGTGGTATCGACAAATTAGTTCGTTCATATGGTTTGGCATTTCTGGAATATGTATATGACTTATCAGGAATGAAAAGATGTGTAGTTATAAAACATGTATAATAATATAGAGTATGGGATATAAAATTGCTGTTATCGGATCAAATGAAAAGATAGGATATGAAATATTAAATACACTAGCTGAATTTCAAGAAGCAAAAAGGATTATTGTAGATTCCATTGTGCCACTTGCATCAAAGGAATCAGTAGGGAAGAAGATAAGTTTTGGTAACAAAGAATTATCTATATTAAATTTTACAGATTATAATTTTGCTAATATTAATGTGGCTATTTTCTGTGCTAGTGCTTATCTATCTACACCTATTGCAATGGCAGCGGGGTCTCTTGTTATAGATAGTACTTCTTATCTTAAAATACAGGAAGATGTGCCATTAATTATTACAGAGATAAATCATGAAAAAATTAGAGGTCATAACTTAATATTAAATCCAAGCTCTATTACAATACAAATGCTGCTCGCACTTAATCCATTACATAAATATGCAAAAGTAAAGAGAATCACTGTGTCAACTTACCAATCAACTGCTGGTGCAGGGAAGGCAGCTATGGATGAGCTTTATATCCAAACAAAAAAAATGTTTATGAATGAGGATAAAAAACCTGAAATATTCTCTAAACAGATAGCTTTTAACTGTATTCCGCAGGTAGGAGACTTTACAGAAGATGGCCACACAGAGGAAGAATTGCAAATAGCGGAAGAGACAAAGAAAATTTTAGGGAGAGATATTCAGGTTGTCGTTACTTGTGTGAGAGTACCAGTTTTTATTGGTAATGCTGTATCGGTTAACATTGAATTTCATAGTCCTATCACAGTGGAATTAGCGTATAAAATATTGCGTGAAGCTGAAGATAATGGTGTCTTGGTATATGATCAACGTGAAGATGGTGGATACATGACTCAGATTGATGTTGTACAGGAAAATGTTGTGTACGTATCACGTGTTAGAAAAGACCAAACTGTTAAACATGGACTAAGTCTATGGATAGTTGCTGATAACTTGCAAGCATTAAATATAGCACATATCTTAGAGCATAAGTCAAAAATGTAATGCTTTGTGTTATAAGACACTATCTTTCAAGACTACAGAAGAGTTAAGTCTTATTACAGAAACAGTTAATAAATCAGGCAAAATTGTTAAAACAGTTTAAAGAATTTGTACAGATGAAAGAATAGAGTTCTTTCCAAATCTCATTTCAGAGTTCATATCCAGCGATCAAATTCAATCTAAGGCCAAATCGCTTTCATCAATTTCGATATTTGTCAGAAAAAACGTTTTAACATCCCAATAATGTTTTCATTAAGTGCAGATTGACCAGATAAATTTCTATTTGCTTTCTTCTCTTCCTTTGGTAGCGGATGTTTTTTGTTTTTTTCTTTGGCAATTGGCTATAGCTATGGATTTTATACAATCCCTGATATCCTGTATCTGCTAGTCCTGTTCTGAAACCTTCGCTTCCTTTACAACTTGGCTTTTTAACGTGTGACTTTTCTTTCTTCCATAGTAAAAATAGCGCTGGTTTTTTTAGGCCGTTGAATCGGTGTTTCCTTAACATCACCTAACACAACTTCATACTCCATATCACTTTTTAATAATGCTTTTCGTCCTGGCAAAACAAATAGCTTGCTTTTTATCAGTGTATCTTTAACCCAACGAATAAGTTTATAGGCGTATCCTTCGCTAATGCCATAACTTTTACCAATGTGGAAATATGTGCGATATTCTCTTAAATATTCTAAGCAAGATTTCTTCTATTCCTAGTTTATTATTTTTACGGCATCCTCGTTCTTTCTTTTTATCTCGTGATTGCTTGTAGCACTTTAACCATGTCTTCAAATGTTGATTTCTTTATCCCTATTAAACGACAAAACTCCTCTGTTGATAATTGATTGACTGCTTCCCATTTCATTAAAATCCTTCCATCCCATGACTTATATAGACATGACTTATATAGAAACGATTTTACTAATGTGTTGGAAAAAACTCTATTGTAGTCTTTGGTTTAATAGGTGTATTGTTTTTGGGCGGGGAATTATATGTTATGGCATTAGTAGGTATCTTAACCAAACTAATGTAGAATCTGTATGTGAGAAAGTAGGTGCTGTTACCAAATAAAAATTTTTTAAGGTATACCAGCTTCTTCCTCTGTATGTTCTTCAATTTTCGCAACTGAGACTACTTTGTCTCCATTTTCCGTTTTAAAGAGCGTTACTCCTTGTGTACTGCGTCCTGTAATTCTTATGTCATTGACTGAAATACGGATTAATTTCCCTTTATCAGTAATAAGCATTATGTTATCATCTTGCTCTACAGGGAAGCTAGCAACAACATTACCATTTCTGCTGGTAGTTAATATATTAGTAATACCAACACCACCCCTACCGGTAGTTCTATATTCATATGCAGAACTGCGCTTGCCAAAACCATTTTCAGTAATAGTTAATATAAATTCCTCGTTTTTTGCGAGATTTAAGAACACCTGACCATCTATTTCTAAGTGATTTAAAGTTTTAGGATCTATAGCACTATATCCCAGTCTTTTTTTGAGTGGTATTTTTAAATATTGCTCTTTTGTTTCTGTATCTATATCTATCCCATTTAAAATTGTCATTGAGATCACATAGTCATTTTTTGCAAGCTTAATACCCCTAACTCCATCTGAGTTTCTACTTTTAAATTGTCGTACTTCTTTTACATTGAATCTTATGCTTTTTCCGCATTTAGTTGAAAGTAGTATATGATCATTTTCATCACATACTTTCACTGATATCAATTTATCTTCTGGATCTAATTTTATAGCTATTTTCCCATTACTTGGTATGTAACCAAAATCTGCTAAAGAGTTACGTCTTATGTTGCCATGAGCAGTAGAAAAAACGATGTTAAGATTTTCATTATTTTCGTTAGGTAATGTCATAATATTAGTAATGGTCTCTTTTTCACCTAGAGGAAAGATATTTACTAATGCTCTGCCACGTGCTGTGGGCTCTGCTAGAGGTAATTTATAAACTTTTAATCTATAGACTTTACCTACATTCGAAAAGAATAAAACATTAGTATGAGTATTACCTACAAATAACTTAGTAATTACATCCTCTTCTTTTAATCCTTGACCTAATTTACCTTTTCCTCCACGACGTTGAGTACGATAATGAGAAAGTTTTACACGTTTGATATAACCATTCATAGTGACTGTAATGACCATATCTTCTTGTGGAATCAGGTCTTCAGCTTCAATGTCTATATCTGATTCTTCGATTGAAGTTTTTCGTGGTATAGCAAATCTATTTTTTATTTCTTGTAATTTGTTTTTTATCTCTTTCATTAACTTTTCTTCTGAGCCAAGAAACTCAATGTATGCTTTTATAGAATCAAGCATTGAGCTTAGTTCAACTTCTAGTTTATCTTTTTCAAGTGCTGTTAAACGCTGTAATTTAATGTCTAGAATGGCTTTTGCTTGCAGCTCTGTTAGTTTATATATACCGTCTCTTAGGAAACTTGTACTATCTGAAATTAATGTAATTATGTTCTGTATTTCGGATGATGTGTTCCATTCTTTCTCTAAGAGTATATTACAAGCTTCTGCTGGATCTTTTGAATTACGGATAACTTTTATTACTTCATCTATATTTATAACTGCTATATAAAGGCCTATATATATGTGTGCTTTTTCTCTTATCTTTCTTAACCGAAACTCTGTTCTTCTTAATAAGACTTCTTTTCTAAAATTAATAAAAGCGGCTATAATTTCTTTTAATGGCATTAAAAGTGGTCTATTATTATGAAGCACTAATGTGTTAACACTAAAGCTGCTTCTTAATGGAGTAAGTCCTAATATTTGATTTAATATAAAATCCGTGCTAACATTTTTTCTTAATTCAATTACAACTCTAATACCTGATTTATCAGATTCATCTCTAATTTCAGTGATCCCATCAATTTTCTTTTCTTTTACGAGTTCACCTATTTTTTCTATTAACTTTACTTTGTTTACTTGATAGGGTATCTCATCGATAATTATTGCCTGCCTATCTTGTGGTAAATCTTCTATGTGAGTTTTACCTTGCAAAATTATCGAGCCTCGTCCTGTTGCAAATGCTGATCTAATGCCAGCCCTTCCAAGCATAACTCCTCCTGTAGGAAAATCCGGTCCTGGTATGGCTTTAATTAAATCATCTAATGTCACCTCATTGTTTTCTATATATAAGATGCATGCGTCAATAATCTCACCTAGATTGTGAGACGGTATATTAGTAGCCATACCTACTGCAACACCACTTGCACCATTGGCTAATAAATTTGGAAATTCTGCTGGTAATACGACCGGTTCAGTTTCATTTCCATCATAATTTGGTCTGAAATCTACAGTATCCTCATCTATATCATTTAACAGAAAATGTGATAATTTCTGTAATCTTGCTTCTGTATATCGCATTGAAGCAGGAGGATCTCCATCAATTGATCCAAAGTTACCTTGTCCATCTATCAGTGGCAGTAGGAGAGAGAAATCCTGTGCCATTCTCACTAAGGAGTCATAAATTGTTGCGTCGCCATGTGGGTGATATTTACCCATTACGTCACCAAGAATTCTTGCTGCTTTTTTATAGGGTTTACCAGCATCATATCCAGCCTTTGACATTGCATATAATATACGTCTGTGAACAGGTTTAAACCCATCGCGCACATCTGGTATGGCACGGCTAATAATAACGCTCATTGCGTAGGAAAGGTAAGAGTCTTCTAGCTCTTTTACTATCGAGACTGGTATGATATTATCTTGCATTTTAGTGATGATAAACTATCGTAAGTTTAACAGCTATTAGTCAACAAGTAAAGGGCGGCTGTTTTATCTTTCCAAATATTTTATTATAATCAATGGATGGTTATACTAACAAGAAAAACTAGTTATATAGCTTATTTAAAATTAATAGTATTATATGTCTAATACCATAGCAGTTTTAAGTGGTGGATTTTCATTGGAAAGGGAAGTATCACTGAATAGTGGTAAAGTCATAAAACAAGCTCTGGATGAATTATCATATAATGCAATAGAGATAGATGTTAACGAAAACATTGCACAAAAGCTTATGGAAATCAATCCTGATCTTGCGTTTATCGCCTTACATGGTCCATATGGAGAAGATGGATGTATACAAGGGTTACTAGAAATATTAGGGATACAGTATACCCATTCTGGAGTTATGGCTTCTTCCATTGCGATGAACAAAGTAATGTCAAAACATTTATTTGCTTCGTTAGATATTGATACTCCAATAGGTTATGTAGTAAGTAAAAAGCAGATAATGACTAAGAGTGGCATCTGTATGGATTATCCTTATGTCTTAAAACCAATTAATGAGGGTTCAAGCATAGGGGTATATATTATATTTTCAGACGATGATTTTCAAAATATTTCAGTAAGAGATCAAATGATTATAGAGGAGTATATTCCTGGTATAGAATTACATACAGCTGTGTTGCTTGATAAGGCAATTGGTACTATAGAGGTACGAACAAAAAATAAATTTTATGATTATGAAGCAAAATACACAAGTGGATTATCAGAACGTATATTTCCTCCTGAAATTCCCGACGACATATACAATATGACCTTACACAATGCATTAAAAGTACATAAATTTTTAGGGTGTAGAACTATTTCTCGTTCAGATTTTCTCTATAACCCTAAAAATCATACTTTAAAGATGTTAGAAATTAATACTCATCCAGGATTTACGCAGCTATCTATGGTACCAGAGATAGCGAGACTTGCTAATGGCATGGGAATAAATGAGCTCGTCAAAATAATTGTTGAAGATAGTGTATAATGCCAACTAGAAGTCGAATATGTTTTCTTCGTAAGTGTGCTTTCATCGTTATGATGTCACTTTTTGTAACATTAATAGTATATAGTTCGTTTGATAAAATCATCTATAGATATCATTCTTATATAGATCAATGTAATCGATACATTTCTAATTTTCTTTTAAACAATGGATTTTCTATTAATGAAGTAATTATTACTGGTAATTATTTTATAAATAGGGAAAGCATATTAGATCTTATAGATAGAAAACAACCTATACTGTATGTACGGCTTGCTAAATTAGCAAGTGAAATAAAATTAAAAAACAAATGGATAAAAAATATAAGCATTTATAGGATTTTACCTAACATTCTACATATTGATATAGATGAATATAACACATGATTCATGTCTATTCGCTTTTAATGTGTATTGCCAGCAGATCTAATTTAGTGTAAGACAATGTTCTATAAAAAATTATAGTGAGGCTTTTATGGATAGAATGGTGAAATTTCCTAAATTTTTGGTATTATTGCTTTTTGTTGAAATGTGGGAACGTTTCAGCTATTACGGAATGAATGTTCTTTTGGTACTTTTTTAACTTCTAGTCTAGGTTACTCAGATCCAAAAGCTTAGCAACGAAGTGTTTGGTATAACAATTCCATCTGCTGTTTCTCAGTCAATAAATCCAATTTTCATAATAATATTTGGCATTCTACTTGGAGCATACAGTAAATTTAGTAGAGATCATGCCACCATCAAATTTGTTCTTGGCATTTTGACTATGCTTATATGTTTCTTTATTCTATATATAGGATGCTTAAATGCAAATATGGAAGGAAAGGTAAACTATATGTATTTAATAACTTCTATTGCGCTGATGGGTCTGGGAGAGCTACTCATAGCACCACTAGTGAAAGAACAAGCAACCATACTTGCTCCAAAGCATATTAGGGGTTTAGTAATGGGCATAATATTATTGGCTGTTTTTATTATGATTGGAAGTCCTGTAGGTTTAGTCTAGCAGATTGTGGATATATGGTAATGAATCATTGAAGGTAAAATTAGACCTTTTGCGAAATTAATGCTTAGAAGATTTTCTGGGTCCAAAAAACTATTAAGTTGGATAGCCTTKAAAACAAGAAAAATTTTATCAAAAAGACACATTTTTACTCTTTTGCAATAATTTTCTGTTCGCAAAAGATCTATTATTGTAGATCTGGCGTCACAGACCATTTTATAAGTGACATTGTAGTAATATCTAGACAAAACACATTATCAGATTTAAAATTTGATAAGAACATACTGAAGCGTCAAACTCAGCTCAGTGAGCAGATTTATTCATTTGCATTTATGGAGCAGAGAAGGTGAATGGTATTACGATAAAGCTTTTCAAAGATAATCCTGATAAAACGTGGAATCTATTTGCAAGGTTAGATGATATAGATATGCGTCTGAGTAATAAAGTTTCTGTTAAAAGGTAATAATGGAGTTAGGTGTTAATATAGATCATATTGCAACTATCCGTAATGCACGTGGGACTTTATATCCAGATCTTGTTAATGCTGCTCAAATAGCTATTGATGCAGGGGCAGACTTTATTACCATTCATTTAAGAGAAGATAGAAGGCATATTAAAGATAAAGATTTGTATGATCTTAAATCTGGTATTCAGGTCAGATTAAATCTTGAAATTGCTGCAACAAAAGAAATGCTTGATATAGCAAAAGAGATAAAACCCTATTCTATTTGCATTGTACCGGAAAAACGAGAAGAGTTAACTACAGAAGGTGGTCTATGTATTAATAGTATGCGTGACAAATTACTTAATATAGTAGAGGAAATGCATAACCATAACGTTAAAGTCTCATTATTTATTGATCCAGATTTTGAACAGCTAAAATACCTTAAAGAATTAGAACTGAAACCAGATATAATAGAGCTCCATACCGGAAACTATTGCAACAATCCATCAGAAACAAACTTTAAGCTCATTATTGATTCAGCACAATGTATTAATGCGTTGGCAATAGAATGCCATGCTGGGCATGGCATTACATACGAACACGCTAAAAAAGTAAGACAGGTACCATATATTTCAGCTCTTAATATAGGCCACTATTTAATAAGTGAAGCAGTGCTTCATGGCTTATATAGTGCAGTAAAAGTAATGAAAACAATTATAACTAATTAACTACATCATTTAAAACATCTAATAGAGATTGACTTGCTTTAAATTTCACCCTCACTTTTGGAGGGACAGTCATTGTTTCTCCACTTTGAGGGTTACGACATAATTTTTCTTTGCTAACAATAGTATATATTGTGCCTACTCCATGTAAACGTATATGGCCTTTTTGTAGCGCTTTTGTTATCATTTGCATGAAAACTTTATACATTTTATTTAGCTCAGACTTTGTAGTCTTTATACCTTGAGAGGCATGCTCTTCCAGAACATGCTTTACAAACTCTTCTTTATTCATAAATTACCTTATATTAAAATGACCACACAGATAGGATATTACGTTAATAGCGATAGTCAACTAAATTTATTTTATTTAAGGCTATATGGCACTATTTTAGCATAAGTATTATTCCATCTTTTTTGTTGGTATCTTTTTAAGATGTAGCTACTCTGACAAAGGCCTAACTGAAGGGAAGATAAGATCAAAAAC
>NZ_MJMG01000007.1:72454-76026 GCF_001752665.1 Wolbachia pipientis | reverse complement strand
GTCTTGATTTGAGCAAAGTATTAATTCGCTATATTTATGTATACAGCTATAATTTAGTTTTAAGCTTTAATTTGTGAAGTAAAATATGAAAAATGACTATTTAAATTCCTGTTTAATCTCAGCTATAACTCAGTAGATTTAATTGGAATTAATGCAGATAATGTAAACGAAAGAATCAATGCGGCCTTTCAACTTAAAATGCCACGAGAGAGTGAATATAGTATAATGAACTGTTTAAAGTTTGGGTAGTGGTGCTTCAAGTTTTAATGAGGACGCTTATCTATGGGAAAAGTGTTGGCTTACCGTAGATGGTTTCTTTGGTTGCTACAGTCTCTTTGCTTCCATTGGTATCTTTGGGGTTTCTTTGCATCTTCTCCTTCTTATGCCGCTTCTATTACTCCAGAGTATATGCGGTATAAGAATCTTGATACTAAATATAGCGGATATTATTCTCTCCTAAGTGTTATTATTTTTTTTGCGGATCGTGTAAGAAAGCCAATATTAGTAGAAGCTCTATTAAAGGCTGGAGTAGATACTGAAATAGCAGACAGTTGTAAGATGCGAGCTGTACATTGGGCAGCTCGCATTGGTGAGGACAGAATAATAGATCTATATGGTGCAGAGATATCAATGCGCAAGATAAATATGGAAATACCGCTTTGCATTGGGCTGTGTGAGCCTCTTTAACATACGAGGATATTAATCGTGAGTTATTAATGAACAGTTTATTCATGAATGATAAAACAAATCCTTTGTTAAAGAATAATAAAGGTAACAAGGCAACAGATATAATGCGTTCTTTATCAGAATATGATTGAATATTTTGAAAAAGTAGGAATGGTATACGATGCATCTAAATTTTTAACACTAAAAAAAGAATAGACCTTTTGCGAAATTAATGCTTAGAAGATTTTCTGGGTTCAAAAAACTATTAAGTTGGATAGCCTTTAAAACAAGAAAAATTTTATTAAAAAGACACATTTTTTACTCTTTTGCAATAATTTTCTGTTTCGCAAAAGATCTAATTATTGCTCAATATTTATGACTAAAACCTTATAAGTCCTTTTAGTAAATTATGTAGATTAGAACTTCCTATGTTTCATAATTCAAATATATAGGATAATAGATAACTTCAGAGCAAAGATAGAGTGCGGTCATATAACATTTTGTAATTATAAACTGCATATGGTTAGTGATATGCGCTAAAGAATAGGTATTAATGCTACTTTTATAAAACAATTGCAATAAAATGCTAAAATTGGAAAGACACTACAAAACAATATACAAAAATAGCTTAAGCCCTACTAGAATAAAAGCTTACAAGGAGACATCAAACATTTAAATTAGCTTACCATATCCACATTCTAAAGGCATATCTGGTGTGCCTGTATATCATACTATGGTGAAAAAACCATAGTATGACTCCAGAACTTTAGAAAATAAACTTTACACCTGCTGCTATAAAGGAACCTGAGTTATACTCCTTAACTTCATTATTAGCAGCTGTAGATTTATTCTTAGTATCTTCTTCCGTTGTAAAGTAATGCCCTGCTATATAAGGAATACATTTAGTTTTACTTTCTGCGGTAGATAGATCGTACTGAACACCTAATGAGTAATCTGTAAGCTTATCACCATCATTCATTGTACTGTGAAAGATGGTGGCACTAGCATACGAACTTTGGTATTGCCCACCTATACCTACAGTCCAATACGTAGTATCATTGTCATAAGATTTCAATGAGTCCTTACTGTCAAGTCGTTCTTTATACTCATTATCATGTAACTCTAGTATACTTTTAGGCTGACCAGACTTATTAAGATTTGCAAAAGATCCAGCTACCCTTATAGAGCAATCATCACTAATTTTATAATCAAGGTTCCCACCAATATTAAATCCCAATAGATCATTGTATTTAGTATACTTACTATAAGTATGTTTTCCTGCATCCGGTTTCTTTGGCTTACCATATTCAAATACTCCAGCAGCCTTAACTCTAATATTTTCATTAAAGTAATATTCATATGATGCACCAGCACTCACTATATTCTCATAACTTGGCCCGCTATGTATCAGAGACTGTAAATCTGGAGCATTGAAAACACCTGTGTGTTGTATATCTATCACTAGATCCTGAATTGTCTGCTTATTACTACTGTTGCTGGTAAGCTCACTTCTTTTATCAGATTTTTGATGTTCACTTAATACTTGCTTTGCTGCATCTAAAAAATTATTCTCAATATCATTAGGATTAGAAATTTTCTTATCATCATGGACTGTTAACTTATCCAGTATTGACTGCTTTATCTGCTTCTCATCAAGCTCTACAATACTAGAATTTGCTACACTTTGTAAATCATCCTGATTCTTGTTACGCACAGTAATATTATACTTACCCATTATATCTGAAATATTAATTTCATCTTGTTTGATGGCATAATTATTTTTTATATGAGAAGCTAACTTTGTAGATACATCGATCATTTTCTTGTCAGTGCTTTTTAATGCTGCGTCACTTTTCACTTTCTCTAGCTCTACTCCGGCATCTGTGAATGCTTTGCTTATATCTTCTTTAGTAATGGCTWTATCTTGTTTTAATTTGCCTTTCTCTACTATAGAATCCACTATCTTATTGTATATGCGTGAACCTTCTGACTTAGGATCGTCAAAATTTAAATCTCCTGGATTCCATGGTCTTAGATATTTTCTCTCCTCGTTATTCTGTATGTCAAATAAGTTTTGCTCATAACGTGGCGAATAACTGAAACCAAGTCTTAAGCCCTTGTAATTTTGCGAGTAAACAGCTATTCTAAATGGTAAAGTATTTGTAAAGTTTTTGTTGCTCATCTCCTTGTATGCAAACTTTGCGTTACCGCTCGAAAGGCTTTCAGTGTAAAGGCGCGGAGTAACATAAAATGGGAAATCTCCATTTTTACCTTCTAAATTTACTTTTTTGAACCAATCACTATCTGCAGCACCATTAACAATTGCAATTCTTGTTGCGTCAAGACGCATTAAAGCTTCAGGGCCAAACTGATAACCTACTTTCACATCAACATATTTTGTATTCAAAAATACGTGTGCACCTTTTCCTCTGATTGCATGTATTCCGTAAATTTCTCCTTTACCTTTAGCAACTGGAATGTGGAATTGCACATTAGCACCATAAGCTATGCTTAAATCTTCATTTTTACTTTCTGCACGTAAGTGTACTACTGCATCTGTAGATGTACCAATGTCTTCACTATAGTCACCAATAGTACCTGTTTTCTTACCCTGCATAACATTATCATACTTATAGGTATCATTTTGTGACCCAGTCTTATAGTAACCTTGAGATTCAAGTGTACCACCAAATGTTAATTTGAGATCAGAATCCTTTATCACATTTTCATTTGCCTGATTATTTGCATTTTTAGCGTTATCATTTATATTTTTATTAGTAACTTCTTTTGAAGATATTTTTACTAAATCATTTCTTTTATCCTTATTATCTTTTTTGTCTTTTTTATACTTGTCATCGTCATTTTTATACTTGTCATCGTCATTGCGTTTCTTTAAACCTGTGACT
>NZ_MJMG01000007.1:56205-72391 GCF_001752665.1 Wolbachia pipientis | reverse complement strand
RMGCAATGTCTGCTGTTTTGTTTTGTACTGATTGAGTCATCTCGCTTGCTTTATTTTTTGTCGCTTGAGCAACATCACTAGCTTTATCACCTATATCTTTAGTTACCTTGCTCACTCTATCACCTACAGTATTAGCAGTATCTTCTATTTTATGGACAAAACCTTTTGTTTCTTTTTTCTTTGGAACTGTATTACATATCCTATCCATTTTTTCTCTTAATTTTCTATTTGATGTCTTTATTACTTCTAGCGAAGTGTCTAACTTTTTTATCTCTTCATCTACTGCAAAACTGTTTAAAGAACAGAGAGTTAATAAAGAAGCTAGAGCAGTTTTGGTGTATATAAATTTTTTCATGCAATGCCCCCGAAAATTTCAAAATTTTAATTAAAATTAATAGAATTAAAGCTATCTTATAACTAAAATAAAAATAAAATGCAACACATAATCTTACTGTAAAAGGAGTTTTTTTATTGACTATCATATATTTGGAGTAATTCTTGAGCGTTAGTCTTTATTGAGTGTGGACATTGCACATCATTAAGTAGTGAGCGAAGTATTTCTGCTGCAGCTGGAATATCATTATTATGTATCTTAATTATTGCAATTGCTTCTTTGCTTGAGTATGGATAAACAGTACTAGATTTTAAATTATTAATTTTTTCTTCTGCTATTGTATAATCTAGTGAATTCATTACTTCCAGATATTGTGCTAATTCACGTAGGATATGAGGTGTTTTCTTATCACTTGCGAGACTGTTATAAGTAGATACTGCTTCTGATAATCCTACATACTTAGCTGCATGTTCAAATTTAACAAGATATTGCCAATTAGATTCTGTTTCGAGTAATGGCTCTAGTGGATCTTGTCCAAATAATACCTTATAAAGTTTATCACCTGCGGATGTAGTCAAACAGTATATTGATGTACTAATTAATATAGTGAATAATATGATATGCTTCTTCATTAGTTTTTAATTATATAAGCCTTATATTATATTAAATTTTTTAATTTGCAAAAAACATATTGACATGCTGATTATACAGCACGATAATAGTCGAGTAAGTTGTTTGAATAGTTGGAGATTTTTTAAAGTAGAAATAAAGGCAGCAGTATTAAGCTAAATTATTGTATTAATTCAACCTTTTAGATCAGTCTTTTAGGTTGAAGTCTAAATTTGAGAGTTTGATCCTGGCTCAGAATGAACGCTGGCGGCAGGCCTAACACATGCAAGTCGAACGGGGTTATTATTACAGCTTGCTGTAATAATAACTTAGTGGCAGACGGGTGAGTAATGTATAGGAATCTACCTAATAGTACGGAATAATCATTAGAAATGGTGACTAATACCGTATACGCCCTACGGGGGAAAAATTTATTGCTATTAGATGAGCCTATATTAGATTAGCTAGTTGGTAGGGTAATGGCTTACCAAGGCAATGATCTATAGCTGGTCTGAGAGGATGATCAGCCACACTGGAACTGAGATACGGTCCAGACTCCTACGGGAGGCAGCAGTGGGGAATATTGGACAATGGGCGAAAGCCTGATCCAGCCATGCCGCATGAGTGAAGAAGGCCTTCGGGTTGTAAAGCTCTTTTGGTGAGGAAGATAATGACGGTACTCACAGAAAAAGTCCTGGCTAACTCCGTGCCAGCAGCCGCGGTAATACGGAGAGGGCTAGCGTTATTCGGAATTATTGGGCGTAAAGGGCGCGTAGGCGGGTTGGTAAGTTAAAAGTGAAATCCCAAAGCTTAACTTTGGAATTGCTTTTAAAACTGCTAATCTAGAGATTGAAAGAGGATAGAGGAATTCCTAGTGTAGAGGTGAAATTCGTAAATATTAGGAGGAACACCAGTGGCGAAGGCGTCTATCTGGTTCAAATCTGACGCTGAGGCGCGAAGGCGTGGGGAGCAAACAGGATTAGATACCCTGGTAGTCCACGCTGTAAACGATGAATGCTAAATATGGGAAGCTTGCTTTCTGTATTACAGCTAACGCGTTAAGCATTCCGCCTGGGGACTACGATCGCAAGATTAAAACTCAAAGGAATTGACGGGGACCCGCACAAGCGGTGGAGCATGTGGTTTAATTCGATGCTACGCGAAAAACCTTACCACTCCTTGACATGGAAATTAAGCCTACCTGAAGAGGTAGGGTCGGTTCGGCCGGATTTCACACAGGTGTTGCATGGCTGTCGTCAGCTCGTGTCGTGAGATGTTGGGTTAAGTCCCGCAACGAGCGCAACCCTCATCCTTAGTTACCATCAGGTCATGCTGGGGACTTTAAGGAAACTGCCAGTGATAAACTGGAGGAAGGTGGGGACGATGTCAAGTCATCATGGCCCTTATGGAGTGGGCTACACACGTGCTACAATGGTGATTACAATGGGTTGCAAAGCCGCAAGGTTGAGCTAATCCTTAAAAATCATCTCAGTTCGGATTGTTCTCTGCAACTCGAGAGCATGAAGTCGGAATCGCTAGTAATCGTGGATCAGCACGCCACGGTGAATACGTTCTCGGGTCTTGTACACACTGCCCGTCACGCCATGGGAATTGGCTTTACTTGAAGCTAACGACCTAACCGTAAGGAGGGAGTTATCTAAAGTGGGGTCGGTGACTGGGGTGAAGTCGTAACAAGGTAGCCGTAGGAGAACCTGCGGCTGGATTACCTCCTTAGGCTTTGTGTATTAATTCACTGTTTTTTAATAATGGTGTTATTATGCACATGCTGCTGCCTTTATTTCTACTTTCTTTTTTGTTTTATGAACAATAGGCCTCTTTCTCCACATTTACAAATATATAAAATACAAGTTACCAGTTTTTTCTCTGGTATGCACAGGATAACAGGTATCTTGTTGTTCTGCTTGTTAATAGCGGTTTCTTGGTGTTACATATTACATACGTGGGTTCCAGATCTATTTATAGTAAGTTATTTACATACATTGTCGTCTAGTTTCTTTGCTAAATTATTTTATCTTTTTTGTTTTATAATTCTTACTTATCACTTTTTAAATGGTATCCGCTATTTACTGTGGGATGTAGGTATAGGGTTGGGAATTACTAGTGTCTTAGTAAGTGCTACAGTATTAATGCTGGTTTTACTTTTTTCTTCTGTAATTTTTTATTTTAATATATGAAGCAGGTTAAGGATGCAGTGCATTACTGGAAGAGTCAGAGGTTTTCTGCTTTAGTTTTATTATTTTTATTTCCTTGGTGTATTTATTTGATTTTTTGTATAAATAATTCTAATTTATTAATAGAAAGTACTTGGAAACCATTGATTAATCCTTTGGAGTTTTTATTTTTTATTGTGATATTATTTTATGCTTTTCACCATGCAGTTTTAGGAATGCAGATAATATGTGAAGATTATATTCATAATCCCATTATTAGATTTTTTTTAATAAGAGTTATTCAATGTTTATCAATTATCACGTATGTTATTCTGACTTTTACAATTTTTTGTTCTAATCGTTATTTTTGCTTTTAAATTCTTTCTTGCTAAATTAACAAATTTATTTTAATATATATTTAACATGGTGGTTTTATTATTGTAGTATAGTAAGGTTATGTATTTATGTTGTTAATTACGAAATTTATAGAAGCTTTTCAGTTTATAGAAAGTAAAGTTAAACCTGTAGGGCATGTACTTGTTTGGTATGATTGGTTACAAAAGAAGCTTCTTGGATCTGATGAAGTTTATATTAAAGATTTAAGGGAAGTAATGACATATGGAGAAAAGCGATATAAGTATCCGAAAGAGTATGATAAAATTGTAGAAAATGCTCAGATTTCTACAGAAGGTGATAGTTATAAGTTGAAATATGGTGCAAAAGAATATTTACTGCGTAAAATTCATCCTGAAGGTGATATAACTGGCTGTAATAATGTATATTTTACTACTGAGTTTTTAGCATTAAATCCTGGCTTTTTTAAACATGCCAAAAATTCTGGTAAAGAGCAATATGAGCCATTTGGATTTGCACTAGGTGTTGAGTCGCGAGATGTCAGGGAGTACCTTCCAGTTTTTGAATGTAATGTGTCGCCGGGTAGAAAGCTTGAATTTTCTACAAAAGGTCAGGATAAGACTAATAAAGAGAGGAGCCTTGAATTATTATATATTTCTCGTGATAAAAAAGAGAGAGTTTCTTTTTTCGAGATTAGAGGTTATAAGGACGATGTGGAAATGCTAAAAAGTATATGGTCTGTTCTTATTGTTTTTCCTACAACTATTGGCAAAATGGCTGCTAATGCGTTTACATTTATTCCTATCGAGTTGGGTAGGTATTTAATGGAAAAAGATAAGAAAAAAGGTAATCCGATTTTAAGAGTATCTGGTATGTTATTATTTGGTTCTGGATCTTTTGTGAAGCACTTAGTTAATTTTATTTGTGTATCACTTCGTATAGTAGGTATAGGAATATTTACAGGTAATAAAGAGAAATATGCTGATAAATATTGGACTAAGTTAAGATATCAGTGGGATGGGTTATGGAGTGATATCACAAATGATTATAATATGCTATGTGACCGTGATTATGTTGACAAATCTAATAATAAAACAGATGAATCAAGTAGATGTGGTACATGGAAAGAGCTCAATTCTATGAAGGGTTTGGAGGAGGAAAAAAATTCAGAGCAGATGATTATCATACAAGATCAAGGACAAGGAAACAGTCAGAATGGTCATCATCAAGGCCAGAACAAACCTATGGGTTTTGCTACACAAGAGAAATTAAGAAATCAAAACAGGAGAATAATAGATAATTATAAAACATTTTAAAAGAGTGCTACTATGGTATAAATTTTAGAAAAATTGGTACTGGTTTAGGTAGTGTTGTACCGTACTGTATTTGTGCATTATACAGTGATTTAAACTTCCGTTCCTCTTGGGGAATTTGAAGCTGATTTAGAATTTTTTCTGCAGATTGTGGAATGATAGGTTGTAGTAAGATACCTATTATTCTTATATGTTCTAATAATTTACAAATTACTAAATTCATTTGTGCTGTATTGGTTTTGCTTAATATCCATGGGGTGCTTTTATCTATATAAGCATTAGCTTCTGAAGAAATATTTAAAATTAAAGCAATAATATTATTAAATTCATATTTAGATAAATAACCTTTTATTTGATTGTATATAGTTTTACAGTTTGGTAAGCTTTCATTACCTATAAGCAAGTTTTTGTCAATTATTGGAATCACTCCATTGTACTGTTTATGTAAGAATGACATTGTTCTTTGTACTAAATTACCTACATTATTTGCAAGCTCTGAGTTTATTCTGGATATCATAGTTTGTTTACTAAAATTTCCATCTTGGCTAAAATTTACTTCTCGTAGAAGAAAATAACGTAACTGATCAACACCAAATTCCTTGGACAATTTAATAGGGTCAATAATATTACCAAGTGATTTTGATATCTTCTTTCCTTCATTAAGCCACCAGCCATGTACAGCAATCTGTTTAGGTAGCGGAAGCTCTGTAGCCATAAGAATTGCTGGCCAGTACACAGCGTGGAAACGCAATATATCTTTACCGATTACATGGACATTAAAGCAATTTTTATTCATCCAGAACTTTTTATATTCATTATCTTCAACATTGGGGAAATTTACTGATGTAATATAATTTGTTAGTGCGTCTATCCATACGTAAATTATATGCTTGTTATTATTTGGTACTGTGATTCCCCAACTGAAACTAGTGCGTGAAATTGAAAGGTCGGTTAATCCAGATTTAACAAATGCGATAACTTCATTTTTCCTACTTTCGGGAAAAATGAAATCTGGATTATCTTGATAAAATTGCAATAACTTGTCCTGCCAATTTGATAATCGGAAGAAGTAACTCTCTTCTTTGAGCCATTCAACATCAGCGCCTGTTGGTGCTTTACCATTAATTAATTCTGATTCTTGATAAAATGCTTCATCACGTACTGAATACCACCCTGAATAGCAGCTTAAATAAATCTGCTCTCTTTCTTGTAACCTATTCCATAAGGCGGTTACTGCGTTTACATGGCGCTTATCAGTAGTGCGAATGAAATCATCATATTGGAAATTCATAAATGCAGCTAATTCCTTAAATGTAGTACTGACTTTATTTGTAAAATCTTGTGGGTCTATTCTATTTGCTTTAGCTGCTTTTTCAATTTTTTGTCCATGCTCATCGGTACCTGTGGTAAATTTTACACTCTTTTCATCTAATCTTATGAATCTAGCTATTACATCGCATAACAGTGAAGTATATGCATGTCCGATATGCGGCTTGTCATTTACATAATATATAGGAGTGGTTATGTAAAATTGATCCATTATGCTAGCTGACCACAAATTATATAGTTAACATCTACGTTTTTAGTCAATTTCCATTCATTTTTTATGACGTTATATTCCATACCTACCATGTCTTGTAGCATAATATTATTTTGTCTAAAAAGATTTGCAATTTCTGATGGTTTTAAAAATTTTTTCCAATTATGAGTACCCCTAGGCACCCAGTTTAGTATATACTCTGCGCCAATAATTGCAAGCAGAAAGGACTTTATAGTTCTGTTTATTGTGGATATGAAAACTAAACCTTCTGGTTTTAGAAGTTCTAATGTCCTACTTACAAAAAAGTCTAAATTATCTACGTGTTCAACTATTTCCATTAGTAATATAATATCATATTTTTTGTTATCGTTGAACTGTTCAATACTGGTATGTATATATTCTATATTAAGTCCCATTTTTTCTGCATGTGACTGTGCTATCTTGATGTTTTTTTCGCATATGTCTATTCCTACAGTATTAATACCAACACGTGTTGTCATTTCTGATAAGATGCCGCCACCACATCCTACATCGAGTAGTAATATTTCCTTTAAATCACATTGTTTGAATTCTTTAATTTTTTCTATAATGTAAGACCCTCTAATTGGATTTATCATATGTAGCATCTTAAATTTGCCATTTTGATTCCACCAGTCATCTGCTATTTTAGCAAATTTTGAGATTTCACTTTCATTATAAGTTTTTTCGTTAATATCATTTAGCTTATTCACTCGTTTTGTATGTCGTGGCTCTTGTGAAAATTCTGTCTCTAAAAAGTTTATTACTATATCTCTTGCTAATTCAGTAGCAATGAGTCTTGCACCTAAGCACAGTACGTTGGCATTATTATGTTCACGAGCTAATTTTGCAATTTCAATGTTATTACATGACACAGCTCTCACTGCTTTCAAACGATTTGCTGCAATGTTCATACCTAAGCCTGTACCACAAATCAGTATACCATAGGCTGCTTTCTTATTTGCTATATCTGCTAAGACTTTAATAGCGTAGTCTGTATAATCTACACATTCCTGATCAGCAGTACATCCATGTTCTATAACAGCGTAACCTAATGCTCTTAAGTATGGTACTATTTCTGATTTAAGTTCAAAACCAGCGTGATCTGAAGCAATTGATACTATTGTAGTATGTGTCATTTGTTATAAGAATATGTGGCTTATATAAGTAGTTTATTTTAGATTGTCTGTCAAGTTCAAGAGTTTAAGTATAGATCTAAGCAAGAATACAAAGAGCTATGTCTTGTAAAGAATGGAAGTGATTACATTCTACTTCCATAAAAATCATTAAAACTCATTGCATGCTGCATATCTTCTTGTTTTTATACCGATCACTAACCAAATAAGAGCAAGAACAAACCAAGTAATAGCATATTCTAGATGCTTCATTGGTTGTATAGACAGCTTATTAAACTCTTTCCAGAGTATACATTTTTCTAGCTTAATCCCTAATTCATTAGATATTTCTCTTGTGTTCAATGTGAACCATGTGTTTTCTGAGGGGTTATTTTTAATAAACCAATTTTTATTGTTATTACAGTCTAAGATTCCGTCTAGAGTTGTTTTAATTATCTCTTTTTGTTTTACTTCTTTTTTTTTAGTTATATATTTATTAACCAGCATGTACTTTCCATTTGCAAGCAGCATTGGGGAGAGTGCATAATATCCACGTTTTCCGGCAAAAACATATAGTTCTATGTTACTTAATATTCCATCAATCTCCACACGTTTATAATTAAATTTTTCGAGATTGTCAGTCTGTGAAAGATGTGTGGGTGGTAGACCAATGTTTTTTATTATACTATTTTTATAGTTAAATCTAAACAATTGCCATAATCCTAGTAAGAAGAGTAGTAAAAGAACTGTAACAAATACTATATTCTTTAGCACTGTGTTTTTATGTAATTTTCTATGCCCATTATTTCAATAAGATTAATTTGTGCATTAATCCAGTGAAAATGTTCCTCTTCATTTTTTAATAATTTTTCTAACAAAATTACACTTACAAAATCTTTTTCGCTTTCGGCAACAAAAATTGCTTCTTTGATATCTTGCATACCTTTTACCTCTAATTTTAGGTTAGTCTCTAACATTTCTTTGACTGTGTTTTTTGTGAATTTTCCATGATATTCTGATATTTGATTTGTATCTTGAAAGTTTGGAATCCCATTTAATAATAATATTCTTGTTGCTAACTCATTTGCATGTTCAAGTTCTTCAGTGAGTTCTTTTTGTACTTTATCTGCAAACTTGTGAATTCCATTATGCTTTAGAACCGAAAAATGCAGTAGATACTGACGTACAGAGGTTAACTCATTTGTTAATAATTTATTAAAATGTTTTATTATATCTTTATTCATGTATACCCTTTTAATCTAATCTGTTAGACTATAACATAAAATATAATTGTAGCAATTATAACATAGGTCCTGATAATAAATATATACAACATACAGAATGTCTACTAGGCCATACCATAATTGATTGACCTAGTTTATTAACTACGGTACAAGATCAATGTATCATCTTTTATCATGAAATCAAAGTGCTTTAAAAAGCTCATGCCTAGTAAAGAACGAGACATGGAATAGCTGTTTACACTTGCTTGAACATTACTAATTAAGAAGTGACCTATTTTCATTTCTGGAATCTCAACTATTTTAGCTTCTATAAAGCCTTTTGCAGTTTCATATATCTTAAAATTACTGATATTTTGTACATCAATACCAGCATGTAATGCATCTTTATGTGAAAGAACTATATCAGTTGCACCGGTATCAAGTAGGAATGTTATATTACGATTATTAATTTGTGCTTGTATATAAAAGTGTCCGTCTCGTGCTCTACTAAATTCCACGCTTCCATCACCTTGAACTTTGCCTTTATATGGTGCTAGTATCCTATTGCTTATTGTGGTACCATCTAGAACAAGATTAGATGAATTATAGAACATTGCTACAGTAATAATGATAAATAGCCAAATGATTAAATCTCTCACTAGTTTTTCTCCAAACCCTTAATGTTTATTATTGTTTGAGTGCAATATTTAATATACACTTAAAATTAAAGTATCAGACATGTCAGAAGAAAAAAATTTAATTTTAGCAGTTATATTATCTACATTAATAATATTACTCTGGCATATGATTTCTGATAATTTTATTAATAAAACTAAAAGTATTCAGCAAAAATCTTTAGAAAGCTTTAATTTAGATCATACTGATATTGATCGGTTGCATATTATTGATTCTACTAGTAAACAGAGAGTGAGTTTTTCCAATAATATGTTGAATGGATCAATTTATTTAAAAGGCGCTAGGTTTGATGATTTAACATTAGCTACTTATCATGTTACACCAGATCCTTTATCGCCACAAGTGACATTGTTATCTCCCTCGGAATCAAAGGATGTGTATTTTGCAGAATTTGGTTGGCTAGACCCTAATAATAAAATTGAAGTTCCAAATTCTGAGACTATGTGGCAAGTAAATAAAGCTAATGGCCAGGAAATGGAGTTATATTGGAATAATAAAAGTAATGTTATATTTAAAATGGGAATTAAACTAGTGCACGACTACTTATTTGAAATAAAGCAAATAGTGGAAAATAACACACAAGATAATATAGTTTTAACTCCATACGGTAAAATAAATCGTAAACGTGATAATATTAATGATTCTAGCTGGTTGTCGCATGAAGGTGTGTTGGGTGTGTTTGATGATAGATTGAAAGAGTGGAGGTATAAAGACTTATCTAAAAAGCATTTTATTCAGATAAATACAGATACAGAAAATTGGTTTGGTTTTGCTGATAAATATTGGTTTACAGCTATCGTGCCTGAACAATATAGTAAAGTAAATGTAAGTATAAAACATAAAATTATTAATGAGAGCAATAGATTTCAGGTGGATTTTACTAAACCTAATATAACTATACTTCCAGGGCAAAATGTTTCTAATATCAACTATTTCTTTGCTGGAGCAAAAAAGCTAGACCTTCTAGATTTTTATAAAGATACTTTCAATATTCCACGCTTTGATAAAGCTGTGGATTTTGGTGTACTCTATTTTATTACTAAACCGGTATTCTTGTTGCTTGCATACTTTAATCAGCTGTTAAAAAATTTTGGCTTAGCAATATTATTACTAACATTGGTAGTGAAAATTGTAATGTTACCTTTATCTAGCAGATCACACATTTCAAAACTTAAGCTGAAATATTTACATCCTGAAATAGTACGTATAAAGGAGTTATATAAAAATGATCCACTAAAACAAAACAAAGAAACAATGGCATTATATAAGAAAAATAACATCAATCCAGTCTTAAGTATCTTTTCTACCATCTTTATACATACACCTGTATTTTTTGCATTATATAAGGTGTTATTTGTTACAATAGAAATGAGGCATGCCCCTTTTTATTTGTGGATAAAAGATCTTTCAGCACCAGATCCAACAAATGTTTTTACTTTGTTTAAGTATGAATTACCTATTTCTATAGGTATTTTACCTATAATTTATGGTATTACTATGTTAATAATACACAAATTAAATAAAGAAGATCATATATATAAAACAGATGAATTTAATGTTATGAGATTTCTGCCATATATTTCTGTATTTATTGTATCTTCATTTCCTGCAGGATTATTAATATATTGGATATTTAATAATATAATTACTTTAATTGAACAATGCTTAGTAAAATTCAGTATAAATATTAAAGCTATACATGTTTGATACTTGTTTTTAAAAATATGGATGAAAAATCATTAAATAAGGAGAAGTATCATCTAAAAAGGAGTATGGCAAGGTTTCTTGCTGTACAAGTTGCTTATTCGAACAGCTTTGTAAGCTATTTTTCTGAACGATTGCCAGAATATATCAACTGTTTATCTGATTTATTTTATAATATGGAATTTGACAAGCATCTTCTAGATGGATTATCACACAAGATTCTAAATGATAATATAAAAAAAGAATATGATACAATAATAGAAGCACATTTACGTCCGAGTTGGTCTCTTGAAAGATTAAATATTGTCAGTTTAGCTATTTTACGTGTTGCGATATGTGAACTCATTAATTTTGATACACCAATAGCAGTTGTTGTTAGTGAATATACTGATATTGCATCTGATTTACTTAGCAAATTAAGTGAAATTGGTTTTATTAATGGGTTGTTGGATAGAGTAAAGAAGTAATAATAAATATTGTTATGGTAAAATATATGTTATACTTATGTTAAATTTTAAGTTTGAGTATGTTGGGTGTTAGAAATAACGGAAGACTTAAGGCTATAGCTGTTGCTAGTCTTGCTATGTGTTTAGCCATTGCTGCGGTAAGTAGGTATGGCCTAAAAGTAGTTATGTATAATGTATTGTATACTACGGGTAGTTTTATATTAGTAAACATTATCATACCCTTTATAATGTGCATTATAATAATTGGTTTAGCTTATATGTTAGGTATGTTAAGTGTTAGAAATCACAGAATAATAATGAATGATAGAATATTTAATGCTACACTTAATGCTATTTCTGCTACGTGTTTAGCCATTGCTATGTATTCAGCTGTTGTTGCGGTAAGTGGGTGTGGCCTAAAAGCAAGCATTGCAGCCATTACAATAATTGGTTTAGTTTGGTGGCTGAATGGAGTGGGGTTGAAAATTTCACACAGTTATCAAGTATTTAAACATACTAACATTAGTGAACAAAATAAGTTTTCTGAAGTTTGGGGAGATGTAACAATTAACTTAAAAGATAAAGTATTGTTTTCTGGAATATATTTAATATATCTCTTACAGCTTCCATTTTTATATGCTTTGCCTTTAGTAGATATAAGAAATGTGTGTTGTGTTGGATATCCGCTTACTCGTTACATGCTGAAGCTAAATATTATTTTGCTGTTTCTAGTAATACCGCTTGAATTGATTAAGTATCCATTGATCAAATGTTTTATACCTCTTGGGCTTAATGCAAAACATCTAAGTTTTTTGTTTAATATTAGTGATATAGAAAATAGCTCACAAAATGTTCATACGGGAACCTTTCAAGATAGTATTACTCGATGTGCTATAGAATTGACACAAAGTTTTCCTCAACAACTGCAATCAACTGTGTTAGACAGTGAAATTGCAGATTATATAAATGGGTCTAATGAGCTTACTGTAAAAGCAATAGAGGAGTTAAAACGTTATTTAAACTTTAATGGTTCTAATGATGCAACTTGGAAAGAATCAAAGACTAATTTGACTCTAACTCAAGCGATAAATTTAGTTTATGCTTCTGCAAAAAGGCACGGATTAGATTTGGATCTTCTGAAGTGTATTTTACTGATGCGTTTAAAAGAGGGAAATGGACTATGTACTCTTGGAATGTTTAATCGTATCATTTATTCATTAAGTTGTTTCGATGTAATCAATAACTTTATAGTTGAAGTAAATGCTCAGGTCTATGAGAGAATGCCTGATCTTACAAAAGAGTTTCTTGATAGTTATAGCAACAATAAAAAACTAAAAATTTCAAAAGAGAATTTTGATGATTTTTACAATGAGCGTATATTGACTCCTGATAAGAAAAAATGTATTCATCAATTATTACAAGATGTAAAAAAATTTGTTTTTGATAGGCTTTATTTAGATTATTATAATAGGTATGGCAAGGAAGTTGGTAGGGGTTCTATCAAAGATAAATTAAGGGAATTAATTACAGATGATGAGATAAAGGAAGCTATCAGTATGGTGATAGATGGTATAGAAATTAAAGAGAAGCCATTTTCTTACTTGGAGACGATCAAGTCATTCTTTTCTAGGAAGTTTGATGGCACATCTCCTACATAGGCTCAATTTTACACGTTTTTTATTATAGTTAATTAATATAATCTTCCAGAGGTTNGTGAACTCATTAATTTTGATACACCAATAGCAGTTGTTGTTAGTGAATATACTGATATTGCATCTGATTTACTTAGCAAATTAAGTGAAATTGGTTTTATTAATGGGTTATTGGATAGAGTAAAGAAGTAATAATAAATATTGTTATGGTAAAATATATGTTATACTTATGTTAAATTTTATGTTTTCATATGGTAGGTATTAGTATGTTAGGTGTTATAAATAATGGGAGACTTAAGGCTATAGCTCAGGCTGCAACTATTGCTAGTTTTGCTATGTGTTTAGCCATTCGTATATATAATGATTGCTTGTATATTGGGGGTGGTGATATATTAGAACCCATTATAGTAAGAAGATTTAAGGCTATAGCTAAGGCTGCAATTATTGCTATTCTTGCTACGTATTTAGCCATTCATGTATATAATTATTTCTTGTATATTAGGACTGCTAATATACAAGCATTAGCAGTCATTAATATATTAGCAGCCATTATAATAATTGGTTTAGTTTATTGGCTGAATGAAGTGGGGTTGAAAATTTTACACAGTTATCAAGCATTTAAACATGATAACATTAGTGAACAAAATAAGTTTTCTGAAGTTTGGGGGGATGTAACAATTAACTTAAAAGATAAAGTATTGTTTTCTGGAATATATTTAATATATCTCTTACAGCTTCCATTTTTATATGCTTTGTCTTTAATAGATATAAGAAATAGGTATTATAATTATTGTGTAAGTCGGCTTAGTTATTACATGATGGGGCTAAATATTATTTTGCTGTCTCTAGTAATACCGCTTGAATTGATTAAGTATCCATTGATAAAGTGTTTTACACCTCTTGGGCTTAATGCAAAACATCTAAGTTTTTTGTTTAATACTAGTGATATAGAAAATGACAACGGAGAAAATGTTCAGACTACTACCTTTCAAGGTAGTATTATTCGATGTGCTCTAGAATTAAAACAAAGTTTTCCTCAACAACTGCAATCAACTGTGTTAGACAGTGAAATTGCAGATTATATAAATGGGTCTAATGAGCTTACTGTAGAAGCAAAAGAGAGGTTAAAATGGTATTTAAATTTTAATGGTTCTAATAATGCAACTTGGAGAGAATCACATTGGAGAGAATCACAGACTGATTTGACTCTAACTCAAGCGATAAATTTAGTTTATGCTTCTGCAAAAAGGCAAAGATTAGATTTGGCTCTTCTGAAGTGTATTTTACTGGTGCGTTTAAAAGAGGGAATGAGAAACTGTACTCCTGGAATGTTTAATCGTATCATTTATTCATTAAGTTGTTTCGATGTAACAAATAACTTTACAGTTGAAGTAAATGATCAGGTCTATGGGAGAATGTCTGATCTTACAAAAGAGTGTCTTGATAGTTATAGCAACAATAAAAAACTAAAAATTTCAAAAGAGAATTTTGATGATTTTTACAATGGGCGTATATTGACTCCTGATAAGAAAAAATGTATTCATCAATTATTACAAGATGTAAAAAAATTTATTTTTGATAGGCTTTATTTAGATTATTATAATAGGTATGGCAAGGCAGTTGGTAGGGGCCCTATCAAAAATAAATTAAGGGAATTAATTACAGATAATGAGATAAAGGAAGCTATCAGTATGGTGATAGATGGTATAGAAATTAAAGAGAAGCCATTTTCTTACTTGGAGACGATCAAGTCATTCTTTTCTAGGAAGTTTGRATGGCACATCTCCTACATAGGCTCAATTTTACACGTTTTTTATTATAGTTAATTAATATAATCTTCCAGAGGTTCTGCTGTCTCTTCTTGGTGCAAAGCCAAGTGAATTTATTTAACCTCTGGAAGTTGTTCAATACTTGTCATCCTACCATAACGGCATTTAATATAAATCTTTTTAGTGAAATTTTTACTACAGTTTTAATTCCAGAAATTGACTACATTAGATCTTTTGCAAAACAGAAAATTATTGCAAAAAAGTAAAAAATGTGTCTTTTTGATGAAATTTTCTTGTTTTAAAGGCTATCTAACTTAATAGTTTTCTGGACCCCAGAAAATCTTCTGAGCATTAATTTCGCGAAAGGTCTATTTTATAATTAATGATAATATAGGTTTAGTAAATAATGAGGGTATAGCTCTCGTCACAGCTACGGTATTTCCGTAGCTGTAATAATAATCGTGATAGGTATCAACAGTATTATCAATATGGTAGTGGTTATACTGAAGTGAATTTCAATGTAAATGTGGATGTACCTCCTTATGTATACTATATTGAAAGTGTATACAGGAGTGATGATTTTTTAGATAAGCTTTTATTATGTGAGCTTTTATGTAAATTATGTGAGCTTTTATGTCAGTTATATTTGGTATTTGATTCAAATAGATCATGCCAGTAAAATGTTAGGTTAAATTATGAAAATAGTATATTGCGTCAAGAGAATTATACATTGCAGCAACAAAATACTTGGTTGCATAAGCAAAACGTTGCATTGTCAGATAACAACGATAAAACAGCAGCAGTTTGTTGTCTGCTGTTATTATGTGTTGTACATCATTTTGCTATGTGTGTATTGTATCAGACTTATGTAAAGGGCCAAGCCCTAAAAAAAGCAGAAGAAGAGGGCGCAGTTAAGTCTTTGAATTATTTAATTAGATGGCAAGGTGGTTTTGCTTGTAGTGGGTTAGTATTTGCTGCAGCCAGTTTTCTTATGGCTGGTATGTTTGTGAACCAAACTAATATTTTTGCTGTTTTCTTAGTTAATATAGTGGTATGTTGTGTATCATCTTTACTGTTCTTCCGTGCAATAGGAAAGTCAATGAAAAAATAAAGGTAGCTAAAGCACAAGAAGGCAGTCAATTTCCTGAATATAGTAAGGATCGATCTCCTAGCGCTCCACCTCTTGATGATCGTTTTTCGCCGCCATCACCGTATTCAGATGATCGTTTTTCATCGCCACCA
>NZ_MJMG01000007.1:55169-56190 GCF_001752665.1 Wolbachia pipientis | reverse complement strand
GCTCAAAAAACAGGACAAGAATATTCAAGCAATTAATAGTAGTAGGTATCAAAGAATTTAGTAGAAGAAGTCAGGCATGAGTGGAAGAAAGTTAAAAAGAATAAGAAAAGTCATGGAAGAAGATCACATATTAGAAGATAAGGTTTTATGTTTATTATAGAACATATATAATACACGTGTTTTTTGGATATCTGACATGAATCTAATATATGTAGATTACTACAGAAAATTATTAGTAAAGAAGATCAACATTACAAAAAATAGAACCAGATGGAAATCTTGGCAGATGTTACAGAGCAACCTATACAACGTCCAAAGAATTGGAAGAAGAAAAAGAAGAGTTATTCTCTCTGGAAAAAAGAAAGCGCACACAGTAAAAACTGAGATTCTTATGGAAAAAGTATCCAAGTCATATGCAGGAAGCACACATGACTTTCGTATCAAGAAGCAAGAGAAGTTTTTACCTAAAAATAGTATAAAGTATGCAGATTCTGGATATCAAGGATGGCAAGAGTTACAGAGTAAACTTGTTATTCCTTATAAAAGGTATCGTAAGAAACCTTTAACACCAGAGCAGTAATAAAAAATTAAGGATGAAATAAGATTAGGCAAATAAAGATTTTCAAAATTATGTCACATGTTTACCGTAATTTTCAGAAGAAACACAATATGAGATTCAATATCATTGCTGAACCTTCAATACTCTTTCTTGCACTAATCTCATCCTTATTTCTTCTTCTGGCATTTCGCAATGGGTCTAATGGTATTCAATTAAACAGTGGCATTCAATCGAACAATGGGCTAGGGTTTAATGGTACCTTTGACATGTGATATAGTCAAGGTAGTGTGGCATGGATGGGTGTTGAGCACTGCTCTGCTATGTATTATTTGGGGTACATATTTCATTATGTGCTCTCTTCTGCTATACTAGCTTTAAAAGAATCCTCTCAGCTTTCTAGCGCGGCTTGGATGTCTTAATTTGCGTAACGCTTTAGCCTCTATCTGCCTTATTCTTTCACGT
>NZ_MJMG01000007.1:0-55159 GCF_001752665.1 Wolbachia pipientis | reverse complement strand
TTGCCCACTTCTTCTAATGTATGTTCTTTACCGTTTTTACCTAAGCCAAAACGCATTCTTAAAATTCTTTCTTCTTTTGGCGTTAGAGTAGCAAGAATGTTTGTGGTAATGCCGCGTAGATCAGCAAGTATTGCAGCATCTTCTGGTTTAGAAACTCTTTTATCTTCTATACAGTCACCAAATGTGCTACTATCATCTTTTCCTGTTGGGGCTTCAAGACTCACAGGATCTTTTGCTATTTTCATAACCTTGCGTATTCTATCTATTGGCATCATTAATTCTACACTTAATTCTTCCAAAGTAGGTTCTCTACCCATATCATGTGACATTTTCCTCAATGCTTTATTAATTTTATTAATGATTTCCACCATATGAACTGGTATCCTTACTACCTTAGATTGCTCTGGTATAGCTCTTGTTATTGATTGTCTCACCCACCATGTACCATAAGTTGAAAATTTATATCCACGTTTATAATCAAATTTATCTACAGCTTTCATTAGACCAATATTTCCCTCTTGTATTAAATCTAACAGTGGTAGACCTCTACCTGAGTATTTTTTTGCAATAGAAACAACCAGCCTTAGATTTGCTTTAATCATTTCTTGTTTTGCTATTGCTATATCTTGCTCATGTTTACGTATTCTTTTGATAAGTTCTTTAAATTCTTGTACATCACTTTCTTTTACTTGTTGATGAATGTTACCTATACTTTCAAGAATATTACCTTCTATAAATTTTTGGAATTTATTTTGTGTCAAAGTTGCTATTGAATCTTGTTTTAAAAGAGCATCGTAAATTTCGTAAAACTCTTCTCTACTAATGCCATATTTTTTTGCCTCAGAAATGAGACTGGCTTCTTCAAGTGTAATATACTTATTTACATTATAAAGTTCTTGTGTGATTTGAGAGATTGCAGTATTACTGAGCTTGATTTGTAGCGTTATAGACCAAATTTGATTGTATAATTCTTCGCATTTTGATTGATTTGTAAGGACATTTTCTTTAAGCCTCGATATGTTGCCTGATAAAGTAATTATATCATCTAATGCTGCTATAACTTTTGGTAACAGGTCATTTTCCATCTCAAGTATAGAAACGTTAAGGCTTGCAGAATTTATTTCATCTTGTTCATCGTCTGTGTAATATCCTTCAACTTCTTCTTTAAGTATAACATTAAAATCAGAGTTATAGATGGCATCTAAGTCTATAATATCTCGCAATAAAAGATTTCCACTGTTAAGACTATCACGCCACATATTAATTATCTTAAATGTGATTGGTGACTCAATAATAGCACGTAGCATATTATGTTTTTCTGATTCTATTTTCTGCGCGATCTTGATTTCATCGCCTCTTGATAAGAGTTTTACAGAGCTCATATCTCGTAAATATATTCTTACTGGATCGTCGTTCTGTACTAGAGTATCTGTAACATCTCTATCATCAGGTTTATTATTATCATCAGTTGTTGAATCCTCATCTTCGCTACTTTCTAGTACATCGATTCCAAAATCTTGCAGTACAGAAATTGTGTGATCTATAAAATCAGACGAACAATCTTCATCTGATAACGTATCATTTAAATCATCAAAGGTAATAAAACCACCTTTTTTTATGCTCTTTGTTACAAGATCTTTAATAATTTTTTTTTCATCGTGAAGTTCTGCCATTGTTACCCTATAAATTTATTAACAAATGAACTTACATTNCATTCTCTGTTTACCTCATATTATTTAAAATACTATTAATGTGCATCTAATCCTGTTCGATCGTTCCATATTGAGCTTCTATACGTGCTGCTATAGACAATCCAACCGAGAATGTTGCTATACCAACAACTATAGCTGTTAGCATTAATACATGAGGTATTGGATTACTATATAAAGCGGAACCTTCAACTAGTATTGGAGGTAATGAATTCCTAATATATCCTAACGATATGTAAAACAGTAAAACGGAAGTTTGAAAAATACCTATCCCTATCATTTTTTTAATTAAATTTTTATCATTTATAACAATATATAACCCTAATATCATTAATATAATCACTATTATATAATTATATAAGTTTATCATTACTTTTTTTTCTAGTAAAACTAATATACATAGTAAGCATAGAAGAGCAAACAGTAAACATAACCCCAAATTCTACCAAAAATATACCTGCTTTTTGACCAATTATATCATAAGATAAAAAATTCTGTCCAAGTAGCATTGCTAGGATTCCTGTTCCTCCGTATAAAAAAATACCTAGTGCATTTATAAACTTGATATAGGAATATGGAATTGCTTTCAAAGTAGTAGGTATGCCAAACAACATTGCATATAATATTATACCAGAGGCAATAATAATCCCAGCTTGAAATCCCCCTCCAGGAGTATAATCTCCGTGAAATTGTATATATAAACCAAATAAGATTATAAAAGGTAGCATTAACAATGCTACTACACTCAATACTGTATCCTTAACCATACATTTTTTTTAAATATGTTCTATAATTTTTTGCATTGAAAGCGGTAAACTGAAAAAGAAGAAATGAAAGGAAACTATTTATTTCAGATTTAATCATCCCTTTCTCCTTTTAATATCAAAGATGTGCATAGTGCTGCAGTAAAAATTACTATGGTTTCCACAAATGTATCATAGCCACGAAAGCTTGCTAAAATCACTGTTACTATATTAGGAATACCTGCTACTATTGCAGTATTATTTATATAATATGGAGCCACATGATGATGAATAGGAGCGCCATAGTTGCCAAACTCTGGTAATTTATAAATAAAATATGATAAAAATGTAGCAAAAATCAACATTAAACAAAATATTGTAAAACTATGTGATGAATTCGTCTTATGATTTTTTATCAAGGATAAAGCTGCAAATGTAAAAATTGTGCTTAACCCTGCACCTACAGAGGCCTCAGTGATTGCAACATCTGGTGCATTCATATTTAAATATATGACCGCCATAAGTGAACTGAATGTGCACATTAAAATTGCAATATTAACTAGATTTTTTGAGAATGCTATAGAAAGTGCAACTATGAACAGTAATGAAAGTAACACGAGATTTAATATTTCAAACATTTTTATTGTTTGTCTTATAATACGTACGTGCTAGAACATAGCTGTTAGTTGAGTTTGCAACCCATATTATAACAATGAGCAATATTATTTTTAATGTATTGAATGAAAACTGACTGTGTAAAGCTAAACCTATCAATAACAGTGTTGCTCCACTAGAATCTGTAACACCTGCTGCATGAAGCCTTGTGTAAAAGTCTGGAAATCTTATTATCCCTATATTTGAAATTAATATAAAAAATATACCTGATAATATAAACACAGACCCTATCATAATAGCATTAACTTCATTAGTGCTATAGTTGAAATAAAACTAATGCTAGCATATAACAATGCTATGTCAATCAAAAAAAAATTATTTGTAGTTACAGAGATTATAGTTATTAATAACACCACTTGTGTTGAGAAATTATTGAATGCTATGACTTTGTCATATATGCTACATGCTGTGAAGACAATACGATATAGCATGATAGTCATGCCACATAATAATATATAGATAGCAATATAGATCATTTTAAAATTTATAAATGCAATTTTAAGTTGGTTAAAGTTTGTATTATCATTTCAAATTCTGCAAAACTATTATATTTTATGATTACGTTACCTTTATAATTACTATTATTTATAATTACTATCATTAATTTTTATATCAAGACCAAGTTTTGAAGAGATATTATCTTCTATTATTGATATATCATGGTTTTTATATCGTTTATTCTGTTTTTTTTGATCATGTAAATCTCTTATAAGTTTTTCAGTTTGTCTGACATTTAAATCGTGTAAAAATATTTTTCTTGCGATATCTTCTGCTTTTGTAACATTAACTAATGTTCTTGCATGACTCATAGATAGTTTTTTTCATTAATCATTGTTTTAACGTTATCAGAAGAGATAACAGTCTCATTATATTACTGATATAACTACGACTTTTTCCTGCAATTAAAGCTATTTCTTTGTGAGTATAAGAGAACTCATCAATTAACTTTTTATATGCTTCTCCTTCATCTATAGGACTAATATTTGCTCGTTGTATATTTTCAATAATTAATATTTCAAGGCATTTTTTGTCATCTAAATCTCTGATAATTACAGGTACACTATTCAAACCTGCAATTTTGCTTGCTTGCCATCTACGTTCTCCTGCTATTATTTCGTATTTACTATCGTCTGTGTTTTTACGTACTATTATGGGTTGTATAATGCCATTTTTTTCTATTGAGCTTGCAAGTTCTTTTAGTGATTCTTCAGAGAAATATATACGTGGTTGAAATTTGCCTGGGTATAATGATGAAATAGGCAAGAACTCTTGCTGATTATCTATAATATTAACAGTATTTCTAGCTATCAGGCCAGATAAACCTTGTCCTAGTCTATTATTGTTTTGCATGCTGCAAACTGCTTTTCTATAATCTCTTTTGCTAAATATATATGCCTGTGCGCCATGGCACTTCATATCATATATACTTGCCGGTTTGCCATAAGACGGAGCCTCTGATAATCGTACATTACGTGGTATAATTGTCTCATATACTTTGTCACTTAAATGTTTGCAAATTTCTATTTTGACCTGTTCACTTAGCCTATTGCGTTTATCATACATTGTTAATACTATTCCTTCTATTTTAAGAGATGGGTTCAGATGTTTTTGTATCAGTTCTATAATTTTGATCAAGTGGCTTAAGCCATCTAAAGCAAAAAATTCGCATTGCAGAGGAATAATAAATGTTCTTTTATTACTTTTAATACATTTTTTAATGTATGTTCCCTATTTTCAAATTGTGAAAGCCCGACTTCTGCTGCTGATAGATCTACATTAGATGTAATGAGTGATAAATTGGGTATGTCTGTATTCAAAATCGCTGATGATATAGGCTCATTATTTATGAGAATACTATATATATTTTTTGTACGGCTGCGATATGAGAAACCCAGGCCTGTGCTTGCATTACCTTGAGGATCAAGGTCAATTAGCAGTATTTACTGCAGCAAATGTTGTAGATAAGTTAATGCTGGTTGTGGTTTTACCTACTCCTCCTTTCTGGTTTACTATTGCAAGAATTTTACTCAAAGCTTATCTTGTGACGTATATCTATATATACAAACTTATATTATAATATACAAAAAACTTTTGCATCAGTTTCCTTTTTCAAGGTTAATTTTCTCGATTTCACCATGTGTAAGGCCTGTACTGCTGGCTATTATGTCAATTGCAACCTTTAAGTCAAGAAGCTTTTTTGCTATTCTTATTTGTTCTGCTTTGCCTCCTTCCGCTCTTCCTTTTTCCTCACCAATTTTTATTCCTTCTTCTTGTCCAATTTTTATTCCTTTTGCAGTTGCANTGCTAAAGCCATTGCATTTAAAGAAGCTTTAGATCCACAATTTAAAGTATATAGTAAAAAAGTCATAGAAAACGCTAGAATATTTGCTCAAGAGTTACAGACTTATGGATTTAATATTGTCACTGGAGGCACTGATTCTCATATAGTTCTAGTAGATTTAAGACCACAAAAGTTAACTGGTAAGGATGTAGTAAATAGCCTTGAAAGAGCAGGAATAATATGCAACAAGAATACTATACCATTTGACACAGAAAAGCCTACCGTTACTTCTGGATTACGTTTCGGTACAGCAGCAGAAACCACTCGCGGCCTTGAAGCAGAAGATTTTAAAAAGATAGCTAGCTTTATAAATGAAATAATAAATAGTTTGATTAATGGAAATAGCACAGATATTGAAAAAACAATCTCAGATAAAGTTAAAGAAATGTGCCTTAAGTTTCCAACGTAACTTTTTGTTGCAAAAGTGAGATCAATCTTAGTGTAATAATAAACGTAATTAAAAAATGTAGTAAATATGTTAAATTCAGGTCATGCCAATAGGACTAATGATGGGAGCTCAAATCGTACAGTTGAAGTTAATTGTTACCAGGTGTTGTATGTTTCAGCTGGAGTAGCTGCACTTGTACTTGGGGAGTATTGACATACCGTGGATTTATACTGCAGACAGATGCACGTCTACTGCTTACGATAGGCGGCGCTGATGCATGTTGTGTTGTCTCATTATTCTTGCAATCTTGGGCTATAAAAAGTATGATCAATATAATACAGTCAAAATGCTGTCTACACGCGACCGAGCAGTAAACAATAGCATCATCTCAAATATAAAGCATGTATATGAACAAGATGAGAGAGAAATGAGCACAAATGTAGCAAGTAATGAACTATTGACTGCAGGTACAGAGTTACATGCTACTACATTAGCTGCTGCTATAGATCAAGTCACAAGAAGAGGAGATAGCATGAAGCTTTAGGGCTAGCATAAGAAAGTTAGCTATTAAGTTTTGATCTATCAATTCAGCCCTTATGTCAATAGGTACAAAAAAGTGCCTATTTATCAATCGCATAGCGTAGACCTTTTGCGCAATTAATGCTCAGAAGATTTTCTGGGGTCCAAAAAACTATTAAGTTGGATAGCCTTTAAAACAAGAAAAATTTTATCAAAAAGATACATTTTTTACGCTTTTGCAATAATTTTCTGTTTCGCAAAAGGCTAATCATATATCTCATCAACAAGCTACTACACGGTTGAAAAACCCGGTGATCATAGCAAAAATCATCATAAAAGGTTTGTACCTTTTCAAGAAATGCCATATAAATAGCCATAAATTTTGTGATAACACATTCTTCATATTTTAGATAGTCTCTTTAATAGAAGAAGGGTATATAAAAATATGAGCAATTTCCATACAAAAATTTTGCATACCCTTTTATATTTGATAAGCAAAAAATTCTGCTATAATTTTAATAAAGATCGTAACAAATATGAAAAAATATTTTCTATTGCTATTACTAGCAGTGCTAATCTCTAATCTACAGACATTTGCCAATGATCCTATATTACTCAACTGTATAGAAACTCCATCAGTATATAGCCTTGATACATGTCCTAACAAACTTGGTTACTCAAATAATTTAAGAAGAAGGCCAGGGTCCTCAGATGTTGCATCTGGAGAATTAATTCACATAGTAGGTAGAGTAACCGATATAAACTGCTTACCAATACAAAATGCTGTGGTGCATATATGGCATGCAGATGCATGTGGATATAATGAAAATATGGAACAAAACGCAGAACCACATGATCCGAATTTTGCAGAATCAGGAAGATTTATTACAAATAACCTTGGTTATTACCATTTCATCACAATAATGCCTGGTACAAATGGTGAGAGGGCACCACACGTAAATTTTCTTGTACAACATCCAGACTTTCCAGAATTTACCACACAAATGTTTTTCGCTGACCTTAATTATACTGACCCCATCCTTACAAATCTACCTAAAGCACACCTTCTAATAGCAACATTCTCTTATAACAAGAAGAATATCAAAACTTATACATTCAATATTACACTTGGAGGATATAACAAGTTTTCTAGCACAAGGTAAGTAGTATATTTTGAAATTTTGGAGTTATTAACGTAAGACAGATAATTTAAGAGTAAAAATAAGGGATTGATAACTTAAGCTTAAGAGCAAAAATAGAGAGAAGACCTTTTGCGAAATTAATGCTCAAAAGATGGGGTCCAAAAAACTATTAGGTTAGCTCTGTAACAGCTTTTAAAACAAGAAAATTTTATCAAAAAGACACATTTTTTACGCTTTTGCAATAATTTCTGTTTTGCAAAAGGTCTGCTGCTTGAAAAAACACTTTAACTTCCACGCCTAAAATTGAGTATACACCGTTTTTCATGGCGGAAAATCATAGGGTAAATGGCACCAGGAACAATCAATCTGCAATAAATAAAAATAGCATTCCCATTTTCCCGTACCTAGGCTTCCGTCCTCGTCTATTTAGCTTGTTTTTTGTTAAAGGCTTGATACGCTTACATTTTTCACCACTCAGATCATCTAGATAGGCATTTCTTTCCTCCTGCATTTTTGTTTCCCATACAAAATTAACCAAGCTTACAGTCTATCATTTCTTATCCTGATTTTCAAGACACCCTATAAATATAAAAAATGTGTTAAAATTAAAAATTTAACCAGTTTACTGGCTATACCTTGTCTTCCGATTTAACAAATTTTTGACCTATCTTTTTTATTTTTAATATTAATGAATCTGGTATATAGCTGTTAACCGAATCATCCATTTTAGAAAATAGAATTTGGTAAGAGTATGAATGTGCTATTACATCAGGTAACACTTCTTTTCTGGTGATTTCTTTTGTTGTAATTTTCTTTTCATCGTCAGATGAGTCTTCTTTTTCTGGGTAAATAATATAACAATATAAGTTTATTACAGAAAATAACATATAAGATAACAACACTCCCTTTAATGTACCAACTACAACTCCTGTTAGTCTATCCATTAACCCTAACCTGATAGGTAATAATATATACATTATCCAGTTGTTTAGGGTTATGAATATTAAATTAAGTAGTATAAACACAGAAATTGTAGAAAGTATGTTAACTTTATTTCTAGAACTAAAATATTGACTATAATTTATATTAAAGAAATCATAGTAATCCACTGTTAGGCAAAACGATAAAAATAGTAACATTAAAGCACATAATTCTTTTATAAACCCACGTGTAATGGCAATTATAATGCATAACACAATAATAAAAATCACTATACTATCAAAAAGCATTTTTTATATTATTTTTAATGTAATAATAATGACAAATGACAGAGTTGTAAAATTTTTAGTGATTAGCTGATCAAGAAAATTCCATAATTTCTCGTAAACACAGTTTTTAAAGAATTGGAAGAAGAAAAAGAAGAGTTATTCTGGAAAAAAGAAAGCGCACACAGTAAAAACCGAGATTCTTATGGAAAGAAATGGAAAAAGTATCCAAGTCATATGCATGAAGCACACATGACTTTAAGCAAGAGCAGTTTTTATCTAAAAATAGTATAAAGTATGCAGATTCTGGATATCAAGGATGGTAAAAGTTACAGAGTAAAGTTGTTATTCCTTATAAAAGGTATCGTAAGAAACCTTGAACACCAGAGCAGAAAAAACATAATAAAAAATTTAAGATTAGGCAAATAAAGATTTTCAAAATTATGTACATATTTACCGTAATTTTCAGAAGAAACACAATATGAGATTCAATATCATTGCTGAACCTTCAATACTCTTTCTTATTCTTGCACTCATCTCATCCTTATTTCTTCTTCTGACATTTCGCAATGGGTCTAATATTTCACACTTGAGTCGGGTAATAAAGCAGTTAAATTTCCAGATGATGATATCATTGAACAAGTAAACAATCGTTTAAAATCATAGAAAGAATCACAATTAAGCATATTTCGCATAAATGATATGCAAAAGGCAAATAGTCTTTTAAAAGATATAATCTCTCATGGTGAGTTAAAAATCCACCTTACAACGTATAATAAAGGAAGGGGTAACAGATACAGGTGATATAATCATGGAATGTGTAACTGCTATAAATAAAGTGAGAGAAAGCTATAAATACAGCACTGAGGAAAAGCCTGTTAATGCAAATGTATAAGACATGGAAATAGAGGAAATAACACAGAAAATGAAAAAAAGCGTATAACAAAACTAGAAAATTAAAACTATTGTCTCATAAAAAAATAAAAAATGTGGAAGAAAAGAGGAAGCTAGGTACAATTATTAATGCTTTCCATGATCAGTTGTAGCACATTTCATAATAGTGCGAATAGATTATAAAAAAGCAGTATAACCTCCATTTCCTAGCTTTTTTGAATTGAAATCTACTGTTTCTTTCCTTCTTTGCTACCATTCCCATAAAGTAGCTTTTCCTATTTTAAACTTCTTTGCTACCATCCCCTGCTTTCTTCTGCATCCAAAACTTTCATTGCTTCTTCCTTACTATATGTTTCTGACATCTAATCCTCCTAAATACACATTTTATCATTTTCGGGCTATTCAGGAAAGGGCTATAAATCGTCACTATATACTGCTAGCATCTAACCTGCGCCTAAATACACATTTTATCATCTTCTTCAGGATATTAAGGAAAATGCTATATCTTATAATATAAATTTAGATAAATCTAGCTGTTTAGAAATTGATTCAAGTTTATTCTTAACATATTTACTATCTATAATGAATGTCTCGTGTTTCTTTTCAGAAGCAATAAAGCTTATTTCATCTAAAAGCTTTTCCATAATAGTATGTAATCTTCTTGCACCTATATTTTCCACTTCTATATTTACCGTATACGCTATTTCAGCTATTGTTTCTATACTATCGTCTGTAAATTCAAGTATTACGTTCTCTGTTTTCATTAAAGCTATGTATTGTTTCAATAGGCTTGATTCAGGTTCTTTTAATATTCTCACCAAATCCCGTTGAGTTAATGGCTGCAGTTCTACTCTAATTGGCAACCTACCTTGTAATTCTGGTAATAAATCCGAAGGCTTAGATAGATGAAAAGCTCCAGATGCAATAAACAGTATATGGTCGGTTGTTACAGGGCCATATTTCGTTGAAACAGTTGTTCCTTCCAGCAGTGGCAACAAATCACGCTGTACACCTTCCCTATTTACTTCACCCTTCACTTCGGTGCGTGCTGCAATTTTATCTATTTCATCTAAAAATACTATGCCATCATTGCCGGCAAGTCTAATAGCTTCTTTTATTATTTTATCTTCATCCATTAACTTTTCACTTTCTTCGTTAATTAATATTTCACGTGCCTCTTGTATCTTTACTGTAATAGTTTTTGTTCTTTTGCTTCCACCAAACATTTTACCTACTAATTCTGTCATATTCATAACACCAATTTGCCCGCCTGGCATACCAGGAATGTCAAAAGCAGGCAACATATTCTTATTTTCTCTTACATCAATTGAAATTTCACTGTCTTCCAGTTCTTTATTGTTTAACCTCTGCTTAAAGACTGTTCTACTTTCCTCAGTTGCATCTTCACCAACCAAAGCATCAATTATTATTTTTTCAGCCAAATATGAAGCTTTTTTTGCTAAAGCTTTACGTGCCTTTTCCTTCACTAACACTATTGCTGCATCAACCAGATCACGTATTATAGAATCAACATCACGTCCAACATATCCTATCTCTGTGAATTTTGTTGCTTCAACTTTTATAAATGGTGCACCTGCAAGTTTTGCTAGACGGCGTGCTATTTCAGTTTTACCAATCCCTGTATGCCCTATCATTAATATGTTCTTAGGTATAATCTCCTCACGTAAAGGAAGAGGTACCTTATTACGACGCCAACGATTTCTTAATGCAATTGCAACAGCACGTTTTGCATCATTCTGTCCTATTATAAATCTATCAAGTTCATGAACTGTTTTTTGTGGTGACATATCATCTAATAGTACACATATATTATCATGATAATCTTGAGTATCTTGTGCGACCTCAGAGCAGAAAGATTTTTCAGAGTCATGGTAAAAATTCTCTTTAGTATAATAGCAAATGTTCTTTCGTCTTTTTGCAAAATCTATAACTTGACTACCCATATTACTCCTTTTTCTCTTTCTCAGATATTTTTTCAATCACTACATTATGGTTTGTGTAAACACATATATCAGCAGCTATTTTCATAGCCTTTCTAGCAATTTTTTCTAGTGATATTCCCTTGACATCAATTAAAGCTTTCGCTGCAGATAAAGCGAAATTCCCTCCAGAGCCAATAGCTGCAATTCCGTCCTCAGGTTCAAGAACATCACCAGTTCCTGTTATCACTAAAGAGATGGACTTATCTGCAACAATCATCATAGCTTCCAATTTTCTTAAAAATTTATCCATTCTCCAGTCTTTTGCAAGCTCAACACATGCTCTCATCAACTGTCCAGGATGTTTATCTAGTTTCGATTCTAATCTTTCAAAGAGTGTAAATGCGTCTGCTGTTGCTCCAGCAAATCCAGCAATTACAGAATCATTAGAAAGACGCCTAACTTTTTTTGCTCCAGATTTAATGACAGTATGACCCAACGAAACTTGCCCATCACCTATTATTATTACATTGTTATTTTTTCTGATCGACAATATAGTAGTACCATACATTTTATCATGATGTTGATGAACCATATTCTGCACTTAAATGAAAAAATCTATTATACTGTAATTTTTAGTTAAATTCACCAAATATCTAACATGATTTCCTTATAAAATGCAAAACATAATTAACTTAAAATCAACAAAGAATTTAGATGACTGGTTTGCAGATAAGTTCAACAACTTTACGTTGCCATTTTATAGCTCTATAGATTTAAGAAATGCCCATTATAAGATTGCTCCAGTAGATGCTCACTTATTTCCTGTAGGAATATTTAAGCACCGCATCTCAAGCGTTGCCAGACCTTTTGCAAAATAGAAAATTATTGTATAATATTAGTAGCAATAAAACGTTAATCAGTACAGCCGAAATTACAATAAATGATATAAACTAATACTGGTGGCAATAAAACATTAATTAATACAGCTGAAATTATAATAAATGATAATCCTTTACCAGGATTAATAAGTTTATTATAGCCTGCTTTATCAAAATATATAACTTTTATTATACTTAAATAATAATAACATGATATAACGCTTGCTGCTATCATAATTAAAGGGACTACAATAAACTCAGAGGCTATTAAAAGCGTATATATAAAAATTTTTGTGAAAAAGCCTGCAAGTGGTGGTATGCCTGACATTGAAAATAATAAAATAGAAAGACCGAATGCTAAAACCGGTTGTATTTTACCAATACCAGATAAACTTTCAATTGTACAATCATCATCATCCATTACTATCAAATATGCAAATAGACCTATGCTTGTGGCTATATATATTACTAGATATACAAAAACACTTATTACTACTCCTAGCATGTATGTATCATAACCAATAGAAAGTACAGCAAACATGTGCCCTATATGACCTATTGAGCTATAGGCAAGTAACCTTTTCAAATTTCGTTGGCGTAATGCACATAAAGCTGAAATTAACACGGATAATGCTGACATGCATAGCATTGTGTATTGCCATACTAAATTAGATGTAACAAGATGTACAAATTTCATAAATAATGCTATAAGCACAGCTTTTGGTGTCGTAGAAAGAAAAGCAGTCACTATGGTAGGGGCACCTTGGTATACATCTGGAGCCCACATATGAAATGGAGCAATAGCTAATTTAAAACATAAACTGATAAAAATGCAGATTAACCCAAAAATCATTCCATCAGTCACCTTATAACCTTGCAAAACTTCACTCAATTTTGTAAAATCAGTTTCTCCTGTATACCCATACAATAGAGATATCCCATACAGCATAATACAAGAAGACAATGAACCAAGCGTGAAATATTTCACGCCAGCCTCACAGGCATAACGTGAATTTTGGTTGAAACATGCAAGTACATATAGCGGAATACTCATCAACTCAAATGCCAAATAAAATGAGATTAAGTTATTTGTTGATATTAGAGCTAACATAGCAAATAACGCAAAGGCAATAAGTATAGAAAACTCATATTTGTATTGCTGCTTTGAAAAATTAAGTAGCAATAACACTGCAATGCCTGAAGTAAGGACAAACACTTGCACTAATTCAACGTATATATCAAGTCTAAGTAGTGAATTAAAAAGAGTCAGATCAAGGTGTTTACGTCCTAACAATGTCTTAATTATTAACAAAACTAGCGTTATAACTGCACAGACAAGTACGAGTAAATGAATAATACGTGGCTTAACTACAATTCCCAACAATAATAATACTAACAAAGAAACAATAAAAAACGTTTCAGGAAATATATGTATATAATCCATCATAGCTTCAGCACAAATGTAGGATAGAATCCGAGGAATATTACCAATGCTGCAAGTAAAGTTAAAGTTAACAACTCTGCTGCATTTAAATCTTCCATTAATACGTTAGAATGATTTATTCCCCATATCATTTTTTTACACAAGTTTAACATATAGAGTGCACTTAAAATAGTACCAAGTGCAATGAATCCTGTAGCAAGTTTTATACTTTCAAATATTCCAAGCATAGATAAAAATTCACCTATAAAACCAGATGTACCTGGTAATCCTATAGAAGCCATTGAAAATAAAACAAACATGAAACTAAATTTTGGCATTATATTGACTATACCGTTATATTTTTTAATTTCTAGAGTTCCTGTTCTCGTGTACAGCATACCCACACATAAAAACAGCGCTGCAGAAATTAAACCATGACTAATCATGTGAAATATGGCACCTAGTGTACCTTTTTCGTTAAAGGAAAATAATCCTGCAGTCACCACACCCATATGGGCTATTGAAGAATATGCTATTAATTTTTTGATATCATCCTGAGCAAAAGCAACCAATGAAGCATATATTACTGCAATAATGCTTAATACCATAACCAGACTAGCAAAATATTCACTAGCAGCAGGAAACATTGGAATAGAAAACCTTAAGAACCCATATCCTCCCATTTTTATTAGTATGCCAGCTAAAATCACAGATCCTGAAGTTGGAGACTGAACATGTGCATCAGGCAGCCAAGTGTGAAAAGGGAACATTGGAATCTTGATTGCAAATGAAATAAAAAATGCAAGCCATAGCAGTATCTGCACTTTGAAATCTAAGGTTGGTGTTAATGCAGTTAATACATGTATATTGGATGTACCAAAAGTATTACAGATATATATTAACCCAAGCAAAAATAATAGTGATCCAGCAAGTGTGTAGAGAAAGAATTTAAATGCAGCATATACTCTGTCCTTGCCACCCCAGATTCCGATAATAAAAAACATTGGGACTAATACAGCTTCAAAAAATATGTAAAAACTAATAGCATCAAGCGAGACAAAAAAACCAACTATAAAGCTTTCCAGCAATAAAAATAATGCCATGTATACCCTGGCATTTACATAGTTTGTCGTACAGTCATAAATTATACAAATAACAAATAAAAAGGTTGTAAGTAAAAGGAAAGGTAACGATACCTTATCTATCCCTATACTCATTCCCATAAAATATTCAGCAGTCGTCAATGCTGAACATCCATAAAATTCTGACACAACCAGAATACTTAGAAAGAATGTTAATATCGAAAAAATTAAGGAAATAAATTTATGATAAACTCTTACTATAGATAACACTAGAGCTCCTATTAAAGGGAGCAAAAATATACTCAGTAACAACACTTTTACTTTATTCCAACAATATATAAAGAAGCGATTATTAACATAACCAGCATTACAAATACATAATCAAATATATAACCAGTTTGCAGTTTTACTGAACTTTTTGAACACATATTAACTAACCCGGCAATACCGTTTGGTCCCAAAAAATCAATCACTTTAATATCATATTTCAACAAAAGATTAGACAAAAACTTTACTGGCACAATTATAATGAATTCATATATTTCGTCAAAGTACCATTTGTTTTGTAGAAATTTTATGGGAAATTTTTGATTTATTAGCTTAAAGTGATAAACTAGATACGCACATAGTATCCCACTTACACTCATTAGTGTTGGTAAAAATGCTATAAAATGGCTAGTCTGTAGGTGTTTTTCTTGCATTACTAAACTTGCTTTCCAAAATGCATCACTCGTGATATTTAAAATATCTATTCCCCATATTCCTGATAAGAATGAGCCTAAAGCAAGAATAATTAATGGTATCAACATAATTTTTGGCACATCATGTACATTATAACTGGTACGTTCTTTGTTATGAAAAGCTAGCAGAATCAATCTCCATGAGTAAAACGCAGTAAGTAATGCAACAATTAAGCTCACTATAAAGGCAAATTTATTTACATCGTAAGTATGTTCAATGATTAAATCCTTTGAATAAAAACCTGCAAATGGAAATATCCCAGATAATGCAAGGCACCCTATCCACATAAATGTATAAGTACATGGCATTTTATTCCAGCAATTTCCCATTTTATGAATATTCTGCTCATGATCCATAGCATGTATTACATTACCTGCACAGAGAAATAACAAAGCTTTAAAAAAGGCATGTGTCATCAAGTGAAATATAGCTGCATGATAAGCGGAAATACCACATGCTATAAACATGTAACCTAGCTGGCTACATGTTGAGTATGCAATTATTTTTTTTATATCATTTTGAGTAGTTGCAACTGTCGCTGCAAAAAAAGCAGTTAACGTGCCAATAATTACCACTAATGCTCTTGCTATATCAGATAATTCAAATAATGGAGAACATCTAGCTATTAGGAAAACTCCAGCAGTCACCATAGTTGCTGCATGAATTAACGCAGATGCTGGAGTGGGACCTTCCATCGCATCTGGTAACCATATATGTAATCCAAGTTGAGCAGACTTTCCGATGCAGCCTATGAAAAGTAATACACATATAAGATTAAATTTACTATAATAAGTAATTTTACTAAATATCTCTGTGAATTCTAATGAATCAAATGTATAGTAAACTAAAAAAATTCCAAGAAGAAGAAAAAAGTCTCCGATTCTATTTACAATAAAAGCCTTGAGAGCTGCATTATTTGCAGAATATTTTTTAAACCAAAATCCTATCAACAGATAAGAGCATAACCCCACTCCTTCCCAGCCAAAAAAGAGTTGAACAAAATTATCACTGACTACTAATACAATCATACAAAATGTAAAAAGTGATAAATAAGAAAAGAATCTCGGTATTGCATTTTTCATATATCCGATAGAATATATATGTACTACCAATGAAACAGTAGTAACAACAATTAGCATGGTCGCCGAAAGCATATCTATACTGATGGCCCAATTTGCCTTTATAGCTTCTAAGGAGAAGATTGGCAGTATGTTTAGGTGATAATTTTCGGAAAAAGTTAAAAATAGATACCAAGATAACATTGCGGATATCCCGATTCCTACAGTTGTCACTAATTGACTAAATCTATCTTTTTTGACAATAGCAGAAAACAAAGAACCAAGTAATGGTAGTAATACTATCAAACTTGGTACACCCATTTTTATTCCTTCATTAAATTTGCTTGCACAACATTTATATTACCACGTTTTTTATAGTATATTACCATTATTGCAAGCCCTATACCAGATTCTGCAGCAGCCACTGTGAGCACAAACATCACAAAAATTTGCCCTATTATATCATTAATAAAAACAGAAAAAGCAACTAAGTTTATATTAACTGCTAGCAGCATTATTTCTATCGATAGCAAGATGTGAATTATACTCTTACGGTTAATACAAACACCACATATCCCGATTGTAAATAGAATAGCAGCTACTATTAAGAAATGATTTAATCCTATTTCCATTCTATACCTTTTCTAAACTCTCCTTTAACTAGTTTTACAAATGAAGATGATGATTTTTTGACGATTTTTTTCTTTTCTGGTAAAGTGAGAGCTATTGCACCAACCATTGCAACTAATAACAAGATGCCAGATATGTGGAAAGCATACATGTAATTAGTATACAACAAATCACCAATTGCTCTTATATTATTAATTTCATACTGGTTCGCAGTCATTGGCAAAGATGAGTTATAAATTATGAAACTCATCGCAAGAAAAAATATGCCGCAAAGTAATATAGTAAATACATAATGCTTTGCAAACCCTTGTTCTAACTTGAAATCAAGCATCATAACCATAAAGAGAAATAATACTGCCACTGCACCTATATATACTATCAATATCATCATTGCGATAAATTCTGCTCCAATCATGATAAATAATGCAGATGTACTAATAAAAGTAAGAATTAAAGATAAAACAGAATGTACTGGATTTTTTGTACTTATTACACAAACGGAAGACAAAATTGTAAAAATTGCAAAACAGTAAAAGAAAAAAACCATTATATCTTAGCAACAATAGTTATTAATTAAAATAAATGTGGGTATAAAGTCAATAACCAATTTTACGTAGGCTTACACAAACCTTTAAGTTTTATGCTGACTGCTTTTCCTAAGAACCCTATTCATAATCTTTTGAGAAGTAAAACAGCAAAAGATTATGAATAGGTTCTAAGAGCAGATAATACCTCACCTCGTGCACTATTATACTCTTCTTGACTTAAAGTTTTCATATTTATACCTCATTATTTTTTAATATAACATTACTTCGTGTTATCCGCAATCTCTTATAAAGCAAGTTATTTTCGCATAAAAAGTCTAGTTTTCAAAATAAAAAGGCCTTATGATAAAATATTTATATTAAGTATTCTAATCACTAATGTCTATTTATTTTGAACTAACAATGGCTCTGCATTATTTGCGAGCTAAAAATATAAGATTTTGCTCTGTAATGACACTGTTTTCTGTAATGGGCATTGCTTTAGGCGTTGCAACATTAATAGTAGTCATGTCCGTAATGAATGGTTTTCAAGAAGAATTACTTAATTTTATACTGGGCACTAATGGTCATATAAAAGTATTTCTCGACAAGAATATTAATCCAAATTATAAAGAAGTGGCAGAGTCAATTGAGAAAATACCTGGTATTGCAAAAGCTATACCTGTTACTAGTGACCAAATTATTATTGAAGCGAGTGGTAGTGTTACAGCTGCTATAGTTAAAGGTGTAGAAAAACCCATGATTCAAGATAATATTATTGCTGGTAATTTACAAAATTTTGATAATGGAATAATTATAGGAACACATCTAGCAGAACTTTTAAATGTTTACTGTGGTGATAAAATTACATTTATCTCACCTGAGGTAGTTCTAGGAGAAATTCCAAAAATGCAACAATATGAAATCATAGGAATATTCGATGCTGGTAAATTTGAGGATTATAACATTCTAATCTATATGCCTTTAAAGATGGCTCAAGATTTTTTGGATTATACAGACAGCATAAGAAATATAGAAGTATTTGTGGATAATATTGATAAATCTGACCGACTAGCAGAAATTATAGAGCAAACAACACAAATGAAAAGTGAGAGTTGGCAATCACACCATCGCGATTATTTTAATACCATTACAACCGAAAAAAATGTAATGCTTTTAATTCTTACTTTAATTATAGTAGTAGCTGCATTTAACATTATATCAAATTTAATGATAATAGTTCAGACAAAAAAATCTGCAATTGCAATCATGCGTACATTTGGAGCTACAAGCTGGAGCATAATACGTATATTTTGTATTTGTGGTTTGATGATCGGTTTTGTAGGCACGTGTTTTGGCTGTATTATTGGTGTCACTTTTGCTCTGAATATTGAAAATATTAAAACACTTTGTGAAAATATTCAGTTTTCTACCTCAATAACTCACTTTTTCTCTAATTTGCCGGTAATATTAGTGACTTATGATGTTATATACGTGGCTATATTGGCATTGTCTTTATCATTCTTGGCTACAATTATCCCTGCATTACAAGCAGTCAGACAAGATCCTGCTGAGATATTACGTTATGAATGATAATCAGAAAAATTATATAGCTTGGTTTGTAATTATACTTCTAGCATTCAGCTGCAATTTTCTTAAAATAAACAATCAAAACGATACAAAAGCATTATTCGATAAAATTGAAATATTGATTAAGAACAATCAGGTAAAACTAGAAAGAAAAATAGCTGAGTTTAGGCGTAGTCTACCTACTGAACCAAAAGAGATAAAGTGTAAAAATCTAGCTAAGTCTCTCCTATTAATAGTGCAAATGAATAACAAGTTATTAAATGATGTGAAGTTTAGTGACTTTCGTAACTATGTAAATGAAATAAAATTACTAACGTTAGAATGTGACAGCACAGAGATAGAAAATGCACTGCATATACTAGAGAATATAGAAGAGATAGATACTTTAAACGAAGTAAAATTATCATTTGAGCATGCCATAGATAGAGTACATAATAATGAATATTCTCTATTTAAGAAAATTGTTTCAAACTGGATAAAAATACATCATAAAAATGATTCTATGAGAACTCAGTGGATAGAGATTGAAAAGTTGATTAACATTGGAAATTGGCAAGATGTAGATATTATAATTAAAAATTTTACTAATCCAGAATTTAAACCGTGGGTCAGAAAAATATGTAATCTTATTATAGTTTTGGAAAATATTTCAATAGTGTATAATAGCTTGTTACAATATATACCATGATTTATTTTCTAATATTTGTTTTGTCATTTCTACTCGGTACTTGGATAAAAATAAACGGTGAAACAATCAGGCTAGAATCAGAAAATTATACCATAGTTATTAATTTATATTTTATCATTATCGCTTGTGTAATTGTGTTATTTTTTTTGATTATTACACTAAACTTTTTTTCTTATATATCATCAATATTTGTCAACATAAATCATAGAAGAAAGAAAAGAGAAGAAATGCTAGCATTTGAGAACGTGTTAAGCATGGATTTAGATTACTGTCAAAATAATTCAAATGATAAGACACAGATAGTAAAAATTTTTAATTCGGGGAAATCAGGTAATTATAGCTTTTTTACTTGCAATTTAATACAACTCTCAAAAAAAAGCCATAACTTATCTCTGCTTATATCTTATAAGCTAATCAATTATTTAAGGAAAAATCGCATTCTTTTTAAAAATTTCATAGAGTATTGTTCTAGCTCTATTAGTGATAAGTTGCTATCTTTACCTTTTCAGGTAGAATATGCAATTTTACAAGGTGATTGGTGTAGTGCAATTGTTAAGTTAAAAGAAGCTACTAAGTTAAACATATTGCTTCCTTTCGATTGCAAAGAAATGTTTACAGTTTTTTATTGTGGTTTAGCAAGAGAATATGAAAAAATTGGTAACTTTAAAGAGGCCATAAAATCTGTTTGCAAAGCACAAACAACTTTTCAACCAATTAATTATCTTAAAGCTGAATTTTATATCAAGCTTGGACAAACAAAAAAGGCTTCTGCAATACTAGAAATAGAATATACAGCAAATCCCACCCCCCAGGTAGCTAAATTATATTTTGATCTTAACAATCAAAATGCTGAAAAATTATATAATTTACGCCAAGATTATTATTTTAGTTATTGTATCTTAGCTTTATCTGCAATTAATTCAGGTAAATATGACCTTGCAGATCAATATTTAAATACTGCGCTGACAAAGGCTAATTACTTATCGATTTATCTTATCATGATACAGCTAAAAACTATATCACAAAACAGTGAACATGTAATTTATTGGTTAAATCATCTATACTCTCACGCTCTACCTGATCCATGCTGGAAATGTAAACACTGTAATGAGACAATGAACCAATGGGAGTGTAAATGTGCATATTGTGGAGAATTTAACTCTATAGTGTTAAGTAAATAACTTAAAAAATAATTTATACGCGTAGTTATTGCAGCAGTTTCACAGTACAGTGTTTACTAAATTCTCTAACAAGCTTTTAATTTCTTTAACGGTTAAACCTGTACTTTTAACTATTGTCTCGATAGAAATTTTTGCCTTAAGCATATTTTGTGCAATTTCTATTTTTTCCAACTTCCTTCCTTCCGCTCTTCCTTTTTCCTCACCAATTTTCATACCTCTTTCCTCACCAATTTTTATTCCTTTATCAGTTGCATCATCAAGTTTTTGCGCTAAAACAGCTTTTTCATCACGTATTCTTTTCTCTTCACTATTATACGTTCTTTGTTCCTCATCAGACTAGTAATAGCTATCTAATTCCCTATATGCATCTTTANGTCAAGCAGATGCTTTAGCTTACGGCATCAGCAAAGCTTTAAGCAATATAAGCCCTGATTTGCATTCTGTATTACGTAGTAATGGCTTCTTAACACGAGATTCACGTGTCGTCGAGCGTAAAAAATATGGCCAGCATAAAGCTCGTAAAAAGTGTCAATACTCTAAGAGATAGCCATTATCTGCTCTCCCCTTAATTATTTTCCCATTTTCGTGATCCAAATTTCCATAATCCAGTAAGATATTGTGAACCTTTTCTATTCTAGCTATTGCCCACTCATGCCTATAGAATTGACATACATTATTATTGCTTTTACCTTTTAAATGCTTTACTACTTAATACACTACCACAATTCTTGACTTATATCTGTATATACTTTTCTGCAAGCCTCTGATTTACATTTTTTACATCCTTTCCATATATTTGGCATAACACTCCTTATACTACTTTTATATACTCTAGCCTGTTAATTCCCTTTATGCAATACCCATTATAATAACTAGGATTACTAAGATAGCTTGAGAGCAAATTATTATAAAACTACTCATATGAGCAATCCATCTGATTTGTGTTAGCCATATACGTTTCGCAAAGTTGTTTTATATATGTTATAGTGAAATACCACTTGCATTTAAACATAAATGGTTTATTATTCAGTATAACAGCGGGGGTATAGCTCAGCTGGTAGAGCATCTGTTTTGCACGCAGAAGGTCAGCGGTTCGATCCCGCTTGCCTCCACCAATACCACATATCCTGTAGCTTTTCGTTTATATTTAAAGGTTTCTAGTTAATTTGACTCTCAAAATGTTACATCAATTTAGTTTTTATAGTAGCTATGCAGTTTGGGAAATGCACCATTGATTGAACTTATGTGAGGATGTGAAAGTTCAGTACATGAGTTATAATTTTCTAAATTATCGATATAGTACTTTAAAATTTCACCATAGACCTTTTGTGAAATTAAAGATTTTCTAAGCTAAAAAACTATTAAGTTGGATAGCTTTTAAAACAAGAAATTTTATCAAAAAGATATATTTTTACGCTTTTGTAATAATTCTCTGTTTCACAAAAGGACTAAACAAGAGGTGTTACCTTATTTTTTATATTATTGTATCTTCCTGATTCTATAAGTGTACGCTACCTAGAATCCATTCTATGAGCAATAACTGAAAATAGCACTTCTACAGATTGATACACAGTTACTTTACTAATTTCACAGTATATTGTTTGTTTCATTCCCTAACAAGCTTTTAATTTCTTTAACGGTTAAACCTGTACTTTTAACTATTGTCTCGATAGAAATTTTTGCCTTAAGCATATTTTGTGCAATTTCTATTTTTTCCAATTTCCTTCCTTCCGCTCTTCCTTTTTCCTCACCAATTTTTATACCTCTTTCCTCACCAATTTTTATTCCTTTTGCAGTTGCATCATCAAGTTTTTGTGCTAAAACAGCTTTTTCATCACGTATTCTTTTCTCTTCACTATTATACGTTCTTTGTTCCTCATCAGACCAGTAATAGCTATCTAATTCCCTATATGCATCTTTAATTACTTTATCATCTCCTATCTAAGTCATCATATCCTATGTCAGGTCCATATTTGAAAAAGTACATCCACTTTTCTACTATATTATTTAAGCTATCTTCTTTCTTCTTGGGAAATTTTGGTAATTCAATAAATACAAAGTAAAAATCTTTTAAATCTTGCTCATGGCTATTGATATCTAGAATAGAATGATATGAAATATATTCTGCTTTATTTGGAAATACTATATAGTCTGCAATTGCAATAAAAATAATCTCCTTTAAATCTGCGTATTGGTCACCTTGACTAGCTTGATTTGTATAGGCCTTAGCCGCATAATATTGGGCACGTTTCTCAAAACCTTTAGTCTTGGCAACTTGCATCTCAATAATATATTGAACTCCGTGTATATCTTTGCATAGAATATCCACTATACTCTGTTTTTTTGCAGCAATTTCAGGATCTTGCACAGTGCGTAGAAACTCTACTTCTGTGATCGTAGCTAAATCAAGTGATTTGAGGGCATCATTAAGTAATATGTCATTGAGAAAGTGGATGAGTATATCCTTATTTTTCTCTGTACCAAAAACACGTTTGAATGCAATGTCGTTTTTAATATCAAAGAATTTAGAAAGAGTCATAATAGTGTCGAGAGAATATCAATGCTTAATTATATATTATTAATGGAAATTAAACAAGACTTATTTGCTTGCAAATTTAAAACAACAAGAACTATACTTTTCCTTTTATATAGCACACGATGGCAGAAAAAATTTTAACGATAATTGATGGTTATGGATTTCTTTTCCGTGCTTATTATGTGTTGCCTCACTTAATTACTACATCTGGTATGCAGGTGGGTGGTGTATATGGATTTTTAAATATGATATTAAAATATATTACACGCTCTGATTATTTAATTATCGCATTGGATGCAGGAAGAAAAAACTTTAGGCATAATTTATATTCTGCATATAAAGCAAATAGGATTGTTCCACCCGATGATTTAGTACCACAATTTACTATATTGCGAGAAGCAGTGACAGCGTTCAATTTAAGTTATGAAGAAATAGCAGGTTATGAGGCAGATGATATAATTGCCACTTTAGCTATAAAATACAGTAACCATCAAGACTTAAAAGTGGTTATAGTGTCATCAGATAAAGATTTATTTCAGCTTTTAGAGCATAACGTTTTAATCTTTGACCCTATTAAAAATACTTATATAGATGAAAAACAAATATTAGAAAAATTTGGAGTGAACTCAAGTCGGTTACTCGATTTATTTGCTTTAACTGGTGATTCTTCTGATAATATTCCAGGTGTACCTGGAATTGGTCCTAAAACCGCATCTAAATTACTTGATACATTTGGCTCATTAGATAATATCTTAAAAAATTTTGATAAAATTGAACAGGTCAGGGTACGTAATATGCTTACTGAGCATATAGATAAAGCATTGATCTCAAGAAAACTGGTATCATTATGTCATACAGTGGAGTTACTATCTTCTATAGAAGATTATAAAATCAGTACTCCTAATATGGAGATACTGCTTTCGTTTCTAAAAAAGTACGAATTTAATTCTTTAATACTAAAAGTAGAAAAGCTTTTTTTTTACAGTACAGAAGGAAAAGTTGCACATAACAGTGATGAACTAGATAAATTCTTAAAACATTGCAGATATGAGGGAATAATTGCAATTTATTACCATAGTGAATCACAAAGAATTTCTTTGTCTTATAGTGAAAATAGTCTTGTCTACATAGAAGAATTTGATGTATTAAATCGGCTGATACTTGCAAGTGGAGTACGCAAGATAATTCACGGCATCAAAGAGATAAAAAAAGTTTTACCAGTAATAGGTAAGGCATTGGACTCAACTGATGATTTAATGTTAATGTCGTATAGTTTAGATACGGGAAAACATGACCATAGCATTCTAAACCTCATATCACATAATCTAAGTGAGTATATAAATAATTTCTCTGCACAGACCTTAATAATTCTTTATCAAAGATTAAGGCAAAGGCTACTTCAAGAAAAGTTATTTACAATCTATGAGCGCTTTGATAAGCCGCTTATAAAGGTAATATTTGATATGGAGAATAATGGAGTACTGCTGGATATAGTGAAGCTACAAAAATTATCTGATGAATTTCAAAAAGCGATCAGTTTACTTGAAAGTGAAATATACAATTTAGCTGGAGAAAAGTTTAATATTGCTTCACCAAAACAATTGAGTGACGTTTTATTTAATAAAATGAACTTAAACAATAAAAAAAAGTCAAAATCAGGTGCATATAGTACAAATTTTGAAGTATTGGATCAACTTGCAGCTGAAGGAGTAGAAATTGCAAATAAAATTTTAAGTTGGCGGCACTTAAGTAAATTAAAGAACACTTACACAGATGCATTAATAAAGCAAGTGGATAATGCGGACGGTAGAATACATACTAGTTTTTCAATAACAGTAACTTCGACAGGAAGGCTAAGTTCTAGTAATCCTAATTTGCAAAATATTCCTATAAAAGGGAATGAAGGGAATATAATTAGGCAAGCATTTATCGCACCAAAGGGATACAAAATAGTCTCTGTTGATTATTCTCAAATAGAGCTCAAACTATTAGCACATGTTGCTGACGTTGCAGCATTTAAAGAAGCATTTATCAATGATCAAGATATTCATGAAATAACTGCAAGACAGGTCTTTAGCGTATCAATTGTGGATGAACAGCTAAGAAGAAAAGCTAAATCCATTAATTTTGGCATTATATATGGAATAAGTCCATATGGATTAACAAAGCAGCTAAATATTACTATGAGGGAAGCCACTGAGTATATCGATTACTATTTTTCTTGTTATCCTGAAATAAAAATTTATATGGAAAAGATGATTGCTACAGCAAAATTGAATGGTTATGTGGAAACTTTATTTGGTAGAAGGTGTTTTATAAGAGATATAAATAATAAAGTTTCATACATACGACACTTTGCTGAAAGAGCAGCAATAAACGCACCACTGCAAGGCACGGCTGCAGATATAATAAAACGTGCAATGATACAACTTTTTGACCAGTTAGTAGTTGGCAAAATGATATTACAGATCCATGATGAATTATTGGTTGAAGTAAAAGAAGAAAATGTCCAAGAGGTAGTAGCATTGATGAAAAATGTAATGGAAGATGTAGTCAAGCTTTCTGTACCACTTAAAGCAGAAGTGAAAGTAGGAGATAATTGGGGGTTTAAAATTTCTTAATGAGAGTTGCATTTTGTAGAAAATATATTTAAAATATGTTAAAATCTAGTAATTAGAAAAGGTTCTTTATGATAAGCGCACTAAAGCCACAACATGAACATGCTAAAATCTATGAGAGATTTGGAAGATATTTACAGGATCTAAAGCAATCTGAACCAGATATAAATGATGTAGATGTTGAGAATATATTAAACAGTATAAAGGATATAACAAGAGATCCTGACTACCTGAGAAAGATACATATGCTAAACGGGAAGAATTTCTGTCATTTTGTATTTTTTGTGTTGGCTAAAGTCAAAGGAAAAGATTTATATAAAGAAAATAACGGTACCGAGTGCAATATGGAAAAATTTGCTCCTATAGTTGTTTTTTTATCTAGTATTTTATTATTTTGCTTTGTTCTTTCAGTATTAATTGCTGGTATGATACTTTCTCTAGTGGGTTTTGCAGTGTTAGTGCCTATTCTTTGTATATTGATTAGTGTGTTTCCAAAAAGTAAAAAAAATCCCGAGGGTGACATATCAAAAGTAGTAAAGGAGTGTGTTAATGATAGCTTATTTAGGGAGCTTTTTTCTCTTAATGGTCGTATAGTTAATTCTTTCAATGCTTTGACTAATTTAATGCCTGGAAAAGATTTATTAGCAAAGATGCCTTTTTTTCAAAACATTTTTACCAGCAGCAAAAAAGTAAAATCCAAGCCTAAGAGCGAAGCAGAATTTATTCTTGCCGGTATTTGTGCTGTATTTGCTGCATTTATTCCTCTTGCAGGTGTGGTTATCATGTCACTACTTACAGGAACAACATTTTCTTTCTTTGGCGGTTTTTCCGGTATATTTGCAGTATTAGGGTTGTTGGGTGCTTTAGCTCAGTGTGTGTGTAGTCTTTATAAAGCAGTAAGTGGGCTGTCTAATTATGATGCAGTAAAAAGCGAACAAGAATATCAGCAGGAACAACTAGAAGAACGTCAATATCAGGAAGAAGTAGATAAAGGAGTAGAAACAGAATTTAACAAATATGTTAATAGGCTGTGGCCATCACAAAATGTTACTCATATACAAGATGTTGAGCCACTATATACTACAGATGAGCTAACTCCAGACTCTGCTGTTTAATGTTAGTTAGGATAATAACCTTTTTCTTACTATATTCAGATATAGCCTTATGTGCCACATGTAGTTTCAATACTCCATATGAGGGGTTAAGCTGCAATCTAAATTTAGCATATAACAATCTGATGAATATAAAAAAGCTGTTGCACAATAATGAGGATAGATTTATTGCACTGACTTTTGATGATGGTCCATCTTCTTTAGCTAGAGTGAATTCCATTCTCAATGTTTTAGAAGAACATAATGCAAAGGCTACATTTTTTCTATTAGGTGAGCGTATAAATAGTAGCAGCAGAAATAAAGCCGTGAAAAAAATTTATAATGCAGGTCATGAGATAGGCAATCACTCATGGTCTCATAGGAAACTCACTACTTTATCCAGCGAAGAACAATTTCAAGAATTAGAAGGAACAAATATAGCTATTGAAAGGATAATAGGTAAGGGTGTAAAGTGGTTTCGACCTCCAGGTGGATCTCATGATGAAAGTGTTATAAACCACGCTAAGCAATTGAATATGTGTTCCATATTGTGGACTATAGATTCCTTAGATTGGCGTGGTGAAAACCCTGAGGTGTTAGTAGAACGAGTGATAAGTAGCGTGCATAATGGAGCAATAATACTTTTACATGACCATCATAGGCAAAATACAGTTGAAGCTTTACCTAGAATTATTACAATATTAACAAAGTTGGGTTACAGTCTTGTTACTTTAAGCGAATGGGAAGAGAAAGTTTGTGATGCGCTTGGTAAAAAACAAAGTTTTTAACCGTAGAGCGCTTATACTTGGTTGTATTCAGTTAACTGTTTCTGTTATTTTTGGTTATAGAATGTATGTTCTGCAAATAAAAGACAGAAAAAAGTATGAAATATTATCTAACAAAAATAAGGTAAGAATTACTAATATAATACCTCAACGAGGCAAAATTTTAGATAGAAACGGTGTTGAACTTGCAGTAAATGAAGTAGCATATATTCTCATTTCTTCTGGGCATGATAAAGAAATTAGTTGGGAAGAGATTGAATTTCATGCATTAAAAAGCAACATAGTTGCATTTTATAAACGTGCTTACCCTTTTGGTTCAGTATGTTCACATATTCTGGGATATACAAGAAGAGATGCTAACAAGCAAATAGGAATAAGTGGTATCGAGTATACACATGATCATTTATTAGTTGGTATACCTGGAAAAATTGAGCAAGAAGTGAATTCTAGGCAACATGTTGTAAGAGAATTATCAGATACTTCACAACAAGATGGGCAGAATGTACAATTAACAATAGATATTAATTTACACAAAAAAATTTCAGAGCTGTTTCAAGATCATAAAGGTTCAGTAACGGTGATTGATGCCAAAAACGGAGAACTTCTTGCACTCTATAACTCACCATCATATGATAATAATCTTTTTACTAGTACACTGCCACGTGATACTTGGCAGAGCTTAAATGACAACTCATTGCCATTAGTCAATCGTGCATTATCATATCAGATTTCTCCAGGTTCAATTTTTAAAATAATTGTTGCGCTTACAGCTTTGCAAGATGGTGTAATAACTCCAGAATATAAATTCTTTTGTGCAGGTTATATGAAAATAGGTGAGAGAAAATTTCGGTGTAGGAAAAGTGATGGTCATGGATATCTCTCTTTAGGTGAAGCAATAACTTCTTCATGCAATATTTATTTTTATAATATAGGTAGAAAAANCATTACAACTTGCAGTATTTGCAGCAAGGATTGCAACAGGTAAAGCAGTTGTACCTTGTGTTGAACCGCATAAAGTTACATTCCCTAATATTAATATATCAGAGCTGCATCTTGATATAGTAAGGCAATCTATGTTTGACATGGTTAATACCAGAGTGAATGCTCCAAACTTACCTCAAGAGATATTTATTGCTGGAAAAACAGGAACACCTATAGTAGATTCTAAGGGTAATAGCCAAAAACTATTTGTTGCATACAGTTCTTCTCACTATGCAATGTCTGTATTTATAGAGCATAGCAAATCACCTTGTCAAGACTGCTTAATAGCTAAAATATTTAATTACATGGCAATGTAGAGAGATAAAACCCTTGCTTTTAATTGATTTTCCTTGCAACTATATTCCTTATCTGTGCAACTATAGGTTCTACAATAGAGCTTTTGCGAAATAGAAAATTATTGCAAAAGTGTAAAAAATGTGTCTTTTTGATAAAATTTTCTTATTTTATAGCACATTTCATAATAGTTTGAATTGCCTTTCTTCTTACTCTATATGTTGCTGGCACTAACTCTCTTAAATACACATTTTTTATTACTTCGGGCTATTTATGAAAGGGTTGTAGCTCTAGGATCTACTGTGCCCTATACACTTATGAGATCTTACTTATACTGCTTTAGCTTTAACATATTGAACTGCTACATGTAACCCTATGTAGCCATTTTCCGTACACGCGTTCACGTCTGTTTCTGATAAAAGCAGCTTATTTTTTTCGTCGCCATTATGTATCATGAAATGCAGAACAGCTCCCTCGTGAATATTGAAAGAAAATCCTTGCATCTATACTCCCTATTACACTTAATAAAACTGACATTACATACTGCGTATATATACATATGCGCTGCTTGTCAAATCAAAACCTGCCTTAGCCTTATTTACACTTCTGTCCCACCTACAGTTATTGAATCAATCTTAAGTGTTGGTTGACCAACTCCAACTGGTAAATCTTGTCCATTTTTAGAACAAGTACCAACTCCAGTATCTAATTTTAAGTCATTTCCAACCATAGAAACCTTTTTTAGTACTGTTGGTCCATCCCCAATCAAAGTTGCTCCTTTAACAGGTTGTGTAATTTTACCATTTTCTATTAAATATGCTTCTGAAGATGAAAAAACAAATTTCCCTGATGTTATATCAACTTGTCCTCCACCAAAATTTACCATGTATAAACCTTTATTTACACTTGATACTATTTCTTCTTGTGTATATATTCCTGGTAGCATATATGTATTTGTCATACGTGGCATTACAACTTCTTTATAACTTGCGCGTCTACCGTTGCCTGTAGGATTAATACCCATAAGTTTAGCATTCATTGTATCTTGCATATAATTACTTAAAATTCCATCTTCTATTAATATATTATAGTTAGATGGAGTGCCCTCATCATCTATATTAATAGACCCACGTACATTAGGTATCGTTCCATCATCAACTACTGTAATACCTTTAGCAGCTACTTGTTTACCTATAGAATCTGAGAAAACCGAAACTTTTTTACGATTGAAATCTCCTTCTAATCCATGACCTACAGCTTCATGTAACAAAATTCCTGGCCACCCTGAACCTAATACCACAGTCATTTCTCCTGCTGGAGAGGACACTGCTTCAAGATTTATTAAAGCTTGTTCAAGTGCTTGATCTGCAATACTTTGCCATTTATTTTCAGAAATAAACTTACCGTAGTAATCTCTACCTCCATGTCCTGCAGAACCTCTTTCAGTTCTACCATTCTTTTCTAAAATAACCAGTACATTGAAACGTACTAAAGGTCTAATATCACTTAATCTCTTGTTATTTTTTATTACTTGTATAACTTGGCATTCTCCACTAAGTGTAGCTTTTACTTGTTTAACATAGCTATTTTTAGATCTGATGTATTCATTTACTTCATTAAGTAATTTTATTTTTGCAGTGAGATTTGTCTCACCTATTGGATTAATGCTAGGGTATAAAACATCTGAACCTTTCTTTAAATTAATTAAATTAGTTTGATTTGCATGTACTGAGCTTCTTACTATAGAAGCTGCATTACTGATTTCTTTTTCACTAATTTCTGAAGAACATACAAAAGACACACTATCGCCACAAAAAGAACGCAAGCCAAATCCTTTTCTTGTATTTAAATCTATATGTTTTAACATGTTATTATCGAGGAACAAAGACTCAGATTGACAGAATTCTAAAAATAATTCTCCACCATCACTATTTTTCAAAGCATTATTGACTATTTTGTGGATACTATTAATATCAACATTATTTTGAGTAAAAAATATCTGATCTAGGTCCATTTTATTCATGACTGATAACTGTTTAAAGTATATTGCTTTATTTTAAGATAGTAAAGATATAAGCCCGTGTGGCGAAATTGGTAGACGCGCTAGCTTCAGGTGCTAGTAACTTTTTAAGTTGTGGAAGTTCAAGTCTTCTCTCGGGCACTCTTTAATTGCATAGAAAATAAGTTATTGACGTGATTAGTAAATACTGTATAATCATTCATTTAATGAGGTATAATTATGTTAGACATTATTGATAGTGCTCCTGAATTCTTTCAAGATGGTAGCGAGTACTCTATTTCTATAGGTGAAGATAATAGCACATATTCACTTCAACTAAATCAAGCAGAGGAATTAATGGTATTCAAAAATTGTACTGCTGATTTGAACGTTGATGAAGGAGAGTTTAGTAAAATAGTGCTTAATCCAGTAGCAAATAAGTTGGAAATCAGTGTCAATAAAGGCGATCACTATGTTTTCGATGCATATGTTATAGATAACAAAAACACATATGATAATAGGGTAGATTATATAGTTTCAAAAGATGGAGAAGATAACAATCTAGTTTCTATTTGTATTTCTAAGAATAGCTAAATTTTAATCATAATAGGAGATATAAAGTTATACTTTATGCCTCTTATATGTCTTAATATATGTATAGCTGCAATTATGTATGGTTTGTTCTAATAATGGTATGGTAGTTATCAGCTACAATGTGCATGAACGATAAGTTTTTTTGAGGATGGTGCCTTAGTATTCTGTCTATATGGATATTACATAGTGATATGCGTTGCGCAGTATGATAATGCACGATCCGATAAAAACGGATATTTGGTCTTTAAAAGTGATTGATCATGATATTCATATTGGACAATATATTTTTGGTAAGGTATTTAAATGTTCGGTTTATTAGATAATGGATTTTATGAAGCAGATACCGTGTATTCAATAGATCTTTTGCGCAAATGAATTAAAATTCGGTACAGTATCAAAAGGTAATTTGTGGGGCGAAAATAGAGACCCTATAAGTATTCGTAAGATATAGTAGCACTAAATATTTATTCCACAAAGTTACTTATATGGCATGAATATTCATTTTATGCTCTTTTACAGTTTATTTGTCGGTAGTTTTGTTACTACAAAATCAAATAAGATCAATATGAGCACATGGCTTGATGTTTGTTATTTTGTTAAGTATATATACTCAAAGAAAATTATCTTTTAAGATTATAATGAAGATTGTAGCTGTATAAAAGGTAGTCTATAAGTAACAAATGTTATAGTTAATAAGATACTTTTGGTTATGCAGAACGAGATATATACAGTAAAAATTATGATAAAGAATGGTCTTTGCTATCAGCACTGAAGCATAAAATATATATATAATTTATATTAGAACAATGGTTGCAATATTTTTGATTTCTTTGATTACTAGTTTCATTTTTTTGCCTTATTTCATTAAACTTATGACAATAATAAATGTTGACGGGCAACCCATTAGGTCGTTTTGCCTACAAGATCATTTTATTACAAAAAAGGGTACACCCACTATGGGTGGAATAATAATACTAGCTTCTGTATTATGTTCAATCCTGTTTTATGTAGCATTGAACATCAAGGTTTTATTGCTTCTATTTATTATTACCTCTTTTGCTGTAATTGGGTTTTTAGATGATTATTATAAACTCACAGTAAAGAGCTATCATGGGCTTAGTGGTAAGGTCAAAATACTTATTCAGTTTTTTGTAGCAGCTGTAAGTGTGCTGATACTGAAATCGTATTCTGAGAGTAATTTTACACACGTATACTTGTTGAATGGTTTTACAATTGATCTTAGTTATTTATATATTCCATTTGCTGCATTTATAATAGTGGGTGCAGCAAATGCTGTAAATCTTACTGACGGATTAGACAGTCTTGCTGCAACACAATCTATTACTTCTTTCGCTTCTTTAGGATTGTCTGCATATTTAGTACAAGCAGATGTCAATATTATACTTTCCTGTATTGCGTTTATAGGAGCAATTTTAAGTTTTTTATGGTTTAACGCTCATCCAGCAAAAATATTTATGGGGGATGTTGGCAGCTTAAGTATAGGCGCTGCTTTAGGTTTTATTAGTATCTTAATCAAAAGAGAAATATTGCTTGCAATGATTGGAGGAATATTTGTTATGGAAACTTTATCAGTAATTATTCAGTTTATATATTTTAGGTATACAAAAGGTAAAAGGATATTTCTTATGTCACCAATACATCATCATTTTGAAAAAAAAGGATGGTCAGAAACTACGATCGTTATAAGATTTTGGGTAATTGCTGTTGTTCTCTCAGTTTTAGCTATAGCGTTTTTCCTATAACATGTACCCAGATTTTACATTAGAAGATAGTTTATCAGGAATTATAGCAGGTGTAGATGAGGCAGGTAGGGGGCCTCTTGCCGGCCCAGTAGTATCTGCAGCTGTTGTTTTTTTTGACAGAAATGTTGTGATTGATGGAATTAATGATTCAAAGAAGTTAACTGTACGAAGTAGGGAGTTTTTATATAACAAAATAATTTCAATTGCAAAATATGGTATAGGAATATCAAGTGTAGAGGAGATAAACTTGTATAATATATTAGTAGCTACAAAACTTTCAATGAAGCGTGCATTAACAAATTTAAATATAGAGCTAGATTATGTCTTAGTCGATGGTAATCAGCCCCCTACAGTGAAATGGCAAGTTAAACCTATTGTTAATGGTGATAATCTCAGCATATCAATAGCTGCTGCATCAATTATTGCGAAAGTTACAAGAGATCAACTTATGCAGACACTACATTATCAATATCCAAAATACAACTGGTATAAAAATAAAGGGTATGGCACAAAAGAACATATCAATGCTATTAATTATTATGGTATTACAGAACATCATAGAAAAAATTTTGCTCCTAATAGTTTAAACACTATTGGTCAGAAACATTATTAGAGTTCTTTCCAAACCATTAACAATATAGTAAAATCGTTTTTATATAAGTCATGGAATGGAAGGATTTTAATGAAATGGGAAGCAGTCAATAAATTATCAATAGAGGAGTTTCGTCGTTAAACGTTTTTGCTGACAAATATCGAAATCGACGAAAGCGATTTGGCCTTAGATTTAATTTAATCACTGGATATGAACTCTAAAAATAAGGGTTGAAAAGAACTCTATTGAAATGAGTAGAGATTGTATTGCTTATTTTAAATGTTTTTCTTAATAAATTATTGATTAAAAAACTCATCTAAAACTCCTGGTAAATCTTTAAGTTGCTGTTTACAAAAATACTTGCATAATGGGTAACGTAATTTAACACAAGTTACCATATGGAGCTTAATAAAATTGCAGCATCAATTTTGCTATCTGCACTGATCATTATGATAATAAGTAATGTAGTTAATATGTTATATAACCCCACAGTACATGAAGTAAGGCGTCAACCTGTAGACACTATTGTTGGTAGCCAACAAAAGCTTGAACAAGTAGTACTAGATACCGCAACACTCATGCAAAATGCTAATTTCGAAAGAGGAAAATTAATAGCAAAGAAATGTATAGCGTGTCACAGTTTTGAAAAAGGCGGTTCTAACAAAGTAGGACCAAATTTATGGAATATAGTGGGTGACAAAAAAGCAGCTTGGTAAATACATTTAATTACTCGAAAGCAATGCGTGAAAAAGGTGGAATCTGGGGATATGAAGAACTATCTGCGTTTTTAAGAAATCCACAAATCTATATAAAAGGCACGCGTATGGCATTTGCAGGGATCTCTAATCCACAAGATATAGCAGACATAATAAGCTACTTACAGAAAATGAGCGATAAATAACATGAATTTCTGCAAGCTTCTTTACAACAATAAAGATTAGGTAAAAAAGCTTCTATAATTTTTTTGGGTGGATTTGCATCTAATATGAATGGTACAAAAGCAACCGCCATTTACCAATTCTGTAAAGAAAATGATATCGCACTTATACTATTTGATTATCTTGGCCATGGTGACTCAAGTGGTAATTTTATTGATTATACAATAAGCGATTGGTGTAATAATTGTATCAAAGTAATTAATGAACTGACGACAAACAGTAAACAAATAATAATAGGTTCAAGTATGGGAGGGTGGTTAATGCTATTAACTGCTTTACAATTACCAGAGAAGATTTTGGCGTTAATTGGAATATCATCAGCACCTGATTTTACTGAAGATTTGATATTTCAGCAGTTATCAAACAAACAAATGGAAATACTAATTTCTCATGGAATAATAGATTTTGCTTCTTCTAAGGAAGAGTATCACAATTGCACGTATCAAATAACAAACAATTTAATTTTAGATGGAAAGAAAAATTTATTACTCAACAAAGAAAATATAGATATAGAATGTCCTATACGTTTGCTGCATGGTATGAACGATAGAGATGTGCCATATTATACTTCATTGAAAATAGCGGAAAAGGTCAAATCAAATGATGTAAAAGTACACTTAATAAAATCAGCAGAACATAATATGTCCGATGATTATTCACTAAATGTTCTATTTTATACCATTAAGGAATTTTGTGTAAATTAAAAGCAATAGTTAAAGGCTTAAGAATAATAGTTGTAATACGTATGTAGAGATGGTAATTACATTTTTGGTTTTATGCATTTTGTCACAAAAAATTCTAAAAGAATCACAATGCTATTTACGAAAAAATAAAAAGTAAATGTAGTAGTGGGCGTATTAATATAGAAAAGTGGTAAGAACAATCTGCTTATTTTAAAGTCAAACGATTTAGTTGGTATAAAAACTAATAGCATCTGTTTTACTATTATTTTATAATTAGACAAAATAATATAAAATACTGATATGTTCATTCAAATTGAAGAAACACCAAATCCTAATACTCTCAAGTTTCTTCCTGGCTTTACTATTTTAGATGAAGGAAAGAATGCTGATTTTGCAAGTATAGAAGAAGCAAAAAACTCTGAATTAGCAGAAGGTTTATTTAAAATAGAACATATAACAAGAGTATTCTTCGGCCACGATTTTATTTCAGTGACAAAGTCTAATACAATTAATTGGGATGTATTAAAAGTAGAAATTTTAACTACTATTATGGACCATTTTACTTCTGGTAAAAAAGCACTAGACGCAGGAGAAGAGATTACGTATGAAGAATTTTTTGATGAGAATGATATAGAGATTGTAAATAGAATAAAAGAATTGATGGAAAGTTATATAAAACCTGCTGTAGCTCAAGATGGTGGCGATATTAAGTTTCGTGGATTTAAGGATGGCATAGTCTTTGTTGAATTGCACGGTGCTTGTTCAGGATGTCCAAGTGCTGCTAGTACTTTAAAAGGAGGGGTGCTGAATACGTTAAGATATTATATACCTGAAGTTGTAGAAGTAGAAACTGTGTGATGACTATCCAGACAGTCAGAGGAACAAAAGATCTATTATCTGATGATTGGTATAAGTTTAAATATATACAAGACACTGCGCATAATGTTTCTAGATTATATGGCTTTATTCCTGTAGAGACTCCAATACTTGAGTACACAGAAGTTTTCATGAAAACCCTTGGCGAGAGCTCAGATATTATTACTAAGGAAATGTATACTTTTGAAGATAAAAGTGGAAAGAGTATTACTTTACGCCCAGAATTTACTGCAGCTATTATGAGGCTCCTAAAGCATAAAAAACTACAGATTCCTGTTAGGTTATTTTCATCAGGTCCTCTTTTTCGTTATGAAAGGCCGCAGAAGGGTAGGCAGAGACAGTTTAATCAAATAAATTTTGAAGTTTTTGGTTTAGCAGATCCTAGATCTGATATTGAGTTAATATCTCTTAGCCAGCACTTGCTGATTAAATTTGGTATCAATGATAATGCTAAGCTTGAAATTAATTCGTTGGGAGACAATGAAACAATAATTAGATATAGAAAAGCTCTTGTATCATATTTTGAAAAGTATACCGATGATTTATCAGAAGATAGTAAAAATAGGTTGACTAAAAATCCGATAAGAATATTAGATTCTAAAGATAAGAAAGATCAATTAATAATTCATGATGCACCTAAAATTGATAACTATTATACAAAAGAATCTCTATCTTTTTTCGATAAGATATTAAATGGATTGCAATGTTTAGGTATATCTTATACTATAAATAGTAAGTTAGTGCGTGGTTTGGATTACTATTGCCATACTGTATTTGAATTTGTTACTCAAGATCTAGGCTCTCAAGGAGCTGTTTTTGCTGGTGGAAGATATGATACCATAATAGCAGGAAAATATACTCCAGCTGTAGGATTTGCAGGTGGAATTGAACGTATAATGGAATTAATAAACTTTTCTTCAAAAGAACCAAGGCCTATCTATTTAATCCCGATAGGGGCACAAGCTGAAGTATACTCTTTGGTGCTTACAGATAAATTACGTAAAAGTAGGTTATATTCTAGGTATGATTACGACAGCACGCTGAAATCTAAAATGAAAAAAGCACACCAAGTAAATGCTAAAGTTGCTTTAATTTTTGGTGATGAAGAACTAGGTAATAAGACATTTAAAATCAAAGATATGGATACCGGTACGGAAGAAATAATTATGAGGGATAATATTATAGAAAAATTAGAATTATTAACCCAAGATAGTAGGATTACTCACTCAAGGTAGATAGTCTAAGAGCAAAAATAGAGATGATAATTTCATCATATATCTTGGAGCTTTAAACTCTATCTTGCAACATTACAATCTTTATTATATGCAACTCATACACATAAGGAAATACAGAATTTACAACGGTAGTCGTACCAGCAGCAACTACTGTATACAGCAAAATATCTACGAGTGCTTTTGCTTTTTCTTCATTACAGTGATCAGATCTTACTATTAATGCAGTAGGGAAAACAGATAGTGCCAGCCATTGATGGAGATAAAGATGCGGAGCTTAGAAGTAACCCTAATACACAACTAGATAAAGCAAGTACATAGCAGCAGACTAGAACGTCAGGAGTTTTCATTTGCCGTAGGGAAGTTGAGCATGAAATACACACAACTGATAGATAATAGTGCTACAGGTCCTATAATCAAGTATACCTAATTTAAGGTAATCTTTGGCTCAAAAGATCTCTTTTGCCTACATAACAACTAATATAATAAATAAACTCCAAATGCTATAGTGATTGAAGCAGCGATAATTAAGTTAATTGCTAAAGGCGATAGAGATAAAGCTGCAAAATATTTTAACCTTAGAAATAGAATTTACAGCACATCCTACAGTGCACTCCACCTCATAAAATCTATAAAATATGCTGTTTTAAACCCTGCCACATCTACCTCAGATCAAGTTTAATATATTTAGTCGTATCGACTTTACGAATACTAAACTTATCTCTATTTTCGCCCCACAATTTACCTTTTGATACTGTATCGAATTTCAATTCAGTACCGTCACAAGATATGCTTTCTGCATCTACTGAAAGTTTATATTCATTATAATTATGTTCTGGCGGATAATAATTAACGGATGGGATGGAAGCAAAACCAGTTTTTAAAGCAATACCGTAGTTTTTACTAAATTCAGCTCCACACATTACTTGATAAGTATGACTGTTTACATGTTCTTCAGGAAAACTTTTGTCCCTTGTAAGCTTGAAATTGTCCAAGTCTAACGTTAATTTCATAGATCCTGGATCAGATCGATCGTAACCAGAAATTTTGATATTATCAAAATGCATTACTTGACTTTCACCATTATTATACATAGTACCGTGATCATAATGACCATAACAGTCATGTTGATAAGCAGGAAACCATCCATCACGCGTGATAGACATGTAATACTCTGCATCCTCTTCATAAAATCCATTACCTAATAAATCGACCATTTAAACACCTCATCAAAAATATATTATATATACTTAATAGTTCATTGTGATCAACTACTTGATCATTACTTTAGTGTACCATCAATTGGGATTATTAAAAGTAGAAGTTTTAACTACTATTATAGACCACTTTACTTCTGGTAATAAAGCTCTAGATGCAGAAGAAGAGATGATGTACGAAAAATTTTTAAGTATGATATAGAGATTGTAAAAAGAATTATTGGAAAGTTATATAAAACTTGCTGTAGCTCAAGATGGTGGCAATATTAAGTTTAGTGGATTTAAGGATGGCATAGTCTTTGTTGAATTGCACGGCATGATGTCCAAGTGCTGCTAGTACTTTAAAAGAAGGAGTACTGAATACGTTAAGATATTATATACCTGAAGTTGTAGAAGTAGAAACTGTGTGATGACTATCCAGACAGTCAGAGGAACAAAAGATCTATTATCTAAAGTGTAGTGAGTGAATTTATGTATTTTCTACATTTTGCTTAAAATGAAAAACTAGACCAAACTCTGCCCCTAATGTACCGAAAAAACTATTCTGTATCTCTATTTCTTCTTTTATTTCTTTTTCTTCTACCGGTCGTGTGACTCTGTCAACAAAACAGCGCTGATAAGTCCGTCTTACCTTGTCAAGCTTACAGTTAAATTTACCACCAATAATACCAACATGCCTTGCCCCAATATACATATCTATATTTTTATTTTTGGGAACTTGAAACGATACCCCAAGTTTCAACTGGTAAGTAGGCTTGAGATAGCTTTCTGTGTATATATACAGCACCAACTCCTGCACCAATATAAGGATTTATAAGTGAAAAACTATTTAACTGCCAAGAAAAGTAAGCATTTACTATGCCAGATAAGTTATGTATATTAGTCTGCATATCAGGCGTATCAATATGATTAACACGATATGTACTATATGTACTATTACTCTGATATGATATTCCTTCTAATTCTACCATATAACTCACAGTATTATTAATTTTGCTTTGATGACCTAATCTGGCACTATAGAAATGTGGATGTAGTATAGAGATGCTATTATCATTCGTGATTTTCTTAGTATCAATATTGATAAGAACAGCGAGATTTCTTGCGTCAAATGTGTAATTGGTTTCAACAGCTCCAGATTCTTTTACTGTGACTGGGCCTGTCCACTCAAACAGTGGCTTGTGGCAATCTAATCCAAAATAAAACGTGTTAGCCATAGACTGCTGTGAAAACAGTAACATAGCGTAAATAACTACAAATGATTTGCAAAACGATGACTTCTTGCATTCTATACTCATATTAATACCCCATTACTTGAGTGCCWTTGCACGTAAACTCTTCTACTCTTACAACATAAAACATTAGCTACACTTTCTAGCTATAAAATCAGGAGAAAGTATTTACACGTATGTTAATACGATATACCATTGGGTAATGTATGTCAACAATAAGGTTCAACCTGTATGATTCTTGTTATTGTGGCAGCAATAGTGATTTCTTACAATATGGGAAAAGCGTATTGTAGAAAGTAAAAAGTGAGTTATGAACGCTGAAATCGGAAATTCATGCTTGGGCTAATATGAGCAATATAAAGTGTAAAGCAGCAGTAGGAAATGTAGAACAAAATATGGCAAGTTTATTTTTTCTTTTTAAGATCAACTGCTAGTTCTTTTATTATGGTAACTTTAACAAAAGTATGTTTGGGAATTATTCTCTCTCCGCATGGAATCAAAGGAGCTGTGAAGATCAAAACTTTCACAGAGAAATCTGAAAATATTAGTTTATATGGTGAGTTAATAGATGATGATAATAGGGGTTATACAATAAATTTACTGTCTGTAGTTAGTAGTAATTTAGTGATAGCTACAATAAATGGTATCACTTCTCGTAATGAGGCTGAATCAAGTAGAAATAAAAAGTTATATATAGCCAGAGATAAGCTACCAATGTTAGATAACTTGAATGAGTTTTATCATAATGACATTATAAATATGGAGGTTAGATTAGAAAGTAATGAATTGTATGGTCATGTACAGTCTGTGCACAATTTTGGTTCAGATGATATATTGGAAATTCAGATGGTCAATACAAAAAAAAGTATTATGATGCCTTTTACACAGGAAATATTTCCATATATCAATATGATGGAAAGATATATAGTATTAAATATGCCTAAGTTTATTGATTAACAAAAGCTTTGATATACACATAAACCTATTTATAATACCTAATAAGTTTATAAATAATGATATGGCAGAAAAAGCTAACGATATAAGACCCGGTCATGTACTTGAGTATAATAATGGTCTATTTTTAGTAGTAAGTATTATGCATACTCAACCTGGCAAAGGTGGTGCGTATATACAAGCTGAGATGAAAAATATAAAAACTGGTGCTAAACATTATGAAAGGTTTCGTTCTGATGCATCAATCAAAAGGGCAATCTTAGATGAAGAAGAATATACTTATCTTTTTACTGAAGGCAGTGTCATGAATGTAATGCATCCTGAAACTTACGAGCAAATCATCATAGATTTAGATCTATTAGGGGAAAACAAAATATATTTACAAGATAACATGAAAATTAAAGTTATAACCTATCAAGACAAAGTAATTTCAGTACACGTACCTGATTATATTACTCTTACTGTAAATGATACTGAATCTACAATTAGGGGGCAAACTGCTACTGCTTCTTATAAGCCTGCAATTCTAGAAAATGGTATACGTATTAATGTACCACAGTTTATAAAAGAAGGAGATAAAGTTGTAGTGCATACACTTAGTGATAGTTATTATGAACGAGTAAAAGAGTAAAATGTCTATTTTATCACCAAGAATCGATGCAATGCTCGATTCTATACGTCGTGCTTCCAGGCAAGTGATGCGTGATTTTAACGAATTGCAGATCTCTAATGTTAAATCAGCAGATTTTATTAACAAAACTTATTCGAGATCTAAGGAAACTATATACACTACACTATATAACTATAGAAAAGATTATCAAATTGTATCTGAAGATGATGACTTCACAATCAATGAAGAAGATTATACTTGGCTTACTATTCCAATAGAGGGCAGAACAAATTTTATTAATTGTATAGTTTATTTTACAATATCAGTTTGTCTGTTACACAAGAATAAGGTTATAGCAGCTGCAGTAGATGCTCCAGCTCTGAGAGAAACTTTTTGGGCAGAAGAAAAGAGGGGCGCATTTTTTGAGGATTCTCGATCTCGTTGCATAAAAATGCGTGTAAAAAATCGTGAAGAAGGCTTAATAGATGTAAGTGGTAACTTACTTAATAAATTGTCAATAACTAATGTATGTTCTCTTGGTTCAACGGTTTTAGGATTTACATACCTTGCTGCAGGTAGACATAGAGGAATAATTTATGATGGCAGCACTAATAAATACAAAATTTTGCTTGGCGGGCTTTTTCTACAAGAAAGCTGTGGTGGCAAGGTAAGAGAAGATAATGGATTGGTAACTGCTGGTATCTCGTCCTTCTAAAAATGCAATCTTATTCCAGCTTCAATATTATGAGTAGATATACGGTTTGCAAGAGGTATAGGAATATTAAAATAACGGTAACCAAGAAAAACGCTTAGATCTTGTACTACGACATAATCAATACCAAGCCTTACTTGGTATGCATACCAAGGCAGATTTAACGGTACTATTGTGTTAGTTGGTTTATTAATCCTTTGAAGTCTAAAGATTGTTGGTCCTATACCAAAACTGATATATGGAGAAAGCTTTGTGTCCTTGATGTGTGGGCTATAATATAGGTTGAATAAAAATGCAAATATGCTTGCTGACTTATCAAATATAAGCTTATTGTCCTGAATACTCATCTTAAAATTTATTATCTCATAGTCAATTCTTCCATTTTCTCCAATATGACATCCTAGAGATGTATGACCAAGCCATTGAAAATTAATTTTACCATCAAATTGACTGATAGCATTAATTTCACCAGTGAGTATATTTTTTATGATAGAAGACCAACTGTTGCCATCTATAAGAGTTAACATCCTATCTCCTATAGCTCGTATACCATTCACAAATACTTCCGAATTGTCATCATATGTTTTACCTCCACTAAAGCTAACATAAAAGTGATTCTTATGGTGCAGTTTTATTTTTGAAGAGACCGGCAGCTCTTCTCTAAACTGTGTGGCAGATGATAGATCTTCTGAAATACCTGAAACATTGGATCGTAAATCTGCTACTCTTTGGTCTACGTCAAGGGTAACCCTCTCTATGGAGGCATTGAGATTATGGTAACCCAATAAACATAAAACAACCAGATAGCGCCTAATTGACAGAATCTTCACGATCTTTTAACTATATTGTAGTATTATAACAGGTTTTGCTAGAAAATTAAACAGAAATATTTCCTATTAAAAAATTATCTTGTGTTGCTCTTATATTACTTTTTATCATGCTCTTAGCAGGTAGTGTTGATGCTAATTTTACCAATGCAAAGTTTTCCGCCCTTCCAATGCAATTTTGCTCAATTAAAACACTTTGTGTAGTACCTACTAAAGACTGTAGAAAGTTGCTCATTATTTCTTTATTCATTTCTCTTAAATATTTTGTTCTCTCTTTACGTATATTTTCTGGTACTTGTGGCATCCTTGCTGCAGGAGTGTTTTTACGTTCAGAATATGGAAAAACGTGTAAATAAATTACATTTATTTCTTTAAGCATATCAACTGTATCTTGAAACATTTTTTTGGTTTCTGTGGGAAATCCAGCAATGATGTCAGCTCCAAATACTACATCAGGTCTTAAATTTTTAACTTTATGACACAATTCTATTGCTTGTATTCTATTATGCCGTCGTTTCATTCTTTTTAATATAAGATTATTACCTGATTGTAAACTGAGATGAAAATGAGGCATTAATCTAGGTTCATTTACCATGAGATCAAGTAATTCATGGTCAATTTCAGAAACATCTATGGAAGAAAGTCTTAATCTATTTAATTCAGGTATATCTTTTAATACTCTTGTAATCATCATGCCAAGAGATGGTTTACCAAATAAATCGCTACCAAAATCGGTTATATCAACTCCTGTCAGCACTACTTCTTGATATCCGTTTTCCACAAAAATCTTTATCTGTTCTATAATATTATTTATTGGCACAGAACGATTATTTCCTCTAGCATGAGTAATTGAACAAAACGTGCAACTATGATTACAACCATTTTGAATCTCAATAAATGCTCTTGATTTTTCTTGAAATTGATTAATTATTAGGGGTTTTTGGTCATCAGAAAAAGTACTAGTATTATCTATTATATAGCTTTCAATTTTCAATTTATTTTGATTATCTAATACTTTGCTTACACCGGGAATATTGATATAAGCTTCAGGATCTAATTGAACAGCACATCCTGCCACAATAATTTCTTTGTCTGGATTATTTCTATGAATTTTACGTATTTTTTGTTTAACTTGACGTTCTGCTTCATTTGTTACTGCGCAGCTATGCACAACAACAACATTTTCTCTTTGTGCTTTCTTTAATGCTTCTTTAATTAATTCGCTTTCATAAAAATTTAAACGACAACCAAAAGTAACAACCTCATTCATACTTGTAATTAAATAAATAAATTATATCATCTATTTTTTGTAAAGAAATGCAAATACATACTTAGGGTCTTTCCACTATTTAGCGCATTGATTGTAAAAAAGTTCTTTACTTCCTGTCATAGTAGAATATAGTAGTAGTAAATATAATCAATTATTCTAATATAAATAGAATAAAATGCAACTACTATAAAAAGGGGGAATAGCTATGCGTAATCGTAAAAAAGTAAAACTGTCAGTAACTCAAACCATATTTTATTCACAGAAATTAATATGAACATGGCGATATAAAAAAAGAAAGCCTGTTTTTATAGGGAAACTATGAAATATACTAAACATAATTTAAAGACTGTACTTAAAGAATTATCACAAAGATCATTTCAAGGGATAAATAAAAAAGACACAAAAGGAGATACAGTGTTGCACTTAGCTGTTAAATTTACCTATGCAAAAACAGTAAAATTATTAATCGCAAGAGGTGCAGACGTAAATAGCAGGGGAAGCGAAAAGGAGACACCATTACATAAGGCAACGCTTTTAGGAAGAGTACAAAATGTAAAATTGTTAATAGAAAAGGGAGCAGATGTTAATGCTAAAAATCACAATGGATATACGGCAATACATTTAGCATGTATGCTGAATTATGAAAATGTAGTTAAGGAATTACTCAAAGCAAATGCAAACGTGAATATTTTAAGTAACCTTGGATTTAGCCCTTTATTCCTTGCAAAATCTGCTGAAAGTACTCCGGCTAACTATAGAATAATAAAGCTGCTGGAAAAGAAACTTGGCTACAGGCTACCCACTTTTTAATTCATAATTTTTAACTATGAATCTAAAAGGTGTAACCCTGTTCAGGGTTTCTTGTATATTTGATAGAGTAAAGTTAACTTCTACGGTTTGTTCCATAGTTTTTTTATTTTGTTCAGTGATAAAAGTGACTGTGGCATTACCAGTAAACATTTCAAGATTAAGAATTGGCTGCTCAACAGATAATTTTCTTACCTCTGTATGTAGAACTTTTTTTGGATGTGTACTTACTTCATTAAGCATTTTTTCATGAAAATTTTTATGCACCTGACGTATAGAATGATTTTTTATAAAGTTTTCTTGCAATGACGTTTCTACAACTTGATAAGCCTCATATAGTTCAATATATTTTTGTACTAAATACCTCGCTATAGTAACATGTTCATTTTCTTTGTGACTAACACTGAGCTTTTTTTTTAGAGAGAATTCATCATCTGCGTGAGCCGCATATATGACAAAATTTGGATGTTTTGTAATAGGAAATAATAAATATATGTTCATTGTTAATAAAGATACACATACTAATAAAAACAATACTATTAGCAATAGCCATGCTCTTTCTGTAATACAGAATAAGTACCTATGGTAGTACCATTCTTTTGCTTTGTTGAAGTAACTTTTATCTTTTATTGACTCCAACAGTTTATTTTTTTCTACATTATTCATATTTTACAAGTCTTATCTACAAATCCAGCCACCACCAATTACCTGTTCATCATTATATGCTACACAAGCTTGACCTGGACTAATACCAAAGTAATCATCATTTAAAACAACACATACTCTGTTTTTCGTATCAGTTGAATATATATTTGCCTGGCTTCCAATATGTGATGACCTAAGTTTTACAGTTACCTTCTGTCCTTCTTCTGGCAGTTCTAGCCAATTTAGTGCCTCGACAAAGATTTTTTTCTGTACTAGCGCATTAACAGGACCAACTACTACTTCATTATTTTCTGCATTAATTTTTACTACATMTAATGGATCACTATGTGAAATTCCCAAGCCCTTTCTTTGCCCAACTGTAAAATTGATTATGCCATTATGTTCACCTAAAATTTTACCATTCATATTTACTATATTACCTTTACGTATAGATTGTGGAGCTAATATAGCTATTGTCTTATTATAGTTTTCAGAAACAAAACATATATCTTGGCTATCTGGTTTATCAGAGACTGTAAGTCCAAAGTATTTTGCACTCTCCCTCACACTGCTTTTATGAAACTCTCCTAATGGAAAACGTATAAATTTTAATTGTTCTAAAGTTGTTGCAAATAAAAAATAACTTTGATCTTTGTTTTTATCAATACTTTTACACAGTTTTATTTTACCGTTGTATTCTACTCTTCTTGCATAGTGTCCTGTAACTAATACGTCAGCATCAAGATCTTTTGTAATTTTTAACAAATCACGAAATTTTACTGTTTGATTACATTTAACACACGGTATAGGAGTTTTGCCTTGCATATAGGTATCTACGAAACTTTCTATTACTTCCTGTTTAAATATTTCTTCATAATTTAAGGTATAATGTGGAAATCCTATACTTTCAGCGACACGTTTAGCATCATATATATCTTGTCCAGCACAACATGTACCTTTTTTTTTACTATTACTACTACTATATAACTGCAACGTTATACCTATTACCTGATAGCCAAGATTGCATAATAGAGCTGCTACAACAGAACTATCTACTCCACCAGACATGGCAACTACAGCTTTGGTTTCAGATGGAGACTTATCTTGCAATAAAGGTTTAATTTGAAATTTCTCTAACATACAAGTTTATCCAATTATTAATTATACAGAAATAATGTATACTTTAAAAGAATAAGAGTAGAAGCTACAGATTAAGAACTCACCCAATTATAAAATGGAAATTTATAGTTCAAATTTAAGCATGAAGCAAGACCGGAGTGCTCTAAACTAAAATAGTTTCTAACTCAAGTATTCCCTCTCAAGTATTCCCTGCTTCCTGGTTTACTGATAGGTAACTTCTTTAATGTATCAGGAACATCTGTCTCGTTATAATCGTTTATATTCAGTTCAATAAGTGGAATAATAGGGAATGGCATCTTTATTTTACTTTTTCTCTGTATTAATGCTGCTTCAGCAACAATGTGACCACCTTGTGCCTCTGCACATTTTACAGCTTCAAGTGATGATTTTCCTGTAGTTATTACATCTTCGACGAGTAATATTTTATTGCCTTGTTCGATTTCAAAGCCACGACGTAGCTTAAAATTGCCGCTCACACGTTCGCAGAACATTGTTCTAAGGTTAAGCTGTCGTCCAATCTCATAACCTACAATTATTCCACCAATAGCAGGTGATAGTATCAGATCTACCTTATCATGTAATGCACTTTTTATTTTATCTACCAGCATTGTGCATAGTCTGACAGCCCTTTCTGGGTATTCAAAAATTTTGGCACACTGTATATATGTACCGCTATGTAATCCAGATGATAACACAAAATGTCCATGTAGAACTGCATGACTTTCTTCAAGTTCTTTTATTATTAAATTTAATGTCATATTTTATTATATTTTTTATTAATTACTTGAACAATGCAAATATCAGACCACACATTTATTGCTGTTTCAAACATATCTATTACCCCATAAATTGGTAAAATAAGTCCCATAATATGTACAGGAATATTCATGGCTACTAGATAACTAGTAGCCATAAAATAACACCCCATAGGTACTCCTGCATTACCAACTGCTGCAGCTGTTGCAAGAAGAATCCATTTAAACATTTCACCTAAGGAAAATATATAGCCATTAGTTTCTGACACAAATAGAACAGTAATAATAATAAATGCAGCACATGCATTCATGTTAATTGTTGTACATATAGGTAACACAAATGATGATAATTTTTTTGGTATATTAAGCTTACTGTATGCACATTCTATGGTTGTCGGTAATGTTGCACTTGATGATTTAGAAAAGAATGCAAGAATTAATGCTGGCATTACCCCTTTTAATGTATGTATTGAAGAAATGCCTTTGTACCACATAAGTGCTGGTAGCACTACAAATGCTTGAATAAGATTTGCAGACATTATACAAACAAAATACCATAAAAGGCTATAAAATTCATTGCTACTTTTTAAGTCATAGAGAAAACATGTAATGAAAGACCACATGGCAACAGGTATAAATGTTAACAGCATCTGAACAATTTTGAGTAGCATATCGAAAAGTGCGGAAAATACTTGCTGTAATATATGTTGTTTCTCTTGAGGTAGCGCAATAATAGCAAAGCCTACTAAAAAGGCTATAAATGCACTACCAATAATATTATTTTCCAGAAAGACTTGAATAAAATTAGAAGGCACTAGAGATTTTAAATGTGATAAATAATTATAATTATTTATGTTTACTTTTTCCATAGTATCACTTGTGGAAATCTTTGGGTTAATAAGTAAGTATAATACTAATGCTATGGATGCAGCTATAATTGTTGTCAACAAGGTATAAAATACTACCCACCTTAATAAACTTTTTATTTCGGAAGAGTCTTTTAATGCTGAAATCGTAGAAACTATTGAGAAAAAAACTAGCGGTACACTGATTAATTTGAGCAAACTGATAAATACGTCACTAAATAACTTTGCTGTTTCAAGTATGATTTGATTAGTGAGAGTATAAGCAATAATTGCAAATAATACAGCTATGAGTTTACTCATTAACAATAAAATATAAAACAGTAATTATAATGTTATTTACTAATTTTAAAATGATAATTTATAAGTCAAAAAGGGTTGATGTCGCTTTATAAAAGGATTTATGCACTGTGCATCAGCAGCAATAAATAATGCAGGTGGTTGCTTGCCACCATTATCTAGAGCATTTTCTTCTTGTTATTCAATCCTTTTTCTCTAGCAAATGTACCATTTTTTGAACAGTTCAGTGTAAACTCATACTTGGGTTTAAGAACTTTGCTTTTGCATAAATTTTTCACAAAAAAACAGATTTTAGAAATGTGACCAATCTGCTAAAAAAGCATTTGTTTGAGTAGAAATAATTTTATGCTTCTGTTTGAATAAATCAATTAAACATAATTGAGAGATATTACTGGGCTCTGTCTTTGTAAAAATCATTTCCCTTCCATTTGGTAACCATGCTGGTGACTCAATCTTATATCCCTCTGAAAGTAAACGTTCTTTTTTGCCATCAGGCTTCATTACACCTATATAAAACTTTCCTGCTTTACTTTTTGTAAAAGCAACTAAATCACCATTTGGTGACCAAACAGGAGTAGAATAGTTTCCACTATTAGAGCTTATCCTTTTGGTTTGCTGATTTACCATATTCATTATATATAACTGTTGACTCCCGCTACTATCAGAACTAAAAACTATATAATTTTGATCTGGAGAAAAAGACGGAGAAGTATTGATTGATGTATTGTTAGTAATTTTGCTAATACGGTGATTGGCCAAATCCAGAGATAATATATTTGTACTGCTTCCAGATGAACAACAAACAAGTAGAGATTTCCCATCAGGTGCAAACCGTGGGCCAGAAAGTACACCTTCAAATGCACTAACTACTGATTCTGTATTGTTTTTTAAATTCTTTAATATTATATAACTTCTGCCATTATAGTACGATATGTACACAATATTTTCACCATTAGGAGAAAATCTTGGTGTAGAGACAAATCTATCACCATTTGTTAAGTATTTTACGTTGCTTCCATCTTGGTCCATCACAACAATTTTCCGTATACATTTATTGTTTTGACCTCTTTCTTCAGCGATATAAGTTATTTTTGTATTAAAATGTCCCTTTTCACCAATTAACCTGCTATAGATCATATCTGAAATAAGATGAGCCATTTTTCTCCAATCTTTTTGGTATAAAATCATTGTTTTATTCATTAATTCCTTTTTCATGAAAAGATCAAACAGGGAAAATGATAGCTCTAATTGTTGATCTGAAAATTTACTTAAATTTATAGTGAGTGATATATCTCCTACCACTTGTGAAGCAGTAGCACGTTTTACTTTAAATAAACCGCTATTTAACAAGTTGGCCTCAACAACATTTGTAATCTTTTCGCTAAAATTTTTCTCGAGATCTGTCTTGTATACAGCAGAAGATATAACAATTTTAATATTATCAATACTGTTTTTGCTCACAGTAACATATAAAATATCCTGAGCAAAACAAATAATAGGTACTAAAATAAATAATATTATCCTTTTCATTTATATTCGTTCTACTTGTATTTCAATTACCGGTTTCTTTGATAAATACTGATTTAATACACTGTACACAGAACTTCTAATTTTTTCTCTTATCTTTTCTACATTATATGCGTTGAACGCTAATTCAACTTTCTCGATAATTTTTTGTACAATAAACATATCATTAGGTAACTCGAATACACCAGGTGCATATACTCTAGGTTTGTTAAGTAATCTATTTTTTTTATTTGTAATTACTGATATTAGTATAATACCAGCATCTCTCATTTTTCTACGCATGTGCATGACTGAACTATTTGGATGACGCAGCAACTTACCATCAATACCAAAATAATCAACATTGGTTGCGTTAATTTTCTCTCCGTTTTCAAGATCAATAACATATCCTGGTTTAACCATTATTGCCTTTTCCACACCACACTCTTTGGCAAACTTTATATGTGCATGCATATGAATATATTCTCCATGAACCGGTATAGAAATTCTAGGCTTTACTAAGGTATACATTTCTTGTAATTCTTCACGCGTTGGGTGGCCGGATGCGTGTACGTGCGCCGTTTTTTCAGTGATAACTTCTACTCCCATTTCAACAAAAGCATTAAGTATATTATGTACTTGTGTATCATTTCCAGGAATAATCTTAGATGAAAATATAATAGTATCACCATGTTGCATCTTGAAAGCCTTATGACTTTTTGATGCAAGCTTTGCCGTTGCTGCAAGTGGCTCACCTTGACATCCAGTACATATTAATACGACTTCATTTCTAGGTAAGTTAGCTGCTTCCTTTGCTTCTAAAAATTCAGTAAAGTGTGTTAAATAACCACTATCATGCGCAACTTTGACTATTCTCCATAATGATCTTCCTAATAAAGCCACTTTTCTATTGAGTGCTTGTGCAACTTGTATGATCGTTTCAATTCGTGCTACATTAGATGCAAATAATGATACAGCGACCAAGCTTTTAGAGCTTTTTATTATATTATAAATATTGTTGTAAATTCCGCCTTCTGATTCAGGAGAGTGTCTACCTAACACGTTTGTCGAATCACATATTATAGCAAGCAGATCACCCTGTTTACCAATTTCCTGAAAACGTTCTATATTAGAAGTCGGACCAATAACTGGTGTTGGATCAAACTTCCAATCACCTGTATGTAATGCTTTCCCTACCTCAGTAGTGATCAGCAATGAGTTTGTTTCTGTGATCGAATGTGTAACATTAATAAATTCAATAGTAAATGGAGATAAGTTAATTGTACCATGCACATCTATTTGTTTTAATGGTACTTTTTCTTCTAGTTGAAATTCCTTTAGCTTTTCCTTTATAAAATTAACTGTAAATCTTGTGGCAAAGATTGGACATTCTAATGCTTCCCATAAATAAGGAATTGCACCACAATGATCCTCATGAGCATGCGTAATAATTATTCCAAGTAAATCTTTTTTTCTCTGAGCAATAAAGCTTATATCGGCAATCAATAACTCAATACCGGGCATAGTCTCATCTGCAAAACCTATCCCGAGATCTACCATGATCCACTTGCCTTGGTAATGGTACAAACTAACATTCATCCCAATTTTCCCTACTCCCCCGAGTGCAAGGAATAAAAATTTGTCTTTTGGTATATTCATCAATTTAAAATCCTTTAAAGTTTCAGAATAGCAAAACTCTGCTTTCTAATAAAGACATTTTATATTAAATCTTTTAGAACCTGTTCATAATCTTTTGAGAAGTAAAAGAGCAAAAGCTAAAACAACCATTTGCAGGCTAGTGTTGAACTGTTTCTCGCAGTTTTTCCACCTCAACAGTTGCATACATCATCTCTTTTATCTTAGTTGCAAAATTCTCTCCCTGAGTCAACTCTTGATCTCTAAAAGGTTTCCTCTTGCATCATTTCTATAGTACTGCTCCGATCAGTTATTCCTGCCACTTCTTGAAGTAATTATAACAACTTTGGAAATTCTTTCGGTAACATTCCCCATTGGCAACCACTTCTCAAAACATACAACACTCCACAAAATACATCCCACCTTCCTTGGTTTTCTCTTCTTGCTACAAGATTCAAGCTCTGGCAATATGATTGCGAACTGCTCTTTACTTATATCGCTTGGACTTATATTCTTTTCTTACCTTTTCTTTTAGACCGCGTACAGGTTCTAAGAAATTACCACTAGATAATGGCTTTGGAATAAGAAAACTTTTATTAAAAATTTGTATTACATAATGTTGTGTTACAGAAGTTTAGGATAATATCGTACTTGTGTTATTCTACTGTTTAAATTAGTATTTAAGTATTTATTACAAGTAAACTATGTCTATACCAATCACAGTTGCGTACGGGGATGGCATTGGGCCAGAAATAATGGAAGCAGTATTATCAATATTACGAGAGTCAGAAGCAAAAGTATCAGTAGAAGTTATTGAAATCGGTGAACGTTTGTACAATAAAGAGTGGGTACATGGAATTTCTCCTAGTGGATGGCAATCAATTGAAAGAACAAAAATATTATTAAAATCTCCTATAACCACCCCTCAGGGTAAAGGCCATAAGAGTTTAAATGTAGCATTAAGAAAAAAACTTGAATTATATGCCAATATAAGGCCGTGCATGTCATATTCTCCTGTTATAGAAAATAAATTTAATAAATTTGATATTATAATAATACGTGAAAATGAAGAAGATGTGTATACAGGAATAGAATATAGGCTTACACAAAATTCTTATCAGTGTACAAAGATTATTACTAAATCTGGCTCACAAAAAATATGTAGGTATGCTTTTGAATACGCGAAAAAGCATAACCGTAGCAAAGTAACTTGCCTAACTAAAGATAACATAATGAAAATGACCGATGGTACTTTCCATACAGCATTTGACAGTATTGCAAAAGATTATCCTGATATACAGGCTGAACATTATATTGTTGACATTGGAATGGCAAAAATTGCAACAAGACCGGAAGATTTTGATGTGATTGTAACAGAGAATTTATATGGTGATATCTTATCAGATATTGCAGCACAAGCTTCTGGGTCGGTTGGATTAGCAGGCAGCAGTAATATTGGTGCTAATTATGCTATGTTTGAGGCTGTGCATGGGTCTGCTCCAGATATTGCGGGTAAAGATATTGCTAATCCTTCTGGACTTTTAAACGCTGCTATACATATGCTTGTATATATAGATCAAGTTGATACTGCAACATTGATTTACAATGCATGGCTCAAAACTTTAGAGGATGGCATACATACGATTGATGTATATAATAAGAAAACAAGCAAGAAAAAAGTTGGAACGAGTGATTTTGCAGATGCAGTCATAGATAACCTAGGACACAAACCACAAATATTACCTGATTTCAAGGTAAGCAATATTATCAGTAATAAAGAGTTTATAGATGATAACAATTATAGTGAAGTCAAAAGATTGGTTGGTAGTGATGTAACTCTTGCTTGGAACCAAAAGGATAGTTTTGATTGTGTGATTGATCTATTTAAATCTGACAAGATTTATATTGAATCTATATATATAAAAGGATGCCCGGAGGGATTCGAACCCACGACCCGCAGCTTAGAAGGCTGCTGCTCTATCCAGCTGAGCTACGGGCACGTGATATAAAGATGCTATTTAACATGAGCAAAGTCAAGATGTATACTGAAAATTTTAGAAATGAGCATTAAAATTGCACCTTCTATACTCTCAGCAGATTTTGCCAAACTTGGACAAGCAGTTAAAAAGATAAGTGGTTTTAATATCGACTACATACATATAGACGTTATGGATGGGATTTTTGTGCCAAATATCACTATAGGTCCAAGTGTTATTGCTGCAGTACGTAAATACAGTAATCTACCGTTTGATGTACACCTCATGATTTGTTCTCCGAAAAACCATGTTGAAAGTTTTATTAATGCAGGTGCTGATATAATTACTATACATATAGAAACTGAAGTACACAT
>NZ_MJMG01000006.1:84646-95550 GCF_001752665.1 Wolbachia pipientis | reverse complement strand
ATATGGCTAACACAAATCAGATGGATTGCTCATATGAGTAGTTTTATAATAATTTGCTCTCAAGCTATCTTAGTAATCCTAGTTATTATAATGGGTATTGCATAAAGGGAATTAACAGGCTAGAGTATATAAAAGTAGTATAAGGAGTGTTATGCCAAATATATGGAAAGGATGTAAAAAATGTAAATCAGAGGCTTGCAGAAAAGTATATACAGATATAAGTCAAGAATTGTGGTAGTGTATTAAGTAGTAAAGCATTTAAAAGGTAAAAGCAATAATAATGTATGTCAATTCTATAGGCATGAGTGGGCAATAGCTAGAATAGAAAAGGTTCACAATATCTTACTGGATTATGGAAATTTGGATCACGAAAATGGGAAAATAATTAAGGGGAGAGCAGATAATGGCTATCTCTTAGAGTATTGACACTTTTTACGAGCTTTATGCTGGCCATATTTTTTACGCTCGACGACACGTGAATCTCGTGTTAAGAAGCCATTACTACGTAATACAGAATGCAAATCAGGGCTTATATTGCTTAAAGCTTTGCTGATGCCGTAAGCTAAAGCATCTGCTTGACCTGATAATCCTCCACCCTTTACAGTTGCTGTGACATCATATCTATTGAGTGTAGAAGTTTGAATAAACGGTGTTTTTACCTTTTGACATAGCGATTCCCTTTTGAAATATAATATCAGGTTATCCTCCTTCTGAATATTAGAGTTGCCACTACCCGATTTTTTGACATTAAACTTGCCACTGCCTGGTTTTATCCATACCCGTGCAACTGCTTCTTTCCTGCGCCCTGTTGCATATGAACGACCAAGTGTATCAATATTACGTCTTACTTCCATTTATTTACTCCATTACTTTTTATTCTTGCGATTTAAAGAACCAAAATCTATTTCCTGCGGTTGCTGGCCATGATGTGGATGTTCTGGGCCAGAGTATACATATAAATTACTGAAACGTTTGCGAGCCATAGGACCATCATCTAGCATTCTTTTTACTGCCATTTGTATTATACGTTCTGGAAATTTACCATTCAGAATATTAGATGGAGTTGTTTCTTTTAAACCACCAGGATAACCTGTATGCCTATAATAAATTTTATCTTTTAGTTTCTTGCCAGTAAATTTTACTTTTTCTGCATTAACAATAATTACATTATCACCGCAATCCATATGAGGTGTATATTCAGGTTTATGTTTGCCACGCAGTAGCGTTGCAACAAATGCTGCTAATCTTCCTACTACTACCCCCTCAGCATTTATAATGACCCATTTTTTATTGATTTGTTTTTGCTTCAAGAAAAAGGTTTTCATAAAATAAAATGTATACTTTAGCTATGGTACACTTAATTATTTAACTGGTCAATATATCATTGATTATAAAAGTAATTTATGGTAGCAATTATATCTGGATGTGAAGTTAATGTATGTTTAAATTGTCTAAGTTGATTACTGTTATTTTTATGCTTGTAGTGGGTACAAATTGCTATACTACTAATTTAAGTGGTGCAATAAACAAAGCAATAACGCATAGCGCAATCCTAAAGTCACAATTATATCGATATAAAAGTTTAGAAAAAAAGTATAAGGCACACGGATTCGCGAATTTTCTACCGGAAGTTGGAATCTCTTACCCAGTTGATAAGGATTTTAATTTATCTAGAGGACATTTTGTGCTGACACACAAGTTCACAAGTGGTAGTTTTTCTGAATTAAGTAAGTTTCGCTATCTTATAAAAGCAGAAGAGGTAGGATTCCAACAATTGAAACAACAAATTGCTCTTGAGGCTGTTAAAGCATATGTTGATGTTTTACAAAAAACAGAAATGTTGAAATTAAGAGAACACAAAGAGCATGTTGCTTTAGAGCATTTATCAGGAATGCGTAAACGTTTTTCTTTGAGCGAAGTTACAGATACTGAAGTTTCATTAGCAAAAGCAAAATTTTCATCATCTGTGTCTGAAAGAGTGGATGCAAATGGTAAATTACAGCTTGCTAAGATCACTTATTCCAATTTAATAGGAGAAGAAGCTAATGACCTGTATGAAATTAATGATTTTCTTCTACCTGGTATTCCAGAGTTAAGTGAGTGCTTACAATTAGCAAAAAATAATAATTTAAAATTAAGAGCGATAACCTATAAGAGAAAAGCTGAGCGAAATGGGATTATCACTGCACAATCTAAGTTTTTACCTTCTTTAGAACTACAGCTTTCTTCTGGAATGCATTCTTCTGGAATGCAAGGGCCTGGTAGCAAGTTATTTAAAAAAGTAGATATTGGAATGAATCTTGCTGTGCCAATTTTTCACAGAGGGCTAGATGCTGCAAGTGTGAGTGAAGCTAAACTGGGTTTAAAAAAGTTAATTTATGAGTATTACGAGACAGTTAAAGATGTAGAAAAAGGAGTAATCCATGCTTGGAATACTATGTTAACTGCACAAGCTATGATCAAAGCTAGTCAGGAAGCAGAGAAAGCAGCAACATTGGCACTAGCTGGTGTTGAAAAGGAAGTAGAGTTAAATTTAAAGAGTACGACAGATCTTTTGAATACTGAAGATGCGTTGTTTAAAGCACGTTCAGATTTGGTAGAAGCAAAGAGTAATTATGTTATAAGTATTTATAATTTACTTTTTATGACAAACAGTATAGATTATAGGTAATATGAATACGTAAATTTATGAGTGATGATCAGTCTGTGAAAAATATTTTGGAAGATATAAAAAAAGCAATATCTGGGTCTGCTAATTTAGATGATAGGGAAGATATTTTATACCTTAACGAGGAATATTTACAAAATAAAAATGATTTATCTAATGAGAAGCAGGAAGAAACAATAGAAGAAAAAATAGGAAAACAGAAAGAGGAAAGTGAAGAGGAGCATGATGTAATAGAGCAAATAGTTTTTAATAATAAATTGAATGGTCATGCTGAAAAGTCCGATAAGACAGATGGTTATGAAGGAAATTTGATGTTAAAGGAAAACATAGAAGAGATAAAAATACTGCTTAGCAAGATAAATAGTAAATTGCAGCAACAAAGACCTAGTTTAAGTGTTGAAGAATTGGTGAGGTCTCTTTTAAAGCCTCAGTTGTCAGAATGGCTCAATACGCATCTGTATGAATTGGTAAAAGAAATTGTTGAAAAAGAGCTTAAAAATATCATAAATAATAGGTAGAGTATAAAAGCTAGGGTTAAAACAGCTAAGGGTAGGAGGATATCCTCTACCAGGTGGTTGCATCGTCATTTGAATGATAAATATGTACAGCAAACGACCAAAGATGGTTATAAGTCACGTTCAGCATATAAGCTGATAGAAATAGATAACAAGTTTAAACTACTACAAAATTGGAAAAAAGTTATTGATTTAGGAGCCTATCCTGGTGGATGGTCACAAGTCGCATCTCAAAAAGCGAGAGATGTACTGGCAGTGGATATAAAACCAATAGATCCACTTCAAGGAGTGCAATTTATTCAGTGTGATATCGTGAACGAATTTGAAGTGTTAAAAGAAGAGCTTCAAGATCAGAAATTTGATCTGATTTTATCTGATATGGCTCCTAATACTTCAGGATTACAGTTTCTTGATCATACTAGAATTATGCTCTTATGTGAAGCTGCGTTAAATCTCACAGAATATTGTTTAAATCATGGTGGTAGTTTTGTAGTCAAAATTTTTCAAGGAGAATCTGATAAAGATTTTTATCAGAAGCTAAAAAAAATGTTTAAGACAGTTAAATACTTTAAGCCTAAATCTAGTCGACTTGAATCTAGAGAGATGTACTTAGTAAATATGCAGTTTATGGAAATTTAACTTTATTATCCAATACTTGTTATTAAATGAATAATAGTGGGTATAATATGAGTAATGATAGTTTTGATGGTAATTTACTTGGTACATCTAAGTATTTTAAAGAATATACATTTAATGATAAAACAGCGTTAAAGGGAGGACAACAGATAACGCTAGGGGAGATACAGTCATCTACTGGTATAGTAGAAGCTAGCAAGATAATTAAATTTATAGAAAACGCAGAAGTTAAAAAGAATAAAGTTTTAATCGCAAATCCTGTAAAATCAAAATCACTGCTACATTATGCTGTAAATTGTGAAGGTAATATAGATGTAGTCAAAAATGCTATACATTGTGTACTAAGATCTGGTGTAGATATTAACCATGAAGATGAAAATAATGTTACTCCATTAGTCTATTTTATAAGAAGTTTTGATCACAAGAGAAATAGTAGCAAAGATTTTGCTGCTTTTCAAGCAGTGGTCAAGTTATTAAGCATACATGGAGCTAGTTTAGATAAGAATTTGATTCAGGATGTTATGAAGAATCAGTTTCATAAGTTTATTAAAGATCCAAAAAGTGAAGCTGAAAACTTTTATAATTCATGTGAACACGCCAGAGAGGAATTAAAGAATAATGCTAAAAATCAATTAGATGTTTCTGATGTCAAAAACATATCAATACATGGTAGTTGTATAGAGATTGTTCTCGACGATCATGCAAAAGAAATTAAGGTCAGTGAGTTTTTACGAAATGAATTCTATAGAAATAATGGAATTACAGAATTTTCAATGCTGCATAGTGGTAAGGATAAAATAGATGGGTTTCGTTCTGCTGACGGTACAAGGCATTATACTTATGCTGTGCGTGAAGGATCATATGAAAAGCATCTAATATGGTATGTTAAGGGGAAAAAATGTGAAGCTACACTTAATATTGATAGCGATGGTTTTAAATTAGTCGATTTCAAAGCTGATCAAAAGTTAAAAGAGTATAGTCAAGATGAATTGTTAAGTGCAAATAAAGAGGTAATAATAAATGGTCTATCTTTATCTGAAATAATACGCGAGAACAATCTGGAGCAGGAAATGCATTCTAATGAAGTTATAAGACAGAGCGGATTATATAAGGAAAAATCTTATAATGAAATAGCTAATAATCCTTCTAATGAAGTTATAAGACAGGGCGGATTACGCAAGGAAAAATCTCATAATAAAATAGCTAATCATCCTTTTTTACATGATTCTAAGTCATTTAAGTCTGATAATGAAAGCCGTGATTCTGGAGCTGCAAAAATTGCAGGATTTCCAAAAAGAAGACGTAGCACAATTAGGGAAAAACGCAAAAAGAATAATAGTGGGCAGTATAATCCTGACATATTAAAAGAGAAAGAGCAGGAATTTGAATATAAGAAGAAAGTTAAAGAATATAAAATACCTGCTTCTACTGAAAAAAAATTAGACTCAGTCCATGATACTAGTAATAAGATATCTCAGAACACATCGTTAAATATGCATTCAGAATTAAAGGAATCTGTGGGGTCTCAAGCAATCAATGCTTCAGTGCTAGATGATAGAGCATGGGAGAGTGATATAAACAATCAAGAAAATAATATAAAGTTTGTAGATACAAAAGAGAATAAAGCAGAGCACACTACAGGAAAATTTTTACATAATCCAGGAGAATTTTCACCAGAGATTAATAATCCAAAATCTACAGACGCGAATGCGGAACAAACCCCGGAAGATTTGTTACAAAAAGATAAATTAGAAAAAGGTATGGAAGGGTTAGAAGATACTAGTACTGAAGGAAATTTAGACTCAGTTCATGATACTAGTAATAAGATATTTCAGAACACATCGTTAAATGTGCATTCAGAATTAAAGGAATCTCTAGAATCTAAAGCAATAAATGCTCCAGTGATAGATGATAGAGCATGGGAGAGTGATATAAACAATCAAGAAAATAATATAAAGTTTGTAGATACAAAAGAGAATAAAGTAGGGCACACTGCAGGAAAATTTTTACATAATCCAGGAGAATTTTCAACAGAGATTAATAATCCAGAATCTGCAGACACGAATGCGGCACAAATTCTTGAAGATTTTTTACAAGATGCGGTTTCAAAGCTTATAGAAGAACTGAGTCAGCCACAAAAAACAAGCATCAGAGAGAATAAAGAGTATCAGGATTCAGGAGAATTTCCAACAGAGATTAATAATCCAAAATCTGCAGACGCGAATGCGGTACAAATTCTTGAAGATTTTTTACAAGATGCGGTTTCAAAGCTTATAGAAGAACTGAGTCAGCCACACAAAACAAGCATCAGAGAGGACAAAGAGTATCAGACAAAAGGTGTTAATGTGAAAGGGCAAGAAACTCAAGAAGAGCAGCAGGATTACGAAGCAAGACGTAATGGATTGGCAAAATGGAAAGAGCATAGACTACAAGTATCAGTGGCTCCTATCACAAAAGGTGTGAATATTAAAGGACAAGAAACTCAAGAAGAGCAGCAGGTGGAAGAGTACAACATTAGTAGTATGAGTGAAAAAAATGTGAAAGATGTAAAACCACAAGTAGTAGATTTAACTCAGGCACAAAGGAAAAAGTTAAAGACTATATCATTTGATGACATTAATAATGAACAAACTAAAAAACGTTTAACAATGGATGAACTGTGTGATGAGAATGGATCTCATTCTACATGGAAAAAGCGTATTGAAGGCAAGGACCAGCAATTAACAGTAAAGACTAGAGAACGTGGTTAAAAGCTACAGCGTATTTATATATTCTCTAATTTTTTTGAGGTCTTCCCATGCCAAACGTTTTTGTAAAGGCTGGCGTAATAGATAAGCTGGATGAAAGATTACTGTTGTAGTAATTGGGTTAGATAAATATTGATTAGTGTAAGTGTAAAATTTACCACGCAGATTTGAAATAGTACGTGTGCGATCAAGAAGGCTGTAGCATGCTATGCCACCTACTAGGACTAAAACTTGTGGATTAATAAGTGCTATATGTTTTTCCACGAATGGTTTACACATGTCGAGTTCTAAATCAGTAGGCTTTCTATTGCCAGGTGGACGCCAAAATACAGTATTGCTTATATAAACCTTTGTACGATCAAGTTCAATTGCATTTAACATTTTATCAAGTAATATCCCGCTTGCTCCACAAAATGGTATACCTTGAAGATCTTCATTTGCGCCGGGAGCTTCACCTATAAGCATAATTTTTGCATCTGGACTGCCATCAGCAAAGACAGTATTGATGGAAGTTTTTCTGATTTCACAACCTGTGAATGATTCTACAACATGTTTCAATTCTTCTATAGAAGAACATTTGCTTGCGAGCTGTCTTGCAGTAATACTAGGATTGGGTTCTACTTCTTCTTCCTTTGCTTCTTTCATTGTACAATCAATGCCGATTTCATGGTAAAATTTTAGTAACTCCAAATCCTCATTATTCATATTGCCTTTTAACTTTTTGTGCTTTTTTTATTGCCATGTCATATTTTAATTTTGATAGATATTTGATATATAATATTCCATTTAAATGATCAAATTCATGCTGGATGCCACGTGCAAGCCAACCAGTGGCTTTGATTATTTGCTCTGTATTATCTATATCCTTATATTTTAAGGTAAGGTACTTTGGACGCTTGATTTTGTATGCTTGTCCTGGAATTGAAAGACAACCTTCTGTTAATACTATTTGTTCTTCAGATAATTCTACAATTTCTGGATTGATTATAGTCATAGATTTACCAGTTGCTTGATAGCCTGATTTATCTTCTATATTGTCGTCTGATAGTGCTGTATCTGATTTTATATCTATAATAAAAATTCTTTCTAATACTCCTACCTGTACAGCAGAAAGGCCAATACCATCTGCACTGTACATAGTTTCAAACATGTTATCTACTAATTCTTTAATCTCATCCGTTATTGCTGTTACTTCACGAGAATGCGTGACTAACCTTTCATCAGGAACAATAATAATTGGTAATTTAGACATAATACTTAAAATTCTATATTTCATTTTTCTCGTTGTCTAGGTATATTACTAGTAAGCTTATAAAGAAAGAGAGTGATAAATTGTAAAGTAAGGTTAAAAATATGTACTCTGCTGTGATCATAAAACCCAAAAGAAATGTATTTGCTATTGTAGATATCGGTACAACAAAAGTAATATGTTTGATTGTTAAAATGAATAGTAATCTTAGCTATAAAGTAATAGGTACAGGTTACAAAACAGCAGAAGGTATAAATGGTGGATCAATTACGAATGTTAAACATGCGAGCTATTCTATTTCTTCAACTATCGATTTAGCTGAACAAATGTCGGAGGAAACTGTAGATCAAGTTTATATTAATATTGCAGGGTGTAATGTTTCGTCTTTCAGTGTGTATAATGAGATTATTTCCGCTAATCGCCAAATTTCCGAGCGTGATATAAAACGTGTAGTTCTGCAAACATTTGAAAAATATATTGAGGAAAATGTTATTATTCACAACATACCGTTTAAATACCACCTAGATGATATGACTAATATAAGGGAAGTTAATGGATTATATGGTAAAAGATTGTCAGCTGATGTAAATGTTGTGATAGTTTCTCGTTCTGCTTTAACCAACATTGAAAATTGTATTTCAAATAATGAAGGATTAAGTATAACAGGCTGTGTTGCTTCTTCATATTCTGCAGGATTAGCTTGTCTAAGTGAAGATGAAAAAGAACTTGGAACAGCTATTGTGGATATAGGAGGTGGCTGTACTGCAATTGGAATATTTAAAATGGGAAAGCTTATTTATGCAAGCAGTATACCAGTTGGAGGCATACATATTACTCGAGATATTGCTTATGGGTTATGCACCAGTATAGAAAATGCAGAGCGCATTAAAATATTATATGGTAGTACCATTGTAACCTCAATCGATGAAAGTGAATATATTAAGGTACAAAATAATGAAAGTGATGAACCAATTCAAGTGCCTAAGTCTCAAGTTATCAATATTATCAGGCCAAGAGTTGAAGAAATACTTGAAATGGTAAAAGAACAATTAAATAGACAAAAAGACCCTGTGAATAAAGTGGTGATTACTGGAGGTAGTAGCCAATTAGCAAGCATGAAGGAAATTGCAGGGCATGTATTTAATAGGCAAATCAGAATTGGATATCCATTACTTGTAAATGGTATTGACACAGAATATGATAAAAATCCTGTATTTTCTGCTTCTATAGGATCTATAAAGCTAGTAATTGATACTTTTTATAGGAATAATTCTGGTATGTTTGGTCAAGGAGGAAAGATAAATAGATTATATAATTGGGTTAAATCAAAAGTAACAGTATGAATATTACTATACACTCAGAAGAGGATTTTGAATGTATGCGTAATGCAGGTAGACTTGCTGCCGAAACTCTTGATTTTATTACCCCACATATAAAAGCAGGTATTACAACTAATGAGTTAAATAATCTATGCCATGATTTTATCATTAAGTCTGGAGCAATTCCAGCACCATTAAACTATAAGGGATATCCCAAGTCAATTTGTACTTCAAAAAATGCAGTTGTATGTCATGGAATTCCTGATGATATACAACTTAAAGATGGTGATATTTTAAATATTGATGTTACGGTAATCTTAGATGGATGGCATGGTGATACAAGTCGTATGTTTTGGGTTGGAGAACCATCGATCAAGGCCAAACGTTTGTGTTATGCTACTTATAATGCATTGATGGAATCAATAAAACGCATTAAGCCTGGTAGTAAATTGAATGAGATTGGATTTGCTATAGAAAAGTATATCAGTGATTTTGGATATTCTATTGTTCGTAATTATTGCGGACACGGTATAGGGAAAGTTTTTCATGCTCCACCAAATGTGGTGCACTTTTATAACCCAAAAGAAAAACTTGTACTAGAAGCAGGTATGTTTTTTACTATAGAGCCAATGATTAATGCTGGAAAACATGACACTTTATTAAGTAAAATTGATAAATGGACAGTTACAACGCGTGACCTTTCATTGTCTGCTCAATTTGAACATACAATTGGAGTAACACAAGATGGAGTCGAGATATTTACGTTATCACCTAGAAATTGGAATTTTCCACCCTATTGTTAGAGTTGTTATAAAGATTTTATATCCACTATGCAGCTTTAGAGCTGTATACTCTATTACAGGTGCAATCACTACATTAAATAATGTGTTGCTTCTAAATGAAGATATTATATAGTTAGACACAAAGAAAAGGACTTTTCTTTGTTGTGACTTGGGCTATACTATAAGTTATGTTAGTTAGTGATAAAATAAGGCAAGTTTTAGGTTATTACGAGGGTGATAATCCCGGTACAAAGGCTAATCTTGCTCGTATATTGATGCATGGTAAACTTGGTGGTACTGGTAAGTTAGTAATACTTCCTGTAGATCAAGGCTTTGAACATGGTCCGATAAAGAGTTTTGAAGTTAATCCAGATGCTTATGATCCGCATTATCATTTTCAACTTGCAATTGATGCTGGAGTCAGTGCTTATGCTGCTCCGCTTGGTATGATTGAAGCTGGTGCTGCAACATATGCAGGAATGTTACCTCTCATTTTAAAACTCAATAGTGCGAATTCTTTGCATTCTAAGAATTTAACTTTTGATCAAGCAGTGACAGCATCTGTAAAAGATGCGCTACGTTTAGGATGTGTTGCAGTAGGATTTACCATATATCCTGGTTCTGCTAAATGTTTTGATATGATAGAGGAGGCATGTGAGATTATAGCTGAGGCAAAATCTTACGGTCTTGCAGTAGTATTGTGGTCCTATCCACGTGGTGAAGGGATTTCTAAAGGTGGTGAGACTGCTGTTGACGTGATCTCTTATGCTGCACATATAGCTGCTTTACTTGGTGCAAATATAATCAAAGTAAAACTTCCATCTAATTATTGGGAAAAAATAAAGATTGATAATGTGGAATCTTTAGCACAGAGGATTGCTTGTGTTAAAAAATCTTGCTTTGCAGGAAAAAGAATAGTAGTGTTTTCTGGTGGAGAGTCGAAAGCTATTGGTGACATATGTAATGAGGCAGCAGAGATTAAGCGTGG
>NZ_MJMG01000006.1:84284-84619 GCF_001752665.1 Wolbachia pipientis | reverse complement strand
AGCTCTATCTATGTTGGCAAATATAATAGATATTTATAAGTAAATGTGGCTGGGTGGCAGAATGGCTTATGCGGAGGACTGCAAATCCTTTTATACCGGTTCAATTCCGGTCCCGGCCTCGTATGACTATTGACTTACTTGATTAAATATATAGAATTAATGAAAAAGGGTAGATATGGCGGTTAAAATAAGGTTAGCAAGATTTGGAGCGAAAAAGCGTCCTTTTTATAGAATTGTTGTTGCAGATGCACGTGCGCCTCGTGATGGGCGTTGTATTGAAAAAATAGGGCATTATAATCCTATGCTGTCAGAAAATCGTGTGAAAGTAAAAGTAG
>NZ_MJMG01000006.1:0-84250 GCF_001752665.1 Wolbachia pipientis | reverse complement strand
ATAGGATTTTGTGGTTTATCAATAAAGGTCTAATCAACTTAGATGTAAAAGAATAGGTGTGTGGTGATCTATTGGCTATAGAGAAGTTTATCTCTAATAGTCTCATAAGTATTAATAATCAAAATGTTCAAGATATAATTTTTCATCTTATTAGGTCAGGAGGAAAAAAGGTAAGGCCTAAGCTAGTGTGTATAATATGCAAGATGCTCAATTATTTAGAGGAAGATAGAATAAAGGTTGCTGCGTCTGTTGAGCTTATACACAATGCTACTTTACTACATGATGATGTACTAGATGAAAGTGATGCACGTCATGGGATTAAGACCGCAAATAATATATGGGGAAATAAGCTAAGCATTTTAGTAGGTGATTTGCTTCTTACTATAGCTTTTAGATGGTTAATAACATGTCAGAATTTACGTATTGTATCTATATTATTTGAAGCGTCTCATTCGCTTGTTAATGGTGAAATAATGCAACTGACAACAAATTTTAACCCTGATACAGTTAGACAGAATTACTTTGATATTATTCAGAAGAAAACTGCCTCCCTGTTTTCTGCATGTTGTGAAGCTGCGGCTATCATATCTGGTGCAACAGGTAATGAAGTGGATAGATTAAAAAAATTTGGTCTCAATTTTGGCATGGCATTTCAAATCATTGATGATATGTTAGATTATATTGCTACTCAAGATACTTCAGGCAAAAAACAGGGAAAAGATTTTTTTGATGGTAAACCTACACTTCCTGCAATCATAGCGTATGAAAGAGGTAATAAGGAGGAACGGGAATTCTGGAATAAATGCTTTACTTTGAATGAACATAATTTATCTCAAGCATTAAACTACATAAAAAAGCATGATGCCATCCGATTTTCTATAGAAGAAGCAAAACTCTATGTTAATGTTGCTCAAAGTGAGATTAGTGATTTTTCTAATAAAGATATTTTAATTGACTTTTTATATAAGGTCCTTCATGTAAAGGATCTGACTTTTTAAGGAAAAAGAGTTGCGAATCCTGATGACGGTATTGCTACAGTAAATTCGTGTTAGGGTATGTAAAGATAGTAACAAGGAGCAGACGTATGGGAAAGAATAGACTGTTTGCGAAATGTTTAAATTAGAGCCTTTATGCGCTTTAAGTAAATTTCTATATTACGTCAATTTTTGCTGCAAGAATAAAATCACTTTCGGTCAGACCATTGATTTTATGCGTCCATATTTCGATTGTACAAACTCCCCATGTGACCATTAAACTAGGATGATGTGCTTCCTTTTCTGCAAGCTCTGCAATTTGGTTAGCAAAAGCCATGGCATTCGTAAAGTTACTAAATTTATATTCTTTATATAGATGGCCAACATCATTTATTACCCAATTATTATCTAACTCTATAAGTAATTTTGTAATTTCTTTATTGGATAATGGCGGCATACCACCTTGACATGGTATGCAAGTTTTATTTCTTAAACTTGTTTGTGTCATTGGATTTAGTAAAATAAATTGTATTTTGATTATATAATTAATATTTTGTTTAACAAGCTCTCTTTTTTCTTTGTAATACATTTATTATATTGACCTCTATATAAAATAATTGCGTCAGGTAGATATACCATTTTTGAATTTTAGAAATAAATACTATATTGATAGAGCTCATCAGTTATTAAGATAGTGGTTAGTTAAATCTTTCACTTCTACATTTAAAATGCCTTTAATACTTAAAATTTTTCTTTCTGTGATGATTCCTATATTGGAAAATACCACATTATTAAATATTTCTTCAAATTTCTTTTGGTTTTGTGGTGCAACTGTAACTAATATTCTACTCTGGGATTCAGAAAATAGAATAGTTCTTAAATCATTGATATTAGAAGGTATTAATGTGTAATCTATTGCTGCTCCAAGGTTGCCAGCAATTAAGGACTTTGCTAAAGCAACGATTATTCCTCCAAGATTTGGCGTAATTGCAGAAACAATCAAACCTTCCTTGATTGCTTTATTATAGCATTCATATAATTTTCTGGCGCTCTTTGCATCTACTTTTGGCAGATTATTATTGCTTATTCCACTATATAATTGATACTCTGACCTAGCTAGTTCATCATAAGTAGTACCAAGTACATATATTAAGTCATCTGGAATTTTTACGTCTAATGAAACAGCATTCTCTATGTTTTCCATGATACCAATAGCTGAAATAAGCAATGAAGGAGGCGAAGATATTTTTACTGCTTTCCCTTCTGCATTATATCCTTTAAAATCATTAAACATACTATCTTTACCGGAAATAAAAGGTGTTTTAAATGCAATTGCATAATCATAACAAGCTTGGGCTGCACGCTTTAATTGCCATAACCTTTCTTGGTTATAAGAGTCACACCAGCAAAAATTATCGAGTAATGCTAAATGATTTATATTTCCTCCCACTGCAACATAATTACGTATAGCGGTGTCAATTGCACATGCTGCCATATGATAAGTATCGATTTCTCCGTAGCTTGAACCAAATCCATGAGATTTTACAATGCCACGTGTTGATGATAAAATTGGTCTGGAAACAACAGCTTCACTACATACTCTGCCTTTACCTTGTAGTGGCTTGAGTATCGATGATCCTTGTACTTCATGGTCATATTGTGCTGCTATAAATTCTTTGCTACATATGTTATGTCTACTCAACATTTCTTTCAATTCGATATCTATCGGAATATCAGCAGGTCTTCTTTTAATCTCTGCAGGTTTTCCTAACCAAGGTTTCGTCTTTAAATACATTTTAGGGTTACCGTTATGCAAGAAAGTTGTATCTATATCCATAATTACAGTTGAAGCAGTTTGTACTATTGCTTTTTTACTGTTGTTAAATTCTCCTATTACACTGAATTCTACATCATGCTTCTTCATGATTTGTTGCAATATAGAAAGGTTTTTGTGAGGTACTGCTAAAGTCATTCTTTCTTGTGATTCTGAGACCCATATTTCCCAAGGGGCCATATTATTGTTTTTCAATAAAACTTTACTGAGATCTACTCTAAACCCTTCTTTTCCCATTTCTCCTATAGATGAAGAAAATCCACCAGCTCCATTATCTGTTATAGCATTATAGAGACCAAGATTACGTGCTTCCAAAATAGCATTAGACAACTTTTTCTGTGTTATGGGATCACCAATTTGCACTATTGTTGATGGACTGTTATCAGATAGTGCTTCTGAAGAAAACGTTGCGCCATGTATTCCGTCTTTCCCAACTCGTCCACCTATAATTACAATTTTGTCACCGTTTTTTGTGTCTTTAATATGTGAGGGATAACCATCTATATTTCGTGGAATAATTCCTACACTTCCCACAAATACTAGAGGTTTAGCACAAAATCTGTTATCAAAATACACAGAACCTAATTGAGTGGGAATACCTGAGCAATTTCCACCAATATTTATACCACGTATAATACCTTTCATGATAAATTCTGGCTGTAAAACTTCGCTAGTATGTTCTTTGTCTCTATATAATTTCTCTTTTAATTCATTAGCAAAGCAGAAGTAATAAGTGTTCATGATAGGTTCTGCACCTTTACCAAAACCTAATATATCTCTGTTTACTCCTAGAATACCTGTTATTGACCCACCAAATGGATCCAGAGCTGAAGGACTGTTATGAGTTTCAACTTTATCTACGATTAAATATTTATCATCGAAAATTATTGCACCTGCGTTATCAGAGAAGACAGATACGCATATATCAGAATTTATCTCACGTGTTGCACGTTTAATATAATGTTCATATAATCCATCCGTGATTTCGTCAATAGCAGCACAAAAAATGTTGTGTTTACAGTGTTCAGACCAAGTTTGTGCTAAAGCTTCTAGTTCAATATCGTAAGGATTTCTATTAAGCTTATTAAAATAGTCCTTAATTATTTTCATTGCAGGAAGAGAAAGCCCTAAAGTGCCGTTACCGTTAATTCCTTCTCTGCTTATTTTTTCAAGCGTATTATCATCTACATTTATGCTTACAGGTTGAGCATTAAGGGTATGAGTTTTGTTGCAAGAGATTAATTGTTTACCATAGTACTGCCATGTATAGCTGTTATTCTCTGTGTATATAAGCGTGCAACATTCAGTAATAGGGTTATACATTTCTTTTATATCATCAGGTATACCAAGAATTAATTTTGAACTTCGTCCATATATAGGGACATTTTTATCAATGTAATTTTTGCTTAATAAATATTCTTTAACTATCTGTCCTGCTGTATTGCCTATATTATCAGTCATACCTGGTAAAAAGCTTATCTCTATTGCACATTTAATATGAGGCTTTATAAATTTGTACGGAACTTCTTTTATGCTTTTGTTATAGAGATAGTAACGGCATTCATGTGTAACTTTATTGTAAAATAATTCAGATATTTCATGATATATTGTTTCTGTTAATACCTTACCGATATAAATTGAATAAACGTTAATTTGCTGTATGCAATTGTTTAGTACCTCTATTCTAATGTTTATCATGCATATAATTTATAAAAGCTATTATATCTTTTATTATGGTGCAGAAGTCTCAAAAATTATAGGCTTTTTACAAAAAGCCTATATGTTTAATTTGAATTGTTCTAGATGTCATGTACTACTTCCTCTGGATGTCGCGTACTGCAGCATGTAGTGCGGTTACTGCTTGTGCGTGTATCACAGTATTAGGTGGTGCATTTTGCAGGTTTGATACACATTGTAGAAATTCAATCATAGCGTGAACATCTGTAAGACTAGATAACTTAAATTTACCTAAAACACCACGAAGCGATTTATTGATTTCAATCATTTTCTCAATTTGCACACATTCTTCTCCTCCTAGGACTATATGGCCACCTTCTTCTAGTCGATTCTTTACAAATTGCATACATAAAGTCCTATAATGTTCCTCTTGCTCTTCATAAGCAGTATGTGGACTCTTTAGATCATTAGAGATGTCTAGGTTCTCAACAATTCCTATATATTAGGAGCTACATTAACTAGTACTTTGTACTGTATCACATAAGCCAACAGATATTTCTGGGTTTTCTAATGTACTGCCTTCTTGAACAGATTGAATTGACGTAGTATTTTTTGCTCATCGTGTGTAATTGGAGACCGAAAAAGCCATTGTATATGCTGTATAATGGAATTTATTGGATTCATAATTTGCCTATTAAACACTTAACTTTTATATTATAATTTCTATAGACTCAATATTTATTTTATAAAAGTTATTGCTAATTAACATATCGCTTTAATCCAGCTACAATTTTATCAGATTGATTTTCGCTTGAATCTAGATTAAGTGCAAAATGTGTTACATATTTTCCATCAGGTCCAATAAGGTATATAACAGAAGAATGATTAATTTCTTCTTCGCCAGCTACTTTACTTGCGTAAACTTTGTATTTTAGAATGACTTGATCTATTTCTTCTCTTGTTCCTGTTAACATTTGTATTCTATCATCAAACTGTTGATGAAATTCTTTTAACTTTTTAATACTATCACGTTCTGGATCAATAGTAATAAATATTGCTTGCAGTTTTTTATGAATGTTATTATCGAGTTTTGCCAATGCTTCAGAAATAATTCCGAGATGCATAGGGCAGATGCGTTTACATAATGAAAATCCAAAGAAAATTAATTTATATTTATCTTTTAAGTCATTACTATGGACTACCTGTCCATCTTGATTAATTAAAGAAAAATCTCCACCTATAGCAACTTCTGTATTATCAATCTTAGTTTGGCTAAAGATACCATTTTTAGTAAAATAACAGTAACCAAAAAATATAAATGCTAATAATATTAACAAATTAAATATTTTTCTTACAATTTTTATCATCACAAATAATTTTTCCACAATGGACTCTTAATCTGTTTTAATAGCTTTTTATGAGCGTCAATTTCGTTATCACTGGGAAAGTACTTCCTCTGAGTTAAATTATATGCTTTATGCTTAGTTAATACAGAATCATTATTACTATTGTTTATATCATCAAAGAGAAAAATTTGCAACCCTCCTGTAAGCTCAACATATACTTTGGCAAGTAATTGAGCATCAATTAGTGCACCATGCAATTCTCTATTATCTAGAGATATATCAAAACGTTTACATAATGCATTCAACGAAGCTGGAGATCCTGCAAATTTTTTCCGTGCTAATGGTAATGTATCTATTACCCTGTCGACAGAAATTGGCTTGCAATTTAACTTGCTAAACTCCATATTCAGAAACTTAATATCAAATGCAGCATTATGAATGACTAAAATATCATCAGATATAAAATCTAGCAGCTCAGATACTATATCTGCAAATAATGGTTTGCCTTGTATAAATTCTTCACTAATGCCATGTACTTTAAAAGAGTGATAGGGTATATCTCTTTCAGGGTTAATGTACCTATGAAATGCATTACCTGTTGGCATACGGTTTATCAATTCTACACACCCTATCTCAATAATCCGGTGACCTACTGTGATGTCAAGGCCTGTTGTTTCAGTGTCAAGTACTATTTCACGCATCATTTTTTATAGAAACAAGTAACCAGATTGGATCTGATGAATTGATATTTTTCTTGAATTGCCATGTATCTTTAACCTGATTAATAGTATGTGTGTCACCTTTGATAATCTCGCCTTGATCATTTTTGCTGAAATTGATCTGTTCTGATAGAAAATACACAGAAATAAATGCTATATTCTTCACTACTTTTATTTCCGTAATTTTTTGTGTAATAATAGAGACAATTATAGATTCATTTATAGTTTGACGATTTGTAACTTTTTCTACAAATGAATTGTAAAGATTACGATCTAAAAGCTGCTTTAATTGCGTTAAGTTACCTTGATTAAAATACTTTATTATCATTTCAAATGCCATACTTGCACCTTGCATAAAGTCAGCAATCGCAAAATCCTTGTTTTTTTTTAATATTTCCTTATAAGGGGCCATATTCTTGTCGGCGTGATCAATATAGTGATCTACATTTGTTTCTACTTTATTTCTTTCTAAATTATCTACTAGTTTACTAAAACTAAGATTTATTGATCTGCCTGTTGACTTACCTAAAGAATTATATAAACGCAAAAAGATAAATGCTGCCAGTAAAGCGTATATTACAAGTTCCATCATATTAGTAGATTTACTTTTGTGTAATAATAGTATAGTATATTAACAAACATTTCAATTTAATTAAAGGGAGATATAAAAAATGTCAATGAAAATCCGTGGTCAATATATTAAGGATTTGTCATTTGAAAATCCAAATGCACCATTTCTTGTTTCAAATAATGCACCAGATATCAATGTTACGGTAAACATAAATGCAGTCAAATTGGAACATACAGACGGGGAAGAAAAAGTAGATGAAAAACAAGAGTCATTTCATGAGATTACACTACACATAGAAACTAAGGCAATAGTACAAGATGGACAAGAAAAAGAGAATGTAGCGTTTATGAGTGACATAAAATATTGTGGTGTATTTTCAATAGATAGTTCTTTTACAGAAGAAGAACTAAAACAAGTTTTATTTATTCAGGCTCCTACTTTTCTTTTTCCTTTTGCGAGAGAAATTATTGCAAGGATTACAAATAGTGGAGGATTTCCGCCTCTTATGTTAGAGCCAATAGATTTTAAGGCTATGTACTATGCACAATCTAGGCAGAAAAACTAGCATAGTAATTGTAATTAAAATGAGAGTTACATAAGATGAATTATGCTTTCAATACAAAAGCAGCTATGGACATTGGTAAAAGATCATATAGCTATTTTAGTCTGAATAGTGTTGGCAAATTTTTAGGAATAGACGTTTCCAGGTTACCGTGTTCATTAAAAATTTTACTTGAAAATTTATTAAGGAACAATGGTAATAAGCTGGATGACATAAGAGCATTAGCAAATTGTGTCAATAAGTATATGCGTCATGAAATTATCTATAAGCCAGCAAGGGTATTGATGCAGGACTTTACAGGTGTACCTGCTATAGTAGATTTAGCTTCAATGCGTAGCTATTTAAAAAGCAATATAAATCCATCTGTACCTGTTGATCTTGTTATTGACCATTCTGTTCAGGTTGATAGTCATGGAGATGATGCTGCATTTAGTAAAAATATAGCGTTAGAAATGGAACGCAATCTGGAAAGGTATCGATTTTTGAAGTGGGGAGAGTTATCATTCAGAAATTTTAGAGTCGTTCCTCCAGGTACAGGGATCTGTCATCAGGTTAATTTAGAATATTTGGCACAAGTTGTATATAATGATAACGGGCTGATATATCCAGATACGCTTGTTGGTACAGATAGCCATACTACTATGATCAACGGGCTATCAGTTTTAGGGTGGGGTGTAGGTGGAATAGAAGCTGAATCTGTGATGCTTGGCCAATCTATAAGTATGGTTATTCCAGAGGTAATAGGGGTGAAATTGGTAGGTAAGCTTACAGAAGGAGTTACTGCTACTGATTTAGTACTAACAATTACAAACATTTTAAGAACAAAAGGAGTAGTAGGCAAGTTTGTAGAGTTTTATGGTAAAGGCCTAGATGGTTTGTCGGTTCCAGATAGAGCTACTATAGCAAATATGGCTCCTGAATATGGTGCTACTTGTGGCTTTTTTCCTATAGATAAAAAAACTTTAGATTATTTACATTTAACTGGCCGTACTACAGAATTAATCAATTTGGTTGAACAATATGCCAAGGAACAAGGGCTATGGACAAATGAGAATATAACGTTCTTTGATAAAATAGAAATCGATTTATCTTCTATAGAACCAGTAATTGCTGGTCCTAAAAGACCACAAGATAAACTGTATCTTTCACAAGTAGCAGATTCTTTTGCTTTTTCATGTGGAACAGGCAATTTGAATGATGAGTTACAAAATGGTAGTATAGTAATTGCAGCAATCACAAGTTGTACAAATACTTCTAATCCTCATACAATGATAGCAGCAGGTCTTGTTGCACGTAATGCAGTGAAACTTGGGTTGAAGACAAAATATTGGGTTAAGACTTCATTGGCACCTGGATCAAAAGTTGTTACAGAATATTTGGAACAATCTGGTTTACAAGAAAGCTTGGATAGTTTAGGTTTTAATCTTGTAGGATATGGTTGTACTACATGTATAGGCAACTCTGGACCGCTAAATGATCAAATAGAAAATGATATTAACAGTAGAAATTTAATTGTTGCAGCTGTATTGTCAGGTAATCGTAATTTTGAAGGAAGAATACATCCTTTAGTTAAAGTAAATTATCTTGCTTCTCCTCCTCTTGTAGTGGCATATGCGCTTGCAGGTAGTGTAAAACTAGATTTAACTAAAGATCCAATAAGTAGAGATATCAATGGGCATGATGTTTACTTAAAGGATATATGGCCAACAAATAGTGAAGTAGAAGATTATGTAAGTAAGGTGATAACACGTGAAATGTTCATCAAGAAATACCAAAGTATATTTTCTGGTGATAAATCTTGGCAAGAAATAAAGTGTGAAAAAAGTTCAGTCTATAATTGGGATCCAAATAGCACATATATACAAAACCCGCCTTATTTTGATAATGTATTAAGTCGTAGTAGTACTATCAATATAAATAATGCACGAATACTAGCAGTTTTAGGTGATAGTGTCACTACTGATCATATTTCTCCAGCGGGAAATATTGCTATAAATAGTCCTGCTGGTACGTACTTAAAAGAGCTCGGTGTTGAACCTAAAGACTTTAATTCTTATGGGTCACGTCGTGGAAATCATAACGTAATGATGCGTGGAACCTTTGCAAATATCAGGATCAAGAATGAAATGGTTGATGCTGAAGGGGGTTACACAAGATATATGCCATCAAGAGAAGTAATGTCAATTTTTGATGCAGCAATGCGTTACAAAAAGTGTGATATACCGTTAATAATTTTAGCAGGAAAAGAATATGGCACAGGTTCTAGTAGAGATTGGGCTGCAAAAGGTACTGTATTGCTTGGGGTAAAAGCTGTAATTGCAGAAAGTTTTGAACGTATACATAGGTCTAATCTGATAGGTATGGGGGTATTACCTCTCATATTTCAGAATGGTGTGACAAAAAAAGTATTTGATGGTGATGAGATAGTGAGTATACGTGGTACAATTGAACCAGAAGCAAATCTAGAGTGTGTAGTAAAAAATGGTGATCAACCTGAACAATTAATTCAATTGAAGTGCTGCATTGAAACGCTTATTGAGGCTGAATATGTAAAAAGTGGAGGAATATTGCACTATATATTGTCATTGTATTAATGAAATCCCCCTGTACATGCTTTTGTACGGTGTGTATAAGAACTGCTTTGCTACATTGCTATAATCATATTATATATTGGGATTGCTAACCTAAGCTTAAGAGCAAAAATATAGAAAGTAATTTCTACTATATATTTAGGTGATGTACACTTATAGAACCAGAAAGATACAATAATATAAAAAATAAGGTAACATCTTTTTATTGTACAAATATAAGGAGATGCTACCAGATATAAGTGTTACGTAAAAACAGAAGATTGGAAAATAATCTATGAATTTTTGAAAACTATCAAAAATATTCGAGTAAAGAACTACAAGAAAATTTTTAGACATCTTTATACAAAACGACACCTAATCGAGTGTTTTTTCAGTAAAATTAAGCACTTTAAACGTATCTACTCTCGTTTCAATAAAAATATCCTCGGGGGGTTCCCCCTTGGTTTTAATGATGTCAAGTGTAGAAAGTCTTGGACTGTATAAAAATACACTAAAAAACGTTAGAAGACAGTGTGTAGGTGCGCTAGTTCATGTATATTTCATTTGAAGTCTCATCCTGTTCAACTTCCTTATCCCATACTTCACGACAATAGTATGCACCCTTATTCTGCGTCGTAAAGTATGTATCTAAACTCTCACCTGGCGGATGTAATACAAAATTATGATATACATCTTCTGGAATGGTAAATGTTTGTTTAATAATACCAGAGTGTATATCTAGTATAAACATAACACCCTTATTACTCACAACAAATAATGTGTCAGAATATGGTGTAAGAGACGTAGTAGCACTTACTGGAAGTTTAGTATTCCACATTATCTGACCATTAGAAGGTTCTATTTTTATCACATAATCGTCTTCAGTTACCATAAAAACATTGTTAACAATACCATTGTCTATACTCTTTACCCGTATAGGTTTTGACCATAAAAGACTACCAGATTTTATATCAAGAGCAACAGCAATATCATTATTTGTAGCTATTAATAACTTGTCATTAACTACTTTCAGCATAGTTGCAACATCCACACAGTGAGTATGCAAGAGATTTATAGGAAATTTGTAAGACCATAATTTTGGTCCATTTTCATCAAACGCTATCAATTCTTCATTTGAGAATGAAGCAATTATTATATTATTACTTGTGACAATAGGTGATATAGAATGTGACTTCATAACATCATTATTGCTGTAATGATATGACCAAATTTGATCACCACTTTTCCCATCTAGAACATACAAAGAGTTATCAACAGTAAGCACTGCTAACTTATCAATATCTAGAATTGGTGACTCATCCTTCAATATTATCCCACTTCCACTTATCGGAGCTTTAAATTCTTTTTTCCATTTAACTAGGTTGTCATATTCTTCTTCTGATGATTCTAAGTCCTGTATCAGGTAAAACATGTTATCGATTGTACAGACAAGGTTATTATAATTACGAGAATTAATACTCATTCTACTAATCACTTTATGATCATCAGATAGATCTAATACCCTATTTTTCCATGATCCATCATAATGTAATACTCCTTTTCCATCTATAATTATATCACCTTTAAGACGTTTATAAACAGGTGCTATATATCCTTGAGATAATTTTGTGTCTATGTAGCTTAATGGTGTACATTGATACTTCGACTGTGTTATTTCTTCGTCTCTTGCAATTGCACAATTTATATTAAAAAGGAACGTAATTATTAGAAGAATCACTAATTTCATGAGATGTGTTAAAAAACAATTTAGCTATTATATATTTTATTACATTTACTGCAACAAAAAACTATACTGTTAATACAGTAAAAATATTTTTTGCAGCGTTTTACTCTAGTAATGTTATTGATTCTGATATGATCACAGTGAATCCTGTAAAATTTGGAGATAATTTGAAAAGTTAGTAACGATACTCGATTTGTAATCAAGGATTGTTTAATTCAGATCCAATGATAGCAAGTAGCATTCATGGTATTACTGACATAAAACGGTGATTAAACAAACAAATTCACCAAAATTTAATTAAATAGTAATACCATTACACATGGTGAGAGTGGTAAAGTGTGAGTAACAAAGAAGATATAAACCAGTTAATAGAAAGTGGTTTTGACATTAATTCAAAAAATAATAACGGTATTACTCTTTTACATGAATTCGCAATAGAAGGTAATCTCAAAGGAGTAAAGTCTTTACTTGAGCATGAAGTAGACTTCAATGCAGTAGATACAGAACACAGAAATTCTCTGCATTACGCTGTAATACATAGACATAAAAAAATTGCAAAACTCTTAATTAGCAAGTTAACCGTTAATTCAAAAGATAAAAATGGATTTACACCATTGCATCTTGCTATATTGCAGGATGATATAGAAATGATCAATTTGCTAATTGAAAATGGGGCAAAAGTAAACGTGCATAATCTTTTAGAAGGATATACTCCACTACACATAGCTTCACTATACGGTTCTAAAAAAAGTGTACAAATTTTGATTAATAAAGGAGCAAACTCTGAATCCAAAGACAATAACTCACATACACCATTGTTTTCGCTAGTATTTGAATACGCAATACATTGTAAGAGTAGAATGGAAATTCTAGAATACTTAATAAAACAAGGAGCAAATATATACGCAAAGGACGCAGAAGATAATACTATACTGTTTTTAGCAGTATATAATAACCAGATACAAATTGTTAAATTCATTGCTAAAAAGCTAGATCAAGCAAAGTTTAAAGAGCTTGTTGCAGTTAAAAATAAACAGGGTTTTGATCCACTGGATTGCGTAGTAGAAAATAATAATGAAAAAATGATGAAATTTTTCATATCAAAAGGAATTACACTCAACGATAGTAATAGTATAAAACTACATAAAGCCAGTTATACTGGTAATCTTGAAGCAGTAAAACTCTTATTGAAATTTAAATTTAATGTTAATGCTCTTACTAAGTGTGGTAAAACTTCACTACATTTAGCAGCTAAAAAAGGTCATATAGAGGTTATAAAAATATTATTAGGATATAAAATAAATATGAATATACGTGACTCATACGGCTATACTGCATTACATGTAGCAATTCAAAACAACCACTTCAACATCACACAATTATTGATTATTGAAGGAGCAGATATTAACATAAAATGTAATAATAATTATACTCCTATAGAATTGCTTATTAAACAATCTTGTAATAAAGAAAAAATTTACGAGAAATTCCACAGATTTTTAATTTTTTATTTTGCAGAACAACATAATAGATATAAAGGACATCATATATTGATTATGTTAGCTTTAAGCGCGACCATTATAGGGTTACCATTTGTTTTGAGGCTTATAGCGCAATATAGAGAAAAAACTAAGATATACCAAGAAATAAAAGAAAAATTGGAAAGCTGTGTGTTTAGTCACTCTGTACAAAACATGGTTGATCAAGAATAAATAACTTATCAATAATAAGCAGCATTACTTTTAATGACAGTTATATTTTTATTGGGTAATTCTTTAACGAACCTGGATACACTCATTGTTTGCCATTGATTGTTTATTTCTCTCTTATCTACATATGAAACAGTTAACTTTTCCTTTGCTCTTGTTATTCCTACATATGCAAGTCTTCTCTCCTCTTCTAATGCCTTGCCACTCCTATCATCAAAAGATCTCTGGTGTGGAAACAATCCTTCTTCCCATCCTGGCAAAAATACACATGGAAATTCCAACCCTTTAGCTGCATGAAGAGTCATTACATATACGTTGTCATCATCTTTCATATTATCCACTTCCATCACAAGGCTTATATGCTCTAAAAAAATTAGAGCATTTTCAAAGTTTTTTAAAGATGAAATAAGCTCTCTTACATTCTCTATACGAGTAACTCCTGTCGCACCATCCTCCTCTAGCATTTCTATATATCCAGATTGTGCAACTATGCTTCCAACAAAATCATGCAGTGCTCTTGTATTTATTACTTTTTGCCACAATTTAATTTTATTAATAAAATCATCGAGCGAACGCTTAACTCTCTCTGTCGCCTGGTCATCGGCAATCAATATTTGTGCTGCCTCAAAAAAAGATATCCTATGATCGCTAGCAACCGTATAGATTTTTTTGAGAGTTGTTGTACCTATACCTCTTTTTGGGCGATTTATTATACGTTCAAAAGCAAGATCGTCATTATTATTAATAATGAGTCTTAAATATGCAATTATATCTTTAATTTCTTGACGTTCATAAAATTTCATGCCACTGATCATTTTATATGGGATTGAATACTTTATAAAATATTCTTCAAGCACTCTGGTCTGAAAAGTTGCTCTGACTAAAACTGCAATGTCGCTGAACTTATATTTGTTAAGCTTTAATATCTGTTCACTAATAAACCTTGCTTCAGCTCTACTATCCCACAATTTCACTAAGTTGATTTTATCACCACCAGTACTTTGAGTCCACAAACTCTTGCCTAATCTGGCTTTATTATTACTGATTATACGTGATGCAGCAGAAAGTATGTGAAAGGTTGAGCGATAATTACGTTCTAATTTGACAGTTGTTGCATTTTTGAAATCATCTGAAAATCTTAAAATATTTTCAACTTCTGCACCACGCCAGCTATATATTGATTGGTCATCATCTCCAACACAACAAATATTTGAATGCGTTTGTGCAAGATACTTAAGCCAAACATACTGTATTGTATTCGTATCCTGGTACTCATCTACCATTATATACTTAAATTTATTTTGGTAATACGACAATATCTCATCATGCTGGCTAAAAATCTCTATGTTGTATAACAACAGATCACCAAAATCAACAGAATTAAGAAACTTCAGCCTTTCTTGATACTTATAGTATACTTTTGATATAAGATCTGATTTAAACTCTACTGTTTCAGGATATTTTTCTTTCCATTTTTGGATTGCATTTACAACTGTACTATATTTTTCCATGAGTGTGCCTACATCATTCATGATACTTTTTATAATCTGTAACTGTTCATCAATGCCAATAATAAAAAAATTATGATTTAAGCCTACCAATTCCGCATGTTTACGCAAAATTTTTGCTGCAATAGCATGAAATGTCCCAAGCCATGGCACATTTACATTTGTAAGCTTAAATACCCTAGAACCCATTTCCGCAGCTGCTTTATTTGTAAATGTTACAGCCAATATTTGTTCAGGAAAGGCATAATAATTATTAATAATGTGTGCTATTCTTGCAGTAATGGTTCTAGTCTTGCCAGTACCAGCTCCAGCAAGTATTAATAACGGCCCATCTATGTTGATCATAGCTGAATGCTGTTCTGGATTTAAGTTGCTACTCATACGATATAATGCTATTTTCAACCAGTTAACATCATGACTACAATATTGTAAAGATTTTTATGAAATGGCGAGATGAAGGCATTATTATATCAACTAAAAAACATGGTGATAAAAATCTAATTATTTCCCTATTTACACAAAACCATGGCAGGCGTAAAGGGTTAGCAAAATTAGTAAGTAATAAGTTTCAAATAAGCAATTTACTAGATGTAGAATGGAATGCAAGACTACCAGAAAATTTAGGATTCTTTAAATGTGAATTAATAGAATCTCCCTTACATCATTTTTTTCATAATAGGTTAAAAAACATTGCAATTATTTCTTTTGCTTCTATTTTAGAAAAAGTGCTGCCAGAGGGAGAATCTTACTCTTTACTGTACGGTCACTTTTTACATTTTATTCATATAATGAAACAAGATAATGAAATGTGGCAAGGACACTATATTGATTTAGAGCTTTCACTCTTAACACAATTAGGATTTAATTTAGATTTATCTAAATGTGCTGTAACAGGTACAACAGAAAATTTAAAATTTATTTCGCCAAAAACAGGTAGAGCAGTATCTACAGCAGTAGGAATATCTTATGCAGATAAGTTATTCCCATTTCCGCAGATTCTATATGATATATATAACCATAATATACAAAACAGTTATTCTTATTCAGAATTTCAATCTGGACTAAAAATTACTGGATACTTTTTAAATAARTACCTACTTTTACAATTAAGTGTAAAGCTTCCAGAAGCTAGAAGTTTGATGCTTACCGAGACCTTTTGCTCTTTTTAAAAGGTATATTTTCATTAAACAAACAAACAGTACTTGAACCATGCCTTAAAGTAAACACTGAATTTACTCTTTCAACAATCAGAAAATCATCCTCTGTACGGAAGTTTACTAAAGATTCATATCCATGAGAATTAACAACAAAAACCGCTGGAAATTCAGAATTCTTGCGGAATTGTAAGTAAGTAAATTTCCCATCATCAAATGCTCTAATTGGAACTATAGATTCACTACCCTTAATATGTGAAATAGAATAATTAAAATTAATGCCCTTTTTTATCACCTCAATATCGCTTAAGTCAGGGATCGCTGTATTTGTATTGTGAATCTTGTTAAAAACGTCACCACCGTGCATAAATAACCCATCATCGAACAAAGGATAGAGAAATCTTACCTCGTATGCTAATCTTGGATCGTCTAGTCCGGTTGCTTCTTCAGCATGCAACTCAAAATAATAAATTCTTCTGTCGGTGATAATAGTTGCATTAGTATCAGCGATATCATCTATTGGTTTAATAAACAATCTGTTACCTTGAGGATGAAGCTGCCAACCAGTTGAATCACCCATGGTAATGCTCTGTATTACTTCTCCTGGCTCAAAAAGTATACTAGATTGATAACCATAAAAACCAGTATATTTATGTATGGCATGCGGGTTATAACTTATCACTTTTATATGATCATCCCCAGATATTGATCGTGGTTCCTGCTTTGCAAATATAGTACCACAACACAAAACTAACAACATAACACATAACAAGCGATTCATAGTTTTAATATATAAGTCTTAAATGCTATCATAAGTGAATATGAACTGCAATAGTTTTCAACTATGTCTTTCAGTATAGTCTTTAAATACACCACGATTAGAATCAAAATATAATTTAATACTGCCTATAGGACCATTTCTTTGTTTTGCAATCATAAGTTCTGCAATATTTCTGATTTTCTCCATTTTTTCTTGCCACTCCCTATGTTTATTACTACCCTCACTCGGTTGTTTTCTTAATTCATAATATTCTTCCCTGTACAAAAACATTACTATATCTGCATCTTGCTCTATACTTCCTGAATCACGCAAATCAGCAAGCTGAGGTTTTTTATCATCTCGCTGTTCAACAGAACGTGAAAGCTGTGAAAGAGCAACAACAGGAATATTTAATTCTTTTGCTATTGCTTTTAACCCTTGTGTTACTTCTGATATTTCTTGCACTCTATTTTCACTGCTTCTCTTTGTAGTACCTCTGATCAATTGCAGATAATCAATAAATACAGCTTCTATGTTATAAAGCTGATATAGTAAACGTATTCTTGTACGTAGCGCATTAATTGATAATGCAGGAGTGTCATCTATTATAAAGGGTAATGATGATAATTTAGTACTAGTATTAATAAATTCATGTAATTCAAAATCGCTAATTTTGCCCGTTAAAGCTTTGTAATAACTGATTCCTGATTCTATTGTAATGAGTCTTGCAGTTAACTGTTCTGCTGACATTTCAAGTGAAAAAAATGCTATGTAACGTTGTCCATCAAAGTTTGTGTGTAAAACTTTGCATGCATTTAAGGCAATATTTAATGCCATTGCTGTTTTCCCCATAGAGGGTCTCGCAGCTAAAATCAATAAATCAGACTTTTGTAAACCTCCCAGCAGATGATTTAAATCTTGAAATCCTGTTGTGATGCCCAAAGCTTCAGGATTTTGTTTTAATAGAGTAATTTTTTCAACTACACTTTTTATTGAACTTTCAAGCTTTATATACCTTTTGTCATCATACTTCTTCACTGCTAAATTAAACAATTTTGTCATTGCTTGTTCAATCTGTACTTGTGCAGAACTTTCGACATCGCAATTATAACTGTCATTAATTATTTCCTGACCCAGCTTAATCAAGCATCTTCTCAAATATGCATCACGGATTATCCTAGTTAAACTGTATATATCCAGTGCAATACTTGCCTTTGCTGCAAGCTTTGTAAGATATTCACTACCTCCACATTCATGAAAAATTTGGTTGTTCTCAAAAAACATTTTTAAGCTCAGTTCATTAGCAACGATACCGTGCTTTCTTGTTTTAGAAATTTGAGTAAAGATATTCTGATGTAAAGGATCATAAAAATTTTCTGCTGTTATTACATCTTCCACAGCGTCACAGATCCTATTATCACGTATCATTGCACCGATTAACATCTGCTCAGCTTCAATATTATATGGTAGCTGACATATTGACGCTTCTTTATTTAATAAATGGACCAACTTATTCATTTTACTCTTTAAGTGCTGATAATTATTGTAAAGTATTTGGTTTTTATTTAAAGCCCTATACTTGACTAATGTGCAATTGCATATAGCATTAGGATTAAGCCTCTGTGGTGAAATGGTAGACACGGCAGACTCAAAATCTGCTGCTTGCAAGAGCATGCTGGTTCAAGTCCGGTCAGGGGCACTTATGTTGTGCTATATTGCTTTTTATGTTATATCGATTTTTTCAAAGTTTGATTTCTATATTTTTTTCTGTAACTTCAATTTCAAACCAAAAAAAGAATGAGAAAGGAATATGTTATGTCGCGGGAATAAGACGTTACATATCTATATTAGTGGATCTCATAATTATTATATGTATCCTTAACATTTTCTCATATATGCACAACTTTTTTGATAATTTAATTATGAATCAAGAAATATTAATCCGGACAGTAGAAAAATATAAACTAGGTTTACCTTTATCTGAAGCAGAGACAACTACACGTAATAAAGTAGCCATAGTATCAATTTTTGTAAAAATATTTGAGTGTATTATGCTCTTTAGTTATATATTATGTACATGGTTAAAATTTTCTGCTACACCAGGAAAGCTATTATTCGGATTAAGAGTAGTGGATGCTAATACTTTTAAGAAAATAACACTAAAGCAAGCAATAAAACGATTTCTTGCTTTAGTTGCTTTGATTGTATTATCGGTAGTGCCAATATTTATAATGCTCGTATTAACACAATTATATCCTGACATAAAGTTTATTGTTGCGTTTTTAATTGTATCAGTAATTCCACTACCATTAAATTATATATGGGCAAGTTTTGATAAACAACGCCAAGCTTTGCATGATAAAATTGCTGGCACAGTAGTTGTAACTAGTAACAGTTTAAACAACCATATTATTCTAGGAAGTCCACATCACCAGTCATAAATACATCATCTTCCCATTCAATCAACAATTTACCACCTGGTAAATGTATAAAGGTTTGTTGATTGGTGATATATCCACGTAACACAGACGCAACAAAAGCTGCACACGCTGCACTGCCACATGCAGAGGTAACACCTGTACCTCTTTCCCAAACTTTCAGGATAACTTCTCCTGATTTCTCTATTTTAGCAAAACTAACATTAGTTCTATTGGGAAATAATGGATGATTTTCTAGCTGCGGGGCTAAATTTTGTAAATGTACAGCATCTATATCTTCAACAAAAAAAATCATATGAGGATTAGCAATATTAATAGCTGCAGGATCTTTCAACCCTTGACACCCTATGGGTAGATATAAAGTATTACATTCAACAGACAATGGTATTTCATGCCACTTAAATAATGGTTTTCCCATATTTACCTTGATAGATTTATCATCGACTTTAAAACACTCCAAGATTCGCCCATTCATCAATTCGATTGTTATATACTCGTCATCTTTCTCTAACATCATTAGGTATCCAACACAACGTGCTGCATTTCCACATATCTCAGCCTTACTACCATCACTATTATAGACATGCATAAAACAATCAGCTACACCAGAACTAGTAATGACTATTATTTGATCATAATCTTTACAACCAGCGATTTTTCCACAATCCCATTGTAATAAGCGCAAATCTAGAATGGCAAAGTTATTGCCAATACCATGCATCTTTATAAACATTTTAATTAATATTATTTGCCATATTTTTAATAAAAAGGAAAATTATAGCAAGTATATTTTATAAAAAAGACTATGATTAGAAACTTAATTAAGCACTCTACCAGAGTTGGTAACAGCGAAAATATCATACACTACGTAGAATATCTTTACCAATTTGAGAAATTCAAAAATATATTTAATTTGACTTTATCTTTAATAAAACAAGACAGATTGTCGTTTGAAGTATCTCCAACAACATATTCTATGGAAGAAGGTTTGTGTAAAACGATACAACATTCAGGGATGAAAAGATATATAATAGTTTTAAAAAAATTAAACCCTTACATAATAGTACATGAACTTACACACATGGTTGAAAATGAACTTAATTTGAGTTTAGAAGAAGATTTTATTCACAAGGTTTACCAAGATATGAACCAAAATTTCACACAATCTAATTTACTTGCACAGAGATTAATTAATCAAGTTATATTCAAAGAAATAAAAGCTTATGATAGTGTCAAATCACGAGCCTCTGAATTATTTGCACGTTTTTTTGAACTCTTTGCTTGGGCACAGGAAATATACCCGCAAGATAAAGAATATCTCATTCGTACTTATGATTTAGATAAAATTTTCTTCTATACGAATCAATGGAAAAAGAGTTATCTAGATCCACTGATAATCAGTAAATTAGATAATGCAACGAAAATATACAGCAATAAAACTCCAATGCAAGATGTAAACAAAGTACGCACTCAATGGGGCAACAAAATTACTCCTAAAAATAAAAGAAGTAGCTCTATATTTGAAGACTAGGTTGTTCATTAACTAAAAGTTGACTGGCATAAATTATACATGCTATAATCTTTAATTATAAATTATTAAGGAAGGCAAGTTATGCAGGGTAGCATAGAGCAACAAAGTGATGTTACACAAGTTATTGATGACGGGCAAGTTGCTGACGACGGGTTTGATGACAAGAAGTTTAATCAGCTTCTATGGATAACTGCAGTAGTTGGGGGTGTTATAAGGAGTGGCCTATGTTTGAGTGGCCTCACTTTAGTACCAGTAAGCGCAATCATGGCATCTGCTATTACTGTTACTATAATTATATACTGCAGTAGATTAAGTGGATCAAAGAAAAAGTATAGAAATTTTGATTGGTTATACATGCTTTCTATTGGTTTAGTATCTGGAGTATGCGTTGCCATGCTTATACATTGCATAATCATGCTTATACATTGCATAATACCGTTCTCGCTTCATGGCATAGGTATAGGTGGGTTAATACCACTCTCACTTCTACAAGGCGCGCTCGCCGGTGTATTAACAACAGTCGTATTTGGTCTTGTAAATATGCGAATAGACAAAGTAACGGTAGTCGTGGAGGTGGTAAAGGAGATAGCACTAGCAGCAATAGCAGGGTGTATAGCTAGTGGTATTGCTTGTTGGCTAGAAGCTCCTTTCTTAGTAATGTCTGTCACCTCTATTATGTCTCCGTTGATATTTAAGATTGTGGGTTTTTTGTATGGTGACAAAGACACCTTACCATCTATTACAAAAGATATGTTTAATACTATCATCAACTTGCCGGTTGGATTGAGCATGGCCGTGGCTATAAATTTAGTCTTTCCAATATTTGTATCGCAGTGTAACATGCTTCCAATAATTTTAATATGTACTGCAATAGGAGTAATAACGCCTTATGCCAGTGAAAAAGTTATTAAACCTATAGGACATAAATTAGATGAAGTAGTTATTAAACCTGTAAGAGAAGAAGCACGTAATGGGATATCTAAGATGTTCTTCTCTAGTGCTACAGTAGTTTAAATTAGGTATATCATCATTTGTATAAGTAACAGCTAATTTAAGTATTGCTAAACCAAGCTTAAACGTAAAAATAGAGAGTAATTTCTGCCATATATTTAGGATTTTTTGTTTCGCACCTAAATCGATATAAATAATGACGAAACCTTGGGTATATCTTTTTTCAATACTTTTTTGTAAAACATGTAGGATATTTAAGTGTATCTAAGGTGCATAATTAGCTGCCTTTAATCTTTAATGTATTTAGTTGATTTACAATGTTTACATTGCATATTTTTCAACTTACTAAGATAATATAACTATCCCATATTAGCGACCCTATTACTCTAGCACATGTATATCAACTTATTATAGATAATGCTGCAATTTAGAACTTGAAAATTTGTAAACTTGTGATTATTTATGATATAATAGCAAAATAAAGGGCACACAATGCAGAACACACAAGGAACTGAAAATTTAAGATTCGATGCTGAAGTAAGTAAGGTATTGAACATAGTAATTCACTCGCTTTATGCTAAGAAAGATATCTTCTTGCGTGAATTAATATCAAATGCATCAGATGCATGTGATAAATTACGTTATGAATCTCAATTAAATCCAAATTTATTAGATTATAATGATCCATTAAAGATTATTATTAGCGTTGATAAAGAAAAGAATCAGCTTTCTATTACTGATAATGGTATTGGGATGAATAGACAAGATTTAATAGATAACCTTGGTACAATTGCAAATTCAGGTACGCAAAAATTTTTGGAAGCGATGCAGAAAAATGAGAGTATGGACCTTATAGGCAAATTTGGTGTTGGTTTTTATTCAAGTTTTATGGTTGCCTCAGAAGTAACAGTCGAATCACGTAAAGCAGGGGAAGAAGAATCATGGGTGTGGAAATCAACTGGTAATGGGGAGTATTCTGTTGGTAAACTGAGTGATCAGATACCTAGGGGTACTAAAGTTACTTTAATAATACGTACTGAAGAAGCTGAATTTTTAGATAAATTTCGTATTGAAAATATAGTGACTACATACTCAGATCATATTAATTATCCTGTTGAATTTATAAATGAGAAAGGGGAGAACGAGAAGTTAAATAGTAGAGCAGCAATTTGGACTAAACCTAAAAATGAAGTGACCACGGAAGAACATAATGAGTTTTTCCGTAATATTGCACATGTAGGTGGTGAACCATGGATGATACTACACAATAAAAATGAAGGTGCTATAGAGTATATAAATCTACTTTATATTCCATCTATCAAGCCTTTTGATTTATTTCATCCTGATAGACGTTGTTCTGTTAAACTATATGTAAATAAAGTGTTTATTACAGAAGATAACGTACAGATTATTCCTCAGTATCTACGTTTTTTGAAGGGTATTGTTGATTCTCCAGATCTTCCATTAAATATCAGTAGAGAAACGTTGCAAAGTAATCGTGTTATTGAGCAGATAAAAAATTCGCTTACTAAGCGTGTCATCTCTGAACTTAGTAAAAAGGCAAAGGAAAATTTGGAGGAATACACAAAATTTTGGAATAATTTTGGTGCAGTGTTGAAGGAAGGGTTATGCGAGGCTATGCCAACTGATGAAAGAGAAGCTATATTGTCTGTATGTAAATTTCATAGTACAAAAGATGATAAATTGGTTGGGATAGAAGATTATATAAATAGAATGAAACCTGGACAAGAGTACATATATTATCTTACTGGAAATAGCACAGATTCTATAAAAAACAGTCCACAGCTTGAAGGTTTTGTTAATAAGGACTTGGAAGTTTTGTTATTGATTGATCCAGTTGATGATTTCTGGAGTAGTGTAGTACATGAATATAAAAATTACAAGTTTAAATCTGTAACACGTGCTGATGTGGATTTGGAAAAATTTTCTTCAGAAGAAGAAAAAGAAGAAAAAAAAGATGAAAAAAATGAAGAAGTAAACTCTATATTACAATATTTTACAGAAGTATTAGGAAACTTAGTGAAAAATGTAAAAATTTCTAGGAAATTGGCTGATAGTCCTATATGTCTTGCTGTTGATGAGGGTGGTATGGATCTTAGGATGGAGCGTTTTTTACGTGAACAAAAACAACTTAATTACCGTACACCAAAAGTGTTAGAAGTAAATATCAAACATCCCATTATAAAAAATATAACAAAATCTTATACTGATCATGGTAAAAACTCTATTCTAGAGGATACTATATATTTACTATTTTATCAAGCCTGTATAGCTGAAGGAGAAGAGATAGAAAATATTAGTGATTTTACTAGAAAATTGAATAATTTACTTTGCAAAGTTACCATTTAGTATTATACTAAAAGAATATTCTATAGTAGGGTAATTATGACTAAGTGTAGTGCTGACTCAAGCGTAGCTGATGTATTTCATGATGATGAAGAGGTGGGTGGTGTATACGAGAAGGGCACTGATCAGCATATATGTGGTGGTGAGCAGCGTATAGAGTCTAGTGAGCCTACCGTTACAATAGAATCTGCTCCTAGCAACTTATCACAAATTAGTGAAACTCCTGGAAGCTTTACTGGAACGGCTAATCTAAGCAACCTTTCATTTCTTTTGTACTTGAAAAAAATGTGTAATTTTTGTAAGTTAGTGTACTGTAGCGATCAAAAAGGGTTATCTAAAGCTGATGAGGAAAAAGCTGGTTATAAGGATAGATATTATTTTGAGAGAGAGGAAAAGTATCATCTTCGTGAGGCTCATTATTATTATTATTATTCTCGTTATCCTTTTGAGAGGAAGGTAAATTTTGCTTATTATTACTTCACAAAAGACAAGGAAATCACCATAATTTTTAGAGGCACTCAAGATAGGCATGATTTTGCGGCTGATGCAGATATGCGTTATACTAGTCTAACTACTATCCCAGGCTGTGTAGGAAACGTACATAGTGGTTTTCATCGACAATTTACTTCGATTGAAGTTGAGCTGATACAAAGGTTGATGTTTCATGTAAAAAACGAAGAAAAAAGAGAAAGGTTGAGGGATTATACGCGAAAAGTTAAGTTAAGCTTAAAAGATTTTAAAATTAATCTTGTGGGGCATAGTCTTGGAGGAGCAATTGCTCAGATAGCAGCCTTACACTTAAACAAGCAATATGGTTTGCAGGATTTACATGTTGTAACATTTGGCAGTCCAAAAGTTTTTGATAATGAGGCTGCAGAAGTTTACAATGCAGTTCTGAAAGAAAATAGTTATAGGCTAGTGTATGAATGTGATATTATACCAACCTTTCCTCCGAACACATATTTCTGTAACTATACTCATGTAGGTATTGAAATGCCTTTAGCTAATAAAGTAAATTCTTTACAGAATGCAATGGTGCGCTCTACTAAACCAGGTGAAGCTCAAACAAGCAATGGTAATATTAATAATACAGAGGGTGAAAAGTACAGTGAAGATGCCATTGCAAATAACCAAGATCCTGCAGAAGAGGATCAAAAAAATATGAATGCAGATGATACTTCCTGGTGGTTAGGAGGGTGGGTTCAGCAGTGGGTAGCTAACGTTTCTAGAGTGTTGTATACGGTTGCAGGATTAAAAAGGAACCATTCTATAGATACTTATTATGATCGAATGAATAGTTTAATTATTAATGAAGAAGTTACATGCTCTACTCAATTTATAGCGCCTAATATAGCGCCTAATGCAGAAGCTTCATGTTCTATTAATATTCCATATACTGTTTCTGTTATGCATACTACTGAAGCACAAACAGATGGTAATGCTCTTAATAATGCAGAAGATGGAAAATATGATAAAGGTGCTATTGAGAATAATCAAGGTGTTGTGGAGGAAGATCATAAGGAAGTGGTGTACAATGTTTCTGATGGTGAGAATAACACTATAGTGACTAATGATATAGAACCACAGACTGTGGAACTAGAACGTTCTGTTGAACAAGAACAGCCTGTCAATGAAGAAATTATATGCTCTACTCAACAATTTATAGCGCCTAATATAGCGCCTAATGCAGGAGCTTCGTGTTCTATTAATATTCCATCTACTATTTCTGTTATACGTACTACTGAATCATATACTGTGTCTGTTATGCAGACTACTAAATCATATGAAGCACAAACAGATGGTAATGCTCTTAATAATGCAGAAGATGAAAAATATGATAAAGGTGCTATTGAGAATAATCAAGGTGTTGTGGGGGAAGCTCACAAGGAAGTGGTGGACAATGTTTCTGATGGTGAGAGTAACACTATAGTGACTAATAATATAGAACCACAGACTGTGGCACTAGAACGTTCTGTTGAACAAGAACAGCCTGTCAATGAAGAAATTATATGCTCTACTCAACAATTTATAGCGCCTAATATAGCGCCTAATGCAGGAGCTTCGTGTTCTATTAATATTCCATCTACTATACATATGTTTCTGTCTACTAAATCATATGAAGCACAAACAGATGGTAATGCTCTTAATAATGCAGAAGATGAAAAATATGATAAAGGTGCTATTGAGAATAATCAAGGTGTTGTGGGGGAAGCTCACAAGAATGTTTCTGATGGTGAGAATAACACTATAGTGACTAATGATATAGAACCACAGACTGTGGAAAACGAAAACAATGATAACCAGTCTACTGTAGGCTCAAGTGTAGTTGTTGAAAATAATCAACAGGTTGCTACTGCACAGCAAGGAAATGATGAAAATGCGTCTATTGATGTGCGTATTATCTGTAACGATACTAACGAGCATATTTGTAGTACGGTTATAAATACTTCTGTTAATGACCTTTCAATTAAAGGGCCTACTATTTGTTCTAATAAAAAGTCTACAGATTCTGAAGCTGAGGATTCTGAATGGAATCACGAAACTAGTTCTATACAGCATGTTAGGGTTGCACTTAACTCTGAAACAAAAAAAAATGTAACGAAAAAAGTGAGTGATTGTACCATTAAAAAATATGATCAAGAAATTAGTGGCAAGCCTTCTATTTTGCGTAACAAGTCTCGTCATAAAGGGTGTCATAACGGTTTTATTGTTGGTGCAGTAATCTGTGCTACTGCTTCAATTGTTCTGGCAATACAAACAATGTATTTAATGGCATTTGCTGCTGGGCTAGTTGCTGTTTTGTGCACTGCTGCATATATATCATATTCATCACCACTACCTCAGAAGAATTTTAATGATGATGCGCGGCTAACACATCTCAAGGATGCGGTTCCTTTATGTTATATCTCAAGGATTTGATTCCTTTTTTTTCTGCAAGAAAGGAGAGGGAATAAGCATAGCGGAAGGTTATTGTTTTAGCATAGCAAGTATCTTATCTGTTTCAAAGTGTATAGTAGGAAGCCAAATTGGACCGTCTAAATACATTTCGAATTGAACAGGATTGCTATAGTTTTGTGGTATAAAAAATAGTACTAATTTAGAATGTAATATAAAATTAGATAAAGCAAAATTAGCAACTCCAGATCCAGATGCTTGATCAATGTTAAACTGTAAGCTTGTTGAACATATACCACCCTTGATATCTGTTTTCGCTATGATGTCATTAAAAATTGTATCACCTTTATATACATCTATCTGTATAAATTTGGTAATTTCAGTTTTATTATTACTCAGTAAGTTAACTATCAATCCATTTAAGTTTAGACCAGAAAATTTAAGCTCTCGTGCACCTAAAGTAATTTCTCCTGAACAGTTATCAGCCCAATTTATAATACTTTGCCCATATGTTTTAATTGTACCCATGAGACTAATCAGGCCTGTAATATTATCAATGCCTGTAATTTCTAAATCTGAAATAGAAAATGATGTGTTTATTGAATCTGGTTTCAAGTACCCTTGAAAAAGCACTTTCCCATTTTCTAGTTCATAATTTGCTTGCCTAATTTTAACAGTACCATGTTCTATAAATGCATCTAAATTAAAGTCTTTTAAAATTTTCTCTCTGAATTGAAATTTCTGAGCATCAATATGTATATTTGCATCAAAGTGTTCTATGTTATTAAGAAAATCAAGTTTTTGTGTTGACCACTGTATTTTTTGTCTAGGGTTGTTTGTTTTTTCTATTAGATCTTGCAATGCAATAATGTTTCCATTCAGTTCCGTTCCTGTAAGATGAATATCTAACAGCGGCTTTGTATGTTTTTGTTCTAGTGACAGTTGTACATCACCTGTCATATTAAAGTCTTCCCCTTCTATTTTTATTTGGTTGGCTGCTAACTTGTGTTTCTTAATCTTTAATAAAAAATCTAAGTTTTTGATTTTTATATTGTTTAGTGTAAGATCATTTATGACTGTTTTTATATGTATATTATACTTGAAGTTTTTTAACCATCTTGTTCTAGATAAATGAATAAGATTATTATATCTGTTAATATTTAGGTTGTGTATATTGATCCTTCCTCCAACTACATTATGTTTTTTAGTGTAATTTATTTTAATTGCACCTTTTAAAAATTCTTTATCTATTGGTGTCGAAACAGATAATGAAATATCAGACATAGATAATATTCTAGGGCCAAGATGCAATTGAGAATATAGTGCAAATTCATTTTCCTCATTTTCCTCATTTTCTTGTATTATCATTGAAGGGGAAAAATACTGTATTAATGACCTAAAATCTCTGCCTGTCACATTAAGTTCACCATCAAATTCAGATAATATATCATTGCTTGAAATTGTGCCTGACATATTAGATAGCTTATTAGCTCCTGATAACTTAAAAAGTATATTGATTGTTGCTTGACCATTTGAAAACTTTACTGAAGTGCTAAAGTTATCTAGTATTTTTTTTTCTTGAGAATTAACACTAGGGGCCTTTAGATCAAGATTTAAGTTTAAGTTTTTTGGTATACTATTTTTAAAACATTCTAATAACTCTTTGATATCTATATTTGGATTATTTTTCATTATAATTTTACTAAAATTTATAATAATATTAGTATGATTGCTTTTCCGATCATTGTGTATTATACCGCTTGCTTGTACGCTATCTGAATTGATATTTAAATCTGTCATAAGAAATTCATCTTTATTTACAAGTACGTTGGATAAAATATGGATGCTTTCATTAGGTATAAAATAAAGAGGTAAGTTAAATTTAAATAATTTCATTAAATTGCTTACTGTATTGGAATTGTTATTAACTGTTAATTCTAGTTGGCCATTTAATTTTTCTTGAGCTTTATTACCTTTGAAAACTAAATTTACTAGGTTTGATTCAACCACAATGTTGAGATTCTTTTTTTTGTCATTAATTTTTCCAGAAAAGTTATAATAGTAGTCATTTACTTTAATATTACCTGTAAATTTTTTATTTTTCTTTATATACATCTCCTTTATACTCACTGTATTATCTTCTATATCAATACAACTATCTTTGATTATGAAGTCTGCGTTAGCCTTTACATTTATTATGTGAAATAGATTTTTTTTATTACATTTCATGTTAAACAATGTAATTGATTTTGGCTGTAAAGAGAGTGCTAAAAGTACAGGCCTTATTTCAATTTTATCTACATTAACCAGTGCTGATAGATGTTGCTCTTTGTGTGTACCATACTGTATATATACATTATGAATAGTTACCTTTGGTGTAATCAATGAGAATTTGACCTTTCCTCCTATATATATTTCAGCATCATATGCTTTCTTTAATTCTTGAGCTATATATTCTTTATAACCATTCCAATCTTTAAAGAGTATAGTGATATGAGCAATAAATATTATCAATACAATTGATAATATTGCATATATAGAAAATTTCATATTACCTCAGGTTGCCTTAGAAAAATTAAATATAGAGTGGTAAAATATATAATAATACTTAAAATTATTAAAATTGCTAAACGGATTAGTATTTTATCAAAAAATAATGATCTTAGGAAAGAATTCATAATATATAGTGCTATAGACATCACTATTGTAGATATTAAAATTTTAATTATACTTAATAAGAGTGATTGGCTAATTTGGTATGCTTTATATGTTTTTAAGTAGTAAAGTAGCAAGATAGAATTGACCCATGTAGAAGCAGAAGTAGCAATGGCAATTGCTATGTGTTGATATTTATTTATCAGTAAAAGATTTAGCATGATATTAATTACTAAGCATATTAATGAAAATATCATTGGTATTTTCAGCTTTCCCTGAGCAAAGAATAGTGGCAGTAGTACTTTATTAATAACAAATGCGGGTAAAGATAAAGAAAAGACTGTTAAAACAGGAGCTACTGCGCAATGGTTAAAGTTGATACTGTAATTAAAAATTGCAAGTAGAATTACGTCAGGAATTAAGATGAAAGCAGCGGTAGTGGGCATAATAAATATTAATCCTATAATTAATGCTTTATTTTGTATCTTTATAATGTTTGATTTCTCATTAATTTTTTTTGAAATTATAGGTAGTAACACTGTGCTAATTGCAACACCAATAACCCCTTGTGGTAATTGTACTAACCTATCAGCATAGTATATGTAGGATACAGCATTTGGTAGAAAGCTTGCAATAATTGTATTAATCCATATAATAATTTGCGCAGCACAATTATTTATAGTTGCAGGTATTACACGTTTAAAAAATAGTTTGACTTGATCATTTAGACTAAAATTTAAGGAAAATTTCACATTTAGCTTGTATGCACTAAATACTATTAACAGTAGTTGTAAGATCCCTCCAACAAGTACGGATATTGCTAGATTGTGTACTGGAGTGTTAATATAAGGCATGAATAGGCTTACGGTAAGAGAAATATTGAGAATAATTGGCGAAATTGCAGTTGATGTGAAATGATTTTTTACTTGTAATATACCACCTATTAATGATGTTACTGAAATAAAAATTATGTATGGTGTCATAATTCTTGATAGAGTAACAGTTGTATAAAATTTGTCTTGTTCAAAGCCAGGAATAAATCCTTTAATGAGAATAGGGAGAAGGATTTGTATGATTAAACAGAAAAGCAATAAAATAATACATGTGATAAATATTACACTACTTGCAAAATCAGATGCTTGCTTATCATTATGACGTGAATATAATGGTATAAAGGAAGTAGTAAATGCCCCTTCAGCAAAAAATGCACGAAACAAGTTTGCGAAGCGAAATGCAGAAAAAAATATATCTGCTAAATAAGTAGTACCAATAACTCTAGCTATGCATATATCTCTTATGAGTCCTGAAACTCTTGAAATAACTGTAAAAAAGCTAAATGTAAAAATGCTTTTTAACACTAGTCTATATATAATTTTATTTTAAATAATATAAATCTGTGATAATTAGGTCCAGTGCTTTTCTTATTGGCTACCCTTTTCTATATATGTTTTTATAAAGCTTTTAAAGGAAGTTTAACTTGTATACATAATAATATAATTATATACTCCTACGTGTTAGAATAGGACTGAATGAATTATTATAGAACTCATAAATGTAATGAATTAAGAAAAAATAACATTGGAGAGAAAGTTACTCTTTCAGGTTGGTTATATCGTAAACGTGATCATGGTAATTTAATTTTTGTAGATCTACGTGATTTTTACGGAATTACTCAATTAGTATTTAATAATAATAAGGAGTTTTTTTCAATAATCTCTAATCTAAAATTAGAAAGTGTCATAACTGTGCAAGGAATAGTCAAAGTAAGAACAGCAGATACGATAAATAGCGAAATAGCAACAGGAGAAATTGAGCTTGTAGTGGACTATCTACATATTGAGTCAGAAGTAAAGTTTGCGGAAAATGAGGAGATAGCAAAGGAAGAAAGAAGTATTTTAGCAAGTATAACAGGTGAACAGGAATATCCAGAAAATATGAGATTTAAATATAGATTCCTTGATCTCAGACGTGAGAAAATCCGTAACAATGTAGTTTTACGTTCTCATATTATTGCGGAATTGCGTGATCTGATGATAAAACAAGGATTTTTGGAAATTCAGACTCCTATACTTACTGCTTCATCACCTGAAGGTGCACGTGATTATTTAGTGCCAAGTAGATTAAACCCGGGTAAATTTTATGCACTACCTCAAGCACCACAAATTTTTAAGCAATTACTGATGATTTCAGGATTTGATAAGTATTTTCAAATTGCACCTTGTTTTCGTGATGAGGATGCAAGAGCTGATCGTTCACCTGGCGAATTCTATCAATTGGATTTAGAAATGTCTTTTGTGACTCAGGAAGATATTTTTCAAATAATTGAATATACTATGTATAGTATATTTACTAAATTTTCCAATAAGTGTGTTGATCAATTTTTTCCTCGCATTACTTATAAAGAAGCCATGTTAAAGTATGGTTCTGATAAACCAGATATGCGCAATCCTATATTAATTAGTGACATGACAGATGTCTTTCGTAATTCAGAATTTAATGTTTTTAAAAAAAATATTGAAAGTGGTATGGTAGTAAGAGCAATTCCAGCGCCTAATACAGCAAAAGAACCACGTAGCTTTTTTGATAGAAAAATAGAGTATGCACAAAAAGAATTTGGTACTCAAGGCTTAGGGTATATAGTTTTCGATATAGATGGTAATGCAAAAGGTCCTATTGCTAAATTTCTCGATAATCATCAGTTAAATCAAATTAAAGAAATAGCAAATGTAAAACCTGGAGATAGCATATTTTTTACTTCTGCTGAAGAAAATGAAGCAGCAATAATTGCTGGTAAAGTACGCACCCTCTTAGGGTCAGAATTGTCACTTATTGATAGTAATATATTTAAGTTTTGTTGGGTGGTTGATTTTCCATATTTTGTATATGATGATAAAAATAAAAAAATAGACTTTTTTCATAATCCTTTCTCTATGCCACAGGCTGGATTAAAAGATTTAGAAGAAAAAAATCCATTAGATATTCTTGCTTACCAATTTGACTTAGTGTGTAATGGAGTAGAGTTATCAAGTGGTGCAATTCGCAATAATAAGCTAGATATAATGTATAAAGCCTTTACTATAGCAGGTTATAGTAAAGAAGAGGTAGATATAAAATTTGGTGCACTGGTACGTGCATTTAGATTTGGAGTTCCACCACATGGTGGTATAGCGCCAGGAATTGATCGTATGGTTATGCTGCTCACTGATGAAGCAAATATCCGTGAGATAATTTGTTTTCCCATGAATCAGCAAGGAGTAGATGTTTTGATGGGGGCACCTTCTACAGTAGATGAGCACCAATTATGTGAACTCTATTTAAAGGTATGTGAATAAACATTTTGATAAAACTATACTGGTGAATCTTGTTTCCTCTATAATGTGGTTTGCTTGAGTAGCTGTTTATATCTACAGAGCGTAAAACTGTGTTGTTAATAAAATTTAAATATATTCTACTGTAAGGTCTATTAATTTGTTAAAATAAGGGTTTAATATATGGACATAATTAAAGCAGCAGAACAAGTATATAACAGCTATTTGCTATGGTACAAATTAGATGAATTAAGTTGCGATAATGGCAAGAAATTATCAAGTGTTATTTCTGAAGTAATAGATAAAAATAACACAGAAATAGAGCTAAAATTAAACAATACGCAGTACACAATTCAAGTTAATTATAATAATAAAGAAAATGGTAGCTATGAACTCACAGCTTTAGCTAGCAATGTTATTTCAGAAGTCAAGCATGTATCAGAGTATTCTGATGAAGATATTATAGCTTTATGGGCTAGTAGTAAAGTCTCTTTTGAGAAGATACCTTCTAAGAAAGATAGTAGGGGATTTGCTACTTATGTACGTGATGAAGTAAGGCAAAAAGATGTAAAAGTAGGTGGTTTAGGCAAGATGGTTCCTTTTAATCTACGTTTTCATAATTTTTACAAAGTGATAGAAATGTTAAAAATTGATAATATACCACTTCGCAAAAAATTAAGATTAGCAAATAATGCAGCTCCTGGTTCCGGTAAAACAGGTGATATAGCTTTGTTAAAACTTTTGGCTTATTTTGCGAATATCCCATGCATTACTCTAGTTCCTACTGACCTGTTAAAAAAAGAGATGCATGATTTTGATAGAAAGTTTTTGCCAGATATAGTTGCGGATGCTTTTGCTTTATCTTTGAATGATAATAATACAGAATATGCTACTTCAACATTTGAAGAGGCTTTTAATGAAAAGTGGTGTGCAGTAAATAATCTATATGATGAAAGAAGTGAAAATCGTCCAGCATTAATCTGTATTGATGAGGCGCGAGAATTAACACAAAAACCTAAATTACTAAAAAATGCAAGTAAATTATCATGCCATAATGCAATGGTTATTTTTACTGCTACTCCGGACTCGTTATTAAATAAAAGCTTGGGAATAAAGCAACAAATTTTACTTTCTCCAAAGGAAAAAGTGGCTTTTGAAATTGGAAGATTACCAATAATTCATCACAGTAAAATAAAATCTAGTAATATACAAGAGGTAAGTCAGACTGTAAACAGTAGTCAAAATCTCGCACCAGTGCAAGTAATAAACCTAGCACGAGACTACATCAACAAAGTAGAAAATACATATGTAAAACTTAATAAAAAGGGAAACATGGTTGAGCAACTTGGTACTACTCGCAATGTTACAGGGAATGTATCGCAGGCATTTATCAATGATGTTAGTCAATTACTAGACAGCCAGAGTTATAAGGTAGGTATTATTGCAGCTGAAGAGGACCAGTTTGATAATATTTATGATGCTATTTTCAGTAACAGTTCCTTGAAAGAAAGGGAAGAACAGAGTAAAAGGTCATTGATCAGAGCTGTTAAAGAACTCAACCTTGGACTAAATGACGATAGAATAGAATTATTAATAGAAGAAAATGTGAATACTCAACCTGTCCGCAATTTACTGCCTTCAATAAAACTTTGTAATATTATTGATGCGCTAAATGAATATAAGAAAAGTAGTAAAATAGTAACTAAAGATGGAATAAAAACATTTATTCAAGATAAATATAAGATTACAGATTCTCATGAAACTCTCAATTATAATTCACAAATAACAGATGCTATAGTTGAGTTAAATGGTATTAGGTCAGAATATTCAGAGAATGTAAAACGTAATTACCCTGCAGATAAAAAACTGCATGAGTATATTTTTACAACATTTCCAAAAATTGCAGCATTTTGTAAACAAGATGTAGTTGTTTCCCAAAGCGTAGATAAGGGTATAAGTCGTTTGAGTATTGATGAAGAAGGAAACAGCTACCAAGCATCTTATATTGTTGAGGATAATACGGGTAACATTAAAAATATGATCAGCATGATTAAGTCAGGTTTTGTACCGTATATTATTTCAAAAGAGCTAGCAGTTGGATTTGATAGCAAAAAAATTGATAAAGCTGTAGTAATATCAACAAGTAGCAATTCTAGCGTATCAGATCCAATGTTATTGTTCCAAGTTATGGGAAGAGTTGGGAGAAGTAATAGGAGAGGAGGGTCTGTATTTTTTGATGTATTTACAACTCATGATATTTATTTAGATATTGAAAATATCAATGCATTATCAGGAGAGGAAATTTTAGCAAAACTTGAGAGGGGTAACCAAGAATATCAACGAAATAGACAATCTACAGTAGATCTGGTAGCATATGATCCTTTATGTCATGATAATCGAATTACCAACGGAGCAAGTAGAGCATCACCTATAGCAGGTTGGATAGGTGCTGTTACTAATACTATTACAGGTGTTACAAATCAGCTATACTTTTCTTTAAAAAACCTGATTGCTTCATCGGAACATGCTCAAACACATGAAGTAGCGCAAATTCAATGTGATGCTGCTGATGTAAGTGCTACATTGCTATTAGCAAGCGTTGCTGCTATGAAAATCACAGGTCAAAAGTATATTCATACAGTAGATCAGGCTTCATTTTCTTCAGAGACACAAGCTAATGTGTGGTATATCACAAACGATATTATAGAAAAATTTGAGCAAGCGCTGAAAAATGCTGCTGAAAAATCTGGCGTAACAATGACAAGTTTATATTTTAATCCTATGTCAATTTCCTCGGCTATAGATAATAAAATACGTAATGGTCAGTATTCTCAGGTTCGAGATATTCTATATTCAGCAGCAAAGAATGTTTGTACACATTCTAATCAAACTGAGAAATTTTTGGATATTATAAAAGGTGATATTACAAATATCATTAGTAATAAAACTATATCGAACAATTCAGTAGCAAGTACAGCAGTAAAAAGCATTGAATGTTTAAATAATGATAAAGTTCCACTATCTTCTATTAATGGAATTGCTGTAGAGCGTATAAAAGGAAATCTAAACAATACACTAATGTATAGTGGTATTTAAATTAGGAGTAAGCCATCATACATTGGATTTTTGTGTCTGTTTACGTATGTGTCTTATTCTGAAAAAAATAATATTTGCAACAGGTTTAATGAAAAACCTGTTGCGCGAAAATATACTAAAAACTAGGTAGTGTGCACTTATATGGTAGATGAGATTGCATTAGGAATCTAAAAGAGTAAATTATAAGAAAAAATGACAGCGAGCTCACATACATCATATAACTCATTTTCTACTATTATTTGATACAGTTTTCGCTTTTTTTTAAATGTCTCCTTTATAAAGGTATGCTTTTGCATAACCATGTTGATAGCTAGATCATAATTTTTATTGCTTATTGATATTTCCCTAAATCATTTAAAGCTGCTCCATTATCATAATATAGTAATGTATCCAAATTACTGCTTGTTGCAGCTTCAGCAACTGTTATACTGAATAATAGACCCATTGCGGAATACCAGAAGAAGAAATAAGGATGAGATTAGCACAAGAATAAGAAAGAGTGTTGAAGATTCATCTTTCATCCTTAATGATGCTAATTTTTTACTACTGCTCTGGTGTTAAAGGTTTCTTACGATACCTTTTATAAGGAATCACAACTTATAAGGAATAACAAGTTTACTCTGTAACTTTTGCCATCCTTGATATCCAGTATCTGTATACTTTATACTGTTTCTAAGCAAAGCTTCTTTGCTAATAACGGTTCTATTTTCTGTAGTAATATGCATATATTAGATTCATGTCAGATATCCAAGGAACACGTGTGTTATGTATATTCTATAATAAACATAAATCTTACCTTCTAATATGTGATCTTCTTCCATGACTTTTCAACTTTTTCCCATTCAGGACTGACTTCTTCTACTAAATTCTTTGATGCTTATACCTGTTAGTTGCTTGAATATTCTTGCCCTATTTTTGAGCTTTTTATAGCTTATGCCCATTTCATATACCCAAAATTACTTATTTACACTTTTTTCCTTTCTTTCGCAATAGGTTTATCTTTATTTGTGCTTTTAGATCAGCAATCCCAAAGTTATTCAACTGATTTAATTTGACATTTTATATCTTGTATATAATATGTGCTAATACATAACAGAAAAGAAATTATGTTTGTTCAGTCTTATTCAAAAGTTAATCAGTTAATTGAATTACTGTTTTGCGTATTACTTTTATTTTTAATGTCACAGATTAATATACCATTGAAGCCTGTACCGATGACATTGCAGAGTGTAGCTATTATGGTTATCGGGCTTAAGTTTAGCAGTAAAATAGCAGTAAATGCTATTTTAACTTACTTATTACTTGGTGTCTGTGGCATGCCTGTTTTCGCAGGGTTCTCTAGTGGTTATCGAGTGTTATATGGACCAAGTTGTGGGTATTTTGTAGGTTTTATAGTTGCAGTTATCACTATGAATTATGTGAAATTATCTAGATATCAGTTGTTTGTACGTGACATTTTAAGTTGCTTAGCAGGTACAGTTATAATATATATTTGCGGAGTGAGTTGGTTGATTGTTGGAATGGGAATAGATATAGAGCAAGCAGTAAGGGTAGGAGTAATGCCATTTATTATTCCTGGTATAGTGAAGGCTTTTATATTGGTAATTATATTAAATTATTTGGATTCGTATAGGAAATGTTAAAATTCCGTCCTCATCATGTTATGTGTACTTTTGCATTTCAAGGATATGGATATTCTCAAAGTTTTGTCGAAAATTATCAGGAAATAGTAAGTAAGTTACCAGAATGCAAAATTGAAGTAGTTAAAGGACTAGACCAGATCTGTAGCGCTTGTCCTAAAATACAGCACAATAGATGTGTAAAGCAGGATACAGTCTTAGAATTAGATAAGAAACATATGCAAATTCTCGAAATTGAAATTGGGCAAGTGTTAACTTGGAATGAAGCAGTAGAAAAAATTAGACGAAAGATGTCTCTCTCAAAATTTGAGTATGCATGTCAGGGATGTAGTTGTAAGCCACATGGTATGTGTAAAAATGCATTATTAAAGTTAATAGAGGAGAAAGAAGTGGTATAAAACCCTTTCACCTTTTTAATAGTGCTGAAACTTCTTTTGATCTAGCAACAATCTTATTAATCATATAATTTTCATGATTACTGTCTATCTTAGGTAATTCATATAAATAATTTACCATTATTCCAGCAGATTGCTTGATACCCTTTTCAGAAATATCTGCTAGCCAATTTAGCCTTTTTATTGATGCACCATTGCTTAAATGAAAGTGTGCTACCGGATCATATGCATAACCATTGTTATTATTGACCTTTAATAAATAGTATGCACATAGTTTAAGCAAACATTGCTTTAAATATTCATTATGAATCTGAAGTTGTTTAATACTTTCTATGATTTCTGTGCAAAATGAGGGTTTTATATTTAATTTATCAGATACATTTGCTAAATTTTCGATGAGCCATTTTATAAAGCCAGGTATGGGAGAAAGAGTTGCATATGTTTTTATGTTCTTAAATTCTGTAGTTAACTTTTCTACAACCCGTTTTATTAAAAAATTTCCTAGATTAATTCCGGACAAACCTATTTGAGTATTGGATATTGAATAAAACACTGCTGTGTTTATACTGTCTGGATCATTTGAGGGTATTGTTTCATCCAGAAGATGTTGTATGCTACTTGTAATACCATTTGTTAATGCAACTTCTACAAAGATTAAAGGCTCATTTGGTATTTTATAATGAAAAAACGCAAAACAAAGACGGTCTGAGTCTAATCTATTTTTTAAATCATTCCAAGAGGAAATTTTATGTACTGCCTCATATTTGATCAGCTTCTCTAACAATGATGCAGGTGAATCCCATGTTATTTGTTGTAGATCTAATAAATCCACATCAACCCATGTAGATAATATGCTTTTTAACTCTTGTTCTAAAGGATTTAATTCTTTATACTTACTTTGAAGCTTTAGTATATCCGAGCGCATGTCAACAATGACTTTTAGTCCATCTGGTAAAGAAATAAATTGCTTGAGTATTTTCGAACGAGGTGATTCAAGAGTTTTTGTTAAAGCTTGTTCAAATTTATGATTTAGTTCGGTGTTGTGGTTCTGTTGATATTCTTTAATTTTACTATATATTTCCTTTTGGTTTGTATTAAATTTTTCTACCAAAATTTGTAAAAACTTTATTTTACCAGTTTCTGATAGACTGAAATACAGCTTACCAAGCGATATGGTATTCTTACGTGCTGAAACCTCTCCACCCTTTGGATGTAGGCACTCGTTCATTTTTGAGATTAAAATATCTGTATCTTTGCTACCACTCAAATCTGGAGTAATACTGCCAATCCATAATCTTACTACATCTGCAACACCACCAAATATCTTAAAAAAACCTTTTGCAACCTTTTTATCTTCAACTTTTACTATGCTAGTGCTCATCAATCTAAACCAAATGTAGGCAGCGGGTCCTTATCAGAAATTAAGGTTATGAGCAAATTATTTATTAATTGGACTCTCTGCTGGTCATCCAGAGTAATTTTTTTGTTTTTTTCAAAATGAATAATTATTTCTTCAATAATTTCTATTGCATTCTGTACAATATGTTTTCTTGCAGAAGTGACAGCATGTGCTTGTTGACGCTTAAGCATTGCTTGTGCAATCTCTGATGAATAAGCTAAATGTGAGATTCTTGATTCTATCACATTAACGCCTGCTATAGATAACCTATTTTGTAGCAATGATTGCAATTCATTTGCAATTTGTACTGAATTTTTACGTAAAGATTCTTCTACATCACCTTCACTATCGTATGGATAACTACTTGCCAGCTCACGTATTACTGACTCACTTTGTATAGCAACGAATTCATAATAATTATTGACGTTATAATATGCTTTGGCCGGATTATCTACTTTCCAAATGATGACTACTGAAATTTCAATTGGGCTACCATTTGCATCATTAACTTTAATTTTTTCTGTATTAATATTTTCAAATTTCATAGACACTACATACCTATGTGCAAATGGAATTGTCATAAATATTCCTGGTCTAAAGTAAGTACCAATATAATATCCAAAAAACTCTATCACTCTAGCCTCATTAGGGCTATTAATAAAAAAACTAACTCTAAAAAACATTATTAAACTCGCTATAATAGCTAATATATATAAACCGATAAACATAATATCCTGTACAAGTAACAATGTTAGCAACATTACTATTACTAGCATTGGTAGCACGAAAATTGCATTCAGCTGCTTTAGTTCTCTGTCATGCTCTATAATGTTTTTCATATAGAAACCCCTAATAACTGGTTTATTTTACTCATAAGTAGTTTAAGATCTCTAAATTCATTGTGAATTATACTTATTTTTATTATATACAATAATTTGAATGAATCAACCGTTGTATATAACTTCTCATGTAGATTGAGTTTGCTGCTACTCTTGTACTTTTACATATGAAATATTTATCTTTATTAACTTTATTAATTTTTTGACTTATGTTATAAAGTATCTAGTGTATATTGTAGTTTAATTTCATGATTCATATTAAAAATAGTTTTTTATATTTTACGTGGTTTTTGCCAATTTCTTGTTATTTGACATAATGATTAAACTTATATGAAATCGTCACAAAATTTTTGGTTGTATGGAAAACACACCTGTATATCTGCACTAAAGAACAAAAATAGACAATGTTTAGAATTATTATTATCAAAAAATTTCTACGAGCAACACACAGTAGAGATCGAGCAATACATAAAAAATAGAAATATTAAGGTTAGAACAGTAGAAAATAAAGCATTTGATAAAATATTACCCAAAAATGTTAACCATCAATGCATTGCTTTAAAAGTTATACCTGTTTCTAATTATTTCAGCATTGAAGAGGTAGTAAAAAATTCAGATGACAGTTCTACGATTATTATATTAGATCAAGTAACTGATACATATAATATAGGATCAATTTTAAGAACAGCAGCATGTTTTAATGTTGATGCATTAATTCTTCCTTATGATTATTCACCTAGTGAAAATGCGTCTATTGCAAAAGCAGCAAGTGGTGCTCTAGAAATTGTACCATTAATATATGTCACGAATATAGTTGCTACGATGGAAATCTTAAAGAATTTTGGTTATTGGTGTTATGGATTTGACTGCAATACTGGAACAAATCTATGTGCATTACACAAAAAAAGAGTAATAGTGTTTGGCTCTGAAGTAAAAGGATTACGAAGACTAGTTAAAGAAAACTGTGATCAACTTCTCAAAATACCAATATCAAGTAATATAAACAGTTTAAATGTTTCAAATGCAGCTGCAATAGGGCTATACTGCATTAGTAGACAAGATTTGTCTGGAACGTAGATTTCGGATTTATAAAGCCTTGATTTTTATCTTAAAACATTTTTCATATTATAATTTCTATAATTAAACATAATAACAGTGAAGGTTAGGCAATGAATATAGCTTTGCATTTTGAGATAGAGAAAGGTGGGCCAATAGACTCATGCTATTTTTCTGCACGTATTAAATTTACGGATAAAAGCAAAAATGAGCTAAGGGATAAATTAGGAGATAGTATTGATTTTAATAATCTAGATAATTATTTTGACCTAAATTCTGATAACTTCTACATTTATTACAATAAATATGCAAGTAGAAGTGAATTATACATAAAGGATGGGGATGGTAATTATTTAAAATGTAATCTTCCACTTAACCGTTATCTATTCTCAGTGGAATTATCATCATCTGAATCTGATAGCACAATTATTGATTATGGTTTTTATCCACAGCATTCAATATATAATCCACATGATCATATAAAGGAAAAAGTTTTTAATGATGAAGGTAAAAAATTATTACCTGTTACACTAAATATCTTAGAGAATCTATTAAGTAATACAGACAATCTTACTGTATCAGATATTTCTTCTCAGTTTCATAATAAAATAGCTCTAGAAGAAGCACACACAGTAAGAACAAAAAGGGATGCTGAAGAAAAGCTGATTATAGAAAATGCAGAACTAGAATCACTTATTAAGAATGACCAAATTATATTATTGAAAGTAATTAAGGGCCAAGATATTGATGACAAGCGCATAACTGCAGTTTTACAGGCAAGCAATACAGATAAATTTATTACTTTGGATCCACAGAAATATTATATCGAGAAATATGATGGTGAAGAATATTTACTTTGTAGAGAAGACGGTAGTGTATATATGCAGAGCAGTGAGCAACATATGTATATGCCATATGATTCTACATTTTTTGTACTTAATAATAATTCCTACCACTATCTTAAGAGTGGTTTTTATTCAATACATAATGGTCATTATGTAGAGTATCTAAATGATGCGGGACATTATTTAACAGATGACGAGTTGCCAGAAAAAATACTTAACACATTGAAAAATGATGACCTGCAAGACAGAGAAGAGGCTGAGCAAGAAAAAATTTCTGAAACATATAATCACTCATCACCTCATGATAAAAGTAAACAAGAAAATGTTAATGATGACCATACAGAAGGATTGTATAATAATGAAGAATCACATAAAAAATTATTAGAAAGTGATGATGCAAGAAATATAGAAAGTACTAATAAAGAAGAAATTACTGAGACATATAGTCAATCACCATCTGACGACAACAATCGAAAAAAGGATGATAACTATAGCAACAAAGAAGCATTATATGATGAAGAAAAAATAATGGACTTTTTTCAAGCTAAACACCCAGATGTTCTTGAAAAATTAATAGGTACACTTTCTCAATATAGCAACAATAGTTTACAGTATACTAAACTTATTAAGGATTTTGTACATAATCTCAAGAATTATGAAGTAGAACTTTCTCAGTGGCTTCATAATACAGAAGATCAACAGCAGCGTGGTAAAAGATCTGTAGAAGTTGACACAATAGCTATAGAAAAAACAGAAGAGGAGGTGATAATAAGTGTAATAAAAGGGATGGATACTGTAGATGTAAAAACAGAACATCCATCGAAAATCAGTATCGGAGACCCACTTGATATGGGAAAGTATAAAGTGGAATTGAAAGTTACATATAACGATATCTTAACCCTTTATAATAATGCTATATATGACAAGTATCAGACACAAAAGGCATATAACTATGAGCAAACCAAAGTTTTATATGATCAACTAGCACATATCATACCACTTTCAGGTCACGCTGAAAAACTCATAACACTTCCTGAAGCATATATTACAAATGGTCACCTGTTCATTCAAAACTATGATTTCGGTTCTATAAATGAATTCAATGAAATGTTTTACAAACATAGTGAACTACTCTAAATAGCATGAGAGCTTTTGCGTAACTTAATTAGGTAGCTATATCAAAATTATGATAACCTTACTAAACACTTGTTCTGTAACTGAAAGAAACAATCTGCCTTTTCTGCAATAGAGTGGTTGTGCGTTACTATAAGCATAGAGCCATTATTTTTCTTTATATATGAATATAGGTGTAAAAATACTTCTGATGAGGTTAACGGATCTAAATTTCCTGTTGGTTCATCAGCAAGTAATAGTTTAGGAGAGTTTACAACAGCCCTTGCTATCGCGACTCTTTGCCTTTCCCCACCAGAAACCTCAGATACCATATTATTATACTTACTTCCTAAATTAAATATTTCTAATGCTTTTTTTGCATTCTTTTGTGCTTCAGATTTACTCTTGCCTGCAATAAGTTGAGGCAGCATAACGTTCTCTAACACTGAAAGCTCCTGTAACAGATGATGGAATTGATAAACGAAGCCAAGGCAATCTCGCCTTACACTTACTCTTTGTTTACTACTTGCTTGCGTACAGTTTATGCCATTTATTATGACAGCGCCAGAAGTTGGTTGATCTAGTAAACCAGCAATTTGTAATATAGTAGTTTTACCAGACCCTGAACTACCAATTAATGCAACTACCTGACCYGGTTTAATATTYAAATCAATACCATTTACAACAGTAGAACCATCTTTAAAGCTTTTTGTAATAGAAATTAATTCTAGTAGCACTTATACTAGAATTAGATTGCAAAGCTATTACCACACCCACAGTGAGATTTGGCAATCTCACTCTTTATTTGAAATCCAGCACCACTTAAATCTTCAACATAATCTATCACGGAATCTTTTAAAAATTCTGCTGAATGGTTATCTATCATCAGTACTGGATTACCATTACAATCACTGATGACTATATATTTCCCATTTGCTTTATAATAATCGTCATCATCATCTTCTTCATCTTCATCAAAATCACCATCTTCATCACCGTCTTCATCACCATCTTCATCATCATAATCATCCTCGAATTCATCATCTTTATCTCCTTCAGATGAAAGTTGATCAATAAGAAAATCATATTTAAAACCAGAGCATCCACCTCCAGAAACTGCAATGCGTAAAACAGAACCTTGCGTTTCTTCTTGCTCTGCAATAGAGCGGATTTTTCTAAGTGCGTTATCAGTTAAGTTAATATTGTAATTTGTTGACATAGTAAATACCATCAATAATTGAATATCTATTATAGGACAAATTTTATATGTCAAACAATAACTTTGTATTAAACTATATGTGTCATCCCAATAAAACCAGAGGAAGACATTTTACAGAAGAGGAGGATAAGTATCGTAACTGCTTTCAACGTGACAGAGATCGTATTATCCACTCTAATGCATTTAGAAAATTAGAGTATAAAACACAAGTTTTTATCAATTATGCACATGATTACTACCGTACTAGACTGACACATAGCCTTGAGGTTGCACAAATTGCACGATCGATCACATGTAGGCTTAATCTTAATGAGGATATTACAGAATGTATAGCACTTGCACATGATTTAGGTCATCCTCCGTTTGGCCATGCAGGAGAAGACGCATTGAAGCAATCCTTGAAACTTATGAATCAAGCGTATGAATTTGATCATAATGTTCAATCCTTAAGAATTTTAGTATATTTAGAACAAAAGCATGCTGATTTTGATGGATTAAATCTTAGCTGGGAAGTACTTGAGAGCATTGCTAAGCACAATGGCCCTTTACCTGTCAATAACAAACTATTACTAGAATATAATGATAAATATGACCTAAAACTTGAAGAATTTCCAAGCGCCGAGGCACAAGTTGCATCCATTGCTGATGACATAGCATATAGCGTGCATGACCTTGATGATGCTCTCAGAGCAAATTTTATTACTATTGACAATCTACTGTCTATTCCTTTAGTAGGAAACGTTTTTCAAGATATTAAAAACCGGTATATAGGTATATCAAAAAACAAAGTCATCCATAAATCCCTTAGCACAATTATAGGCGTAATGATCAATGATGTAGTGTGTCAAACCGAAAAAAACATTCAAAATTATAATATAAAAAGTATAGAAGATATAAGAAAACTTAATAAACCATTAGTAACATTCTCACCAGAAGTTGCCGAAAATATTATCGAGATGAAAAGATTTAACATGCAAAATATATATAAGCATTATAAGCTCAATAGAACAATGAATAAAGCAAAACGCATAATCAATGACCTCTTTTTATCTTTTTATAATAATCCAGAATTATTACCAGATGAGTGGAGTAAATGTGGCCAAGACCCTATAGTAATCTGTGACTATATCTCAGGTATGACAGATAGGTTTGCTATACATGAACATAGAAGAATATTTGATACATCTTACGAAATGACCATCTTCTAATGAAATATGAGTAAAAAGTCATGTGTTATAATATACTACGAATTCCTCTTACAGCAGAGGAGATTATATTTCTGAGAGAAGAAATGTTATATAAGGTGGTTTCTGGAGTATCTCCTTTTTCCACTAGAGGGTCTTTCTTTTCTATATTAGAATTAATGAGACAACCAGTTGCCAGCATAGGAGGTTATCTTGCTGAGAAAAATGTTATATAAGGTGGTTTCTGGAGTATCTCCTTTTTCCACTAGAGGGTCTCTCTTTTCTATATTAGAATAAATCTGATAACCAAATGCAAGTACTGCGATAGTAATTGATAAAAAGGCGGCAAATGCCATATTTCCTGATAAGGCATGACATATTGCTGAAAATATTAACGCTACAAAAATGAGCATAACTATAGGGTCCATGCTTTTAGTCTTATCTTTCTCCCGAGGAGGAGATGTTTTTTTCTTGATCAATTGAACCATGTAATGAGATGCCTTATTAATATCTGCTTCTGGTAGAAGTAAGTGGTTGTCTTTATTTTGTGAGCCTGTTGCTAGTAATAATTTTACACAAAAGTTACATGTATCTTTTGTCTTTGTCTTTAAATAGTCATTTGCAACTAGTTTTGCAAGACGGCTTAGTGTTTTACTTTGTATTTTGTTTGCACGTTCAATAATAGCAGATTGTACTGGAGTTCTGTCTTGGTTATTTTTATCAATGACGCTTTGTTTAAATAATGCATCATCTATTATACCGCCCTCAACTGCACTTAACACAATATCTAAATATTTAACTTTTTGTTTGTTGTTTAATATAGAAATAAGATGTAAAATATTGTTACCATCTTCATTTTTAATAGAAATATCAGTACCCTTTTCTATAAATAGTTTAAAAACTTCAAAATTTTTAATAGAAATATCAGCACCCTTTTCTATAAATAGTTTAAAAACTTCAAATTTATTCTTATGTTTAGAAGATTTATTCTTATGTTCAGATAACAGCAGTGTATGTAACGGTGTGTGCCCCTTGTTATTTTTATCAATGACGCTTTGTTTAAATAATGCATCATCTATTATACCGCCCTCAACTGCACTCAACACAATATCTAAATATTTAACTTTTTGTTCGTTGTTTAATATAGAAATAAGATGTAAAATATTGTTACCATCTTCATTTTTAATAGAAATATCAGCACCCTTTTTTATAAACAGTTTAAAAACTTCAAATTTATTCTTATGTTCAGATAACAGCAGTGTATGTAACGGTGTGTGCCCCTTTTTGTTCATAGCATTTACTAATCCACTATTATTTTCTAACATATCTTGCCACAGATTGTATTGTTCAGTGGTAGCATAAGCACTTGTAGTAGCTTCTGATTGTAAGTGCTCCAATTGTAAAAGTTTTAATTTATTACTCTCTGTATCTTGTACTAAATGATTTTTTAAAGTCTGATACGTTTCTTTCAATTCAGTAATATTAAGTTTTGCTCTCTTGTTTTGGCCACTCTCTTTTAATATATACTCAATATTTTGATATGTACCATTTGATTGTGCAAAATGGTGTAGTATAGTATTGCCATTATCATCTATAATATTAAGATCAAAGCCTCTTTTTACTGCTTTTTTGAGCTTTTTAATACTTAAGCTGCTTGGGTCGTTACACAATTCATCGTATATTACCTTATTTCTATCTTCTGCCGTGTTTTTTATTTTTCTCTCTGTTATTGTGTTTTGTATTGTATCCATAATCTTAAATAACTTCTCTCTAGACCTATTAATTGTGTTATCAATTATTACTGATGCATAGCGTTTGATTTTAGATATTTTGCTTAAGTTTTTATCCTGTAGACTGTAAATATTATTTGCAAGTTTGTTATTTTGACTGTGTTGTTGATCAAAACTTTGCGTATTAATTCTGTATGAAGATTGCTTTATTTGATCATTAGCAAAAGGTTGAGCACTTTTATGACTAGAACTACTACTTACAGAAGCTGTGCTAGAATGCAATGCTTGATTTTTTGTATTTTTCTTCTTGTGAAATGGAATACCCATATGTAAAAACCTCAATATTAAAGCTTAGTGCTTAAAGCTACTTAAACACTTACCTAAGATTTTAACTATTGTATCTTAAAAAATAATAAATATAGAAGTTAGGTTCGACAGAAGGCTTGGAGGGTGCCTTGAAAGTCAGGATCAGAAGGGATAGACTATAGGTTTGGTTAATTTTGTATGAGGGGAAAAATGCAGGAGAAAAGGAAAGCCTATCCGGATGATCTGAGCGGTGAAGAATGAAAGCGTATCGAGCTTTTAACAAGTTAAATAAATAAGGACTGAGACACGAAGTATGGGAAAAGTGGGAGGGAAGGGTTATACTATTGCATTAATTGTTCTTTTTTCCTTAAGTCTTTCTATTCCAGCTCTTGGAATTCTAAATGGCGGAAAGAGAGGGATTCGAACCCTCGACATATTTACATATGTGCACGCTCTCCAAGCGTGTGCTTTAGACCGCTCAGCCATCTCTCCAAATTTATTAGCTATTGTAGGCATAAACTATACACTTTCAAAAGGATCATATTTCCCCACCTTTTCTTCAGTATGCAGTTTTCTATATAACAAACTTAAAATAGGCTGTAAATTATCATTTATGGATAAACTGAATACTTCCTTATTAAGGTAATAAGTCAGACTGTTTTTCTTATCCAGAATCTCCTGCTCTGTTAGTAAATCACATTTATTTAATACCACAATTTCTTCTTTTTTAGCAAGATATTCACTATAATATCTTAATTCATTATGTGTAGCCTCATAAGCGGAAATCACATTATCATAAGTTGCATCAATTAAATGTAATAATATCCTACATCTTTCTATATGTTTTAAAAATTTATGCCCAAGACCAGCACCAAGATGAGCATTAGTAATTATTCCAGGAATATCTGCTAACACAATTTCATTATAATCTATTTTTGCAATTCCAAGATGTGGTCTTAATGTAGTAAACGGATAATTATCTACTTTTGAATCTGAATTTGAACAACGCTTTAAGAATTGTGATTTACCTGCATTCGGCATACCAATAATGCCAACATCAGATAAAATTTTTAGTTTTAGTAATGTACATTTCTCTTCTCCAGGTATACCATAAGTAAAGTATCTAGGAGCTTTATTAGTGGAAGATTTAAAATTAACATTACCAAATCCACCTTTACCGCCATGCGCTATTAAATATTCAGCACTATGTTTATCAAGATCAGCTATAACTTCTTTGTTTTCTTGATCAATTATTTGAGTACCTACTGGAACCTTAAGTGCCACATCTTTCCCATTAGCACCAGATTTATTTCTTCCAGAACCATTTTTTCCACTTTTAGCCTTGATATATTTTCTATATCGAAGATCAAGTAATGTACTAAGATTTTGATCAGCAACAAAAATTACATTACCACCTTTACCACCATTACCACCATCAGGTCCACCAAATTCAATAAATTTTTCTCGACGAAAACTCACACATCCATCCCCACCATCTCCTGCTTTTAAATGTAATATTACTTCATCAATAAAACTCATATTGAGCACTTTTTCCTAATAAACTTTCTATTCTTATCAATTCGTTATATTTCACCAATCTTTCAGAACGTGACAGTGATCCAGCCTTTATCTGTCCACAATTTGATGCAACAGCTATGTGTGATATTGTCGTATCTTCTGTTTCACCTGAACGATGAGAAATAATAGCTTTATATCCATTCATATGAGCCATTTTTATGGCATTAAAAGTTTCTGTTAATGTACCAATCTGATTAGGTTTAATTAACACAGCATTAGCCATTTTCTCTTTTATACCTCTACTTATCAATTCACAATTTGTCACAAATAGATCATCCCCTACCAATTGTACCTTATCTCCAAGTTTAGCAGTTAGTAGCTTCCAGCCATTGTAATCCTCTTCACTAATTGGATCTTCTATAGAAATGATTGGATACTTTGCCACTAGATCGCAATAATATTGAGATAATTCATCTGAAGTTAACTCTCTATTTTCAAATTTGTAAACTTTATTTTTATAAAAAGTTGATGCAGCAATATCGAGTCCTAATTTAAAATCATTTAGCGTTGAATAACCGACTGACTCTATAGCCATGATAATTAAATTCAATGCTTCTTCACTTTTTTCAATATCCGGAGCAAATCCACCCTCATCCCCTACATTTGCATTATAATTTTTCTTTTTAATTATATCACGTAAGCTATGAAATACTTCTGCAGACATTCTCAGTGCTTCATTAAAAGTTTTAGCACCAATAGGTAGAATCATAAATTCTTGAAAATCTAATTTATTATCTGCATGCAGTCCACCGTTAATAACATTAATTAACGGAACAGGCATAACCTTTGCACATGTTCCTCCTAAATATCTATATAATGGTATACTTAAATTAGTTGCTGCAGCTTTTGCAGAAGCAAGGGAAACAGCCAAAATTGCGTTTGCTCCCAGCTTAGATTTATTTTTAGTTCCATCAAGCGTTATTAATGTATAGTCTATTAGACTTTGATCAGTAATTTCAATTCCTATTATTTCTTTCGCTATTATATTATTTACTGCATTAATAGCATTTAGCACTCCCTTACCAAAATATCTTTTTTGATCTTCATCTCTTAACTCTAATGCTTCAAGCTTACCAGTAGAAGCACCAGATGGCACAGATGCTCTCCCTATTATTCCATTACACAGCTTAATATCTACCTCAATAGTTGGATAGCCTCTGCTATCCAAAATTTCTCTTGCAAATAAGTTTTTGATTATCATTGCATCTTTTCCACAGTCTCTTGTGCAAGTCTAGCTACATTACCATCATCACCAATAAATAATACCACATCTCCTGAGCTGGCAAAGTCACTAATAAAACGTGCAATCAACATAGAATCATTCAGAATTTGTACATTCTTAAAACCATTATTCAATAAAACTTCTTGGATGTCAGTGACATCATATCCTTGAATAAAATTATTATCTGGTATAGGAGTGAGAATAATGTAATCAAATAATTTGAAGACTTTTACAAATTCATCAAAAAAATTATATACTCTAACAAAACGAAATATTTCAATAATACCTAGAACTTTTTCTACCGTAACCAAGCGAGCTGCTGCTATAGCAGCATTTATTTCATCCGGATGATGTGCATCATCTTCAATCAATTTTATACCATTAATTTCTGCAATTATGGCAAACCTCCTATCCACTCCTTTAAATTCGTAAAGACCTTTTTTAATATTGTCTTCGCTGATTCCTAATTTAACTGCAACTGATATTGCAGCTAAAGCATTAATAACTTTATGCATGCCTATTGCATTTGATAATACAACATTGCTTACACTACACCCATGATAAAATACATCAAACATTACATTATTAGTATGTTGCCTAATATTTATAGCTTTGACATTAGAGTCTTGTAACCCAAATGTTGTTAAATTATCTTCACAATAACCAATATTTATAGAATCTGACAAAATAGCGTGGTCTGCTTTACGTAAAAAGTGACAAAATGAACGTTTTATATTATCAAGTGTTATATAGTAATCTACATGCTCACCATTAATACTCGTTACAACTGCAACATTAGCAGAAATTTTCAACATGGTACCATCTGATTCGTCAGCTTCAATTAAAAACACATTATCTTTACCAAACTTTGCATTACTTTTATAAGCCTTTAGTATTCCACCAACTATAACAGTTGCATCAATGCCTGCGCTATCAAGTATGGATGCAATCATAGCTGTTGTTGTGGTTTTTCCACTTGAACCTGAAACTGCTATAACGTATTTACCTTCCATAAGCTTTGCAAGAATCTCAGATCTATGCATTACAGTTTTATTAGCTTCTATTGCAGCAATTAATTCTACATTATCAGATTTGATAGCAGACGAATATATCACTGTATGTGCCTGATCAATATTATGCGCATCATGTTCAGCATATACTTTTATACCAAGTTTTTTTAATCTTTCTATATTACTATTTAAACGTATATCGCTTCCTTGCACATAATAATCAAGATGATAAAGAATTGCAGCAATAGCACTCATGCCTATCCCACCTATACCAATAATGTGCATCTTATAAATTTACTTAGCAACGTTTTATAATTAGATTATACTTTAAAATTCCTTAACAGCAACTATACGTGATCGGCAAATTAATATTTTTATGCCTTGTATTTATGTCAACGAACCGTTGTTACTCCTATAATCAGTATCATAATCAACCTGGCCATTATAAAATCGGCAGCAGCTATACAATTAACGGTATCACATATCATCCAAAAAGCTATGATTCTTATGAAGAAATTGGTGTCGCATCTTGGTATGGAATAGAAGAACATGGTACACTCACAGCAAATGGTGAAGTATTTCATCGTCATTCAATCACTGCAGCACATAAAACATTACCACTTCCATGTTTTGTACTTGTGACTAATTTAAGAAATGGCAAAAAGCTTGTAGTAAGAGTAAATGATAGAGGACCGTTTTTTAAAGGTAGAATAATTGATCTTTCAGAAAGAGCTGCAAAAATTTTGGGATTTCATGAAGAAGGACTCGCAAGAGTAAAAATTAAATATCTTAAAAAAATGTCGGAACAATTAGTTAAAACAAATCCCCATTATAAAAAACAGTATGAGCAGACGATACAAGTACGTTATCCAAAGCAAGCCACTACTGAAAGCACGGGATATATTGCATATTTTGATGATATTATTTCTGCAAAATCAATAGCATCAAAACTTCGCCAGCATGGAATAAAAAATGTGAGATTATTTTTTAAAAGAGATAAGTATTATGTAAAAGTTGGATAACATGAGAGTTCTTCAAGTAAGAGCTATACAATGAGCAGCCTTTAAAGGTTGCTTAGTACATGGTTTTTTGTTTATTTAAAATTTTGATATATAATACAAATATATTTTACATTAAGGTTTTATGATATTTAAAATCTATAGGCCTACAAAAAGTGCTATGCAGTCTGGTTTGGGTAATACAAAATTCTGGCATATTGAAGTTGAATCATCCAATTCCTATTACATTGACTCGCAAATGGGGTGGGTAGGTTCACGTGATCCAAGAAAACAGATTGTACTGAAATTTGACTCTCTACAAAAAGCAGTATCTTTTGCTGAAAAATGTAATACTAAGTATATAATTGAAATGCCAAAAAATGGCAAAAGATTACCTAAATCTTATACGAGTAACTTCTTAAAGTAAAAATGTTGATTTATTGAGTTTAATCCCGTATAATAAGTTAATTTATTACTAAAGAATGTTTATGTCATGTGATTTATTCAATTTTTTTTGTGATAGTTCAGTTACAGAATATGAGGTTGCAGCTCATCAATGTATACAGGATAATGGATGTACTGTCTATACAGGGGTTGTTAACCAGCAGGATATTTTTAATTTTCATTTAACTTCACAAGATGGTAAAATCACTAAAGAAATTAAAACTGATATAGATATTTTTGGACAAAAGGTTTATTTTTATATTGAAAATCACAAGCCATTAGAAGTTAGTTCACATGATTGTGAAATTATAAACAATAATAGTCTTCATATTCACAAGTATAGTAGTCCAGGTGAATCAATTACAATAATTATTAAGAAACCTGCAAGTAAGGTATAATATTTAATAATCATTATATTCTCATGCAGCCTTGTTAATAATATTTTTGAGATTGCTCACTTAAAATAGATCACTTAGTAGCAAAAGCAAAAATAGATAGATTATAATGCTATAATATATAGAAACAGAGCATTTGAGCATTAATTTACAGAAGGTCTTCTGAACACTAATTTCACAAAAGGTCTAATGATAATAGACTCAAAATAATTATTGCAAAAGTATAAATTGTGGTATTATAAAGTATAATTGGTAAGGTTTGTTTTTTGTATTGTAATATAAATTTTGTTATGTCAATAGAAATAATTTTAGCTGAAATATATGGCTTTTGCGCAGGAGTGAAGAGAGCTGTAGATATATTGGCTACCATTGTGGAACAGTATCAAAGTGAGCACACAATATATGTATTACACGAAATTGTTCATAATAAGAGTGTCATAGAGAGCTTCACAAAACAAGGAGTTATCTTTATAGATAACATTGAAGCAATTCCAGACTGTAATGATAAATCAGGTATATTGATACTGAGTGCTCATGGAGTGTCTAGAAAAGTAGAAGAAGATGCAAAGAAAAAAAAAATTCGCGTTATTGATGCAACATGTCCACTAGTTAGCAAAGTACATAAGGAAGCAAAGAGATATGAAGATAGTGGTAAAGAAGTAATTCTTATAGGGCATAAAGATCATCCAGAAGTTAAAGGCACTAAAGGGAGAGTTGATAACCCTGTTATTCTAGTGCAAACAGTGGAAGACATATATACTATAGAAGCAAAAGATCCAAATAATTTATCTTATGTAACCCAAACCACATTAAGTCTCGATGATACTCGAGATATTATCGATGCATTAAAATCAAAATTTCCTAATATTACAGGTCCTAACTTAAAGGATATATGCTATGCAACTCAGAACAGGCAAAATGCGGCTAAAAAATTATCTGAAGTTACAGATATAATATTGGTTGTGGGAAGTAAAAATAGCTCAAACTCAAACAGGCTGTTAGATTTATGTCTTGCACAAGGAAAGCAAGCTTATTTGATTGATGACTACAGTTGTGTAGATACAAACTGGTTCACAAATATAACAAAACTTGGCATTACTGCTGGTGCCTCAGCTCCTGATGTTTTGATCAAAGAGTTAATAGACCATTTAAGATCAATTGTGAATATTGAGAAAATTTCAACCATGTCGTCTGGTATTACTGAGAATGTTCGTTTTAAAATGCCAATATTAATTTAATTCGATTTACAACCACATTATTCTTATTATATATATTGTTTTTATAAAAAATCTATTATATAATTAAATTAAGTTAATTATTAGTGAAGGTAATATTTAATTTTTTATAGTTATTGAGGTACTAATTATGTTTGACTCAACTAATAAAGATATGTTTCGTGAAGATGCACGCGCATCTGGAGGTCAAGTAGAAGATCAAGTAGAAGATCAAGTAGAAGATCAAGTAGAAGATCAAGTAGAAGATCAAGGTTGGTTAAATTTGTTCCAGCAAGATCCGTTCCTGGATAATAAATTACATGATGCAAAAGTGGTGGTTCCACCTCAAATTGATGCACTTACAATAGAACAGCATAAGCATGGTGGCCAATCTAAGCCTAGCATGTTATCTTCTGTATCTTCAGCTGGAGATACACTAGAAGATCAAGTAGAATATCAAGATGCAAATGATAAATTACCTAATGAAAAAGTGGTGAATGAAAATTTTCCACCTCAAATTGATACACCTACAATAGAACAGCATCAGCATGGTGGCCAATCTAATAAGCGTTCAGCTAGAGAAAGTTTTATATCAGAAGATCACGATCCGCTCCTGGGGGATGAATTATTTGATGCAGCAGAAGTGGTGGATAAAGGTCTTCCACCTCAAACTACTGCACCTATAATAGAACAGCATCAGCATGATGGCCAATCTGATGTATCTTCAGCTGGAGATCAAGTAGAAGGTCAAGGAGCAGATTTACTGCAAGGTGGTCCGTTCCCGAATGATAAATTACTTAATGAAAAAGTGGCGGATGAAAATCTTCCACCTCATAAGCATGATGGCCCATCTAAGCGTAGTATATTATCTTCTGTACCTTCAGCTATTTTTTATGTATCTGCAGCTACTGCATGTCTGTCTGCTGGTACTGCATTTTATGTAAGTGCTTATATGCCTAATCCAAAAATGTTAGCGTTACCAGTTTTAGGTGGCGATGTTGATGCTTCACATCTTGTAACAATAGCAGTAATTTGCGCTGTTATAGCAGTGCTAGCAGCTCTAGCTAAGTATATTGATAATAAAGACCCTCCTACTGTTATAGAGGAACGGGATGTCACTCACGTTAATGGTAGAAACATATTACAGCAACTAGAGTTTGATCAGCAACCAATATTTGGAAACATATCATCTTTCTCCAGGTACAGTAGTCCTGCTACTGTTATAGAGGAACAGGATGTCACTCACGTTAATGGTAGAAACATATTACCGCCTTACCGCCAACCAATAATCGAGGGTAGGGGTGCCTTTTCTTTCTCCAGGTACAGTAGTCCTGGCCTTACCCGCCAACCAATAATCGAGGGTAGGGGTTCTTTTTCAATAAAATAGACTCTTTCTGACAAAGTATGTAGCTTATTAAGCTACATACTACCATTGAACAAAGCCGATAATATCTTTAATTTTCTTTATATTCTGGTGTGTAATTCCTGCAGCTTTGTCTCCACCATGTTTAAGTACCTTTAACAGATAATCCTTGTCACTTAATAACTCTGTCATTTTTTTACGCACAGGAGATATTGTGCTGATAATAATATCCACTAACTCCTTTTTAAAACGTTCCATACTATATTTACTGATTGTGTTACACAACATATCTACTTTAATATCACTTAACGCTGAGTAAATATTTACCATATTACACACTTCTGGGCGAGCAGATAAAGTATCTATATCAAATCCTAAAATCGAATCTGTTTTCGCTTTTTTGATTTTATTGATAATAGATTTGTCTGAGTCATCAAAATTAATGCGTGAATAGTCAGAAGGATCAGATTTACTCATTTTTTTTGTACCATCTCTTAAGCTCATTACTCTTGATGAGTTAATTAAGGCTTCAGGCAAAACAAAATAATCCTGTCTATAATGTTTATTAAAAGCTGATGCAATATCACGTGTGATCTCCAGATGCTGCTTTTGATCATCACCAACTGGAACATATTGAGCATTATAAAGTAAAATATCTGCAGCCATAAGTACTGGATAACTATATAATCCTAAAGAAGCTTTCTGTTTATCCCTACCTGCTTTATCTTTAAATTGAGTCATACGATTAAGCCAACCAATTGGAGTATAACAACCAAGCAACCAGCTAAGCTCAGTATGACCACTCACTATAGATTGGTTAAAAATTACAGCTTTTTCTGGATTTATTCCACATGCAAGATGTGCTGCTACCATTTTAAATACGTTACCTCTTAATTCATTTGGAGCTAATTTATTGGCTGTAATTGTATGAAGATCAACTATACAAAAAAAAGATTTATACTGGTCTTGTATGCCTATTAACTGTTTCATTAAACCAATATAATTACCTAAATGTATTACCCCACTGGGTTGAATGCCTGTGAAAACAATCATGCATTTTCCTATTGAGAAGAGCTCTCAGGTTTTTTAGAAATAATGACCATTGCTGGACGTAGCAATCTTTTTCTTATTAAGTAGCCAGTCTGCAAAACTTCTACTATAATACCTGGCTCCTTTTCATCATCCTCTTTTTCTACAACAGCTTGGTGTAAATTACTATCAAAAGATTTTCCAATGGGATTAATTTCTTCTATATCATGTTTTTTGAGATCATTGATAATTTTCTGATAGGCTACTTTTATTCCTTCATGTACAGGATCACCATCTTGTAAATTTTCTATTATTCTTTTTAAGTTATCGCATGAATCGATCATATCACGTGCAAAGCTTGTCACAGAGTAATCACTGGCATCACTAATTTGCTTTTGCATTATGCGTTTAATATTTTCATTGTCAGCGACAGCACGACGTAAATGGTCTTCAAGTTGAGCAGCACGTTCTTTTAATGTACTTAGTTCCTCATTAAAATTATGAACCTTTTCTCTTGCTTTCTTTAAACCCTCTATATCGGTGAATTTCTTCTTTTTATTTTTCTCTGAAACATTTTCTGTCATACTTATACCCTTAAAAACCTAATAGATAATAGCAAATAATCTAAAAATATCAATACTGATGAATAAACATAAGACCTTTTGCGAAAAAATTCTGCATATTTTTAATAGAATTAAGTGATCCCAGTGTGATTTGAACACACGACCTACTGATTAAGAGTCAGCCGCTCTACCAACTGAGCTATGGGATCGTGTTATATTTCTAAAATTAACCTGTTTGGATCTTCTATACAATTTTTGATTTTTACAAGAAAAGTTACTGCTCCCTTACCATCCACAATCCTATGGTCATAAGATAAAGCAATATACATCATTGGTCTTACTTCTATAGTGTTACCAACAACAACAGGCCTATTTTGTATTGAGTGCATTCCAAGTATTCCAGATTGTGGAGGGTTTATTATTGGAGTAGAGAGTAGTGAACCATATATTCCACCGTTTGAGATGGTAAATGTTGCACCTTCCATTTCAGATATTTGTAATTTGCCATCACGGGCCTTTTGACTTAGAGCCACTAAAGTTAACTCAATTTCAGCAAATGACATATTATCTGCATTACGAATTACTGGTACAACAAGACCTTTGTCAGTACCGACTGCAACACCTATATTATAATAATGTTTATATATTATTTCATCTCCTGAGATTTCAGCATTAATTTCAGAAATTTCTTTGAGTGCGTGTACTGCTGCTTTTGTAAAGAAAGACATGAAACCTAACTTTATCCCATATTTCTTTTCGAAACTTTCCTTATACTTTGCACGCAAATCCATAACGTTTTTCATATCAATTTCGTTAAATGTCGTTAGTATTGCAGCAGTATTTTGCGATGCTTTTAAACGAGCAGCTATTACTTGCCTTATTTTACTTATTTTTACTCGTTTTTCTTTATGTTCTACATGTGCAGGTTGGATTGTATGGTTTTCATATGTAGATTGATTAATATGCTTGATAATATCTGCTTTGGTAATACGGTTATCTATACCTGTTCCACTTATACTTTCAGGATGAATTTTATTTTCTTCCATAATTTTTCGAGCAGCAGGTGCATCTTTTTTTTTGACTAATGTATTATTTTGATCAGCTTTATTTTCCTTTTCTACTTTTTTTTCTGTACCAAGTTTTGCTAATAATTGTCCAGGACTGATTATGTCATTTTCTTTAACAAAAAACTCGATTATTTGTCCATCAGTTTCTGCGGTTAACTCAAGTGCTGTCTTATCGGTTTCTATTTCAAAAATCAAGTCATCTACATTTACTTGTTCACCAATGTTTTTTTTAATTTTTATTATACCTTCTGTAACTGATTCACCTCCGAGGATTTTAGGTGCTCTAACTTCTATAATTTTACTCATAATTCACAAAAATCTATTAAGTAATTTATACATAAAAAAAAGGTTGTGTAAATTATTTAAACTTGCATATTGACATTTAACTGTTGAAATCGGTAGATCTTTTACGAAACAGAAAATTATTTGCAAGAGATCTAATTTCTTATTGTCCTCTACTAGAGGTGATTTTATACTGTTTATGCACAGGTTTTGTATAGAAAGAATTTAAATTTTTACCAGCTTTATAAAAACAGTTACCTTAAATATACTTTACAACTGTCTAACAAACCATCATAATAAGTTACACATGTGTTGAAATAATAAGAGCTCTTTATTTTCTTGTAATCTACTAGTATTTCTAGTCATTTGGTATGGTATATGGGCTTAATCAATTCTAAGATTTCTGATATGTTTCTTGATCAAGATCAAGTTATTACTGATCACAGTGTTACTTGGAAAAAGGTTCAAGCTTATCTCTATGGCCTATATGGGGAAGCAACGTATAACAGTTGGCTGAGCTCACTCAAGTTTGTTAGTAGTAGTAATGGAGAAATTTTGTTGTCTGTATCTACAAGGATTCATAAAGGAATGGATAATGATCCATTACATAGAGAAAATATTATCGTTATGGCAGAGTGAAGACAGCAATGTGCGTTCTGTTGATATTACAGTCATTGAAGAAAAAGATTTTTGTGCTGGTAATGTTGCGCTAAAAAGTAAAGAAGAAAACAATAATAATCTTGGATCACCATTAGATTATAGATTTACGGTAGGGTTAGGTAAAACACATTTGATGCATGCTATAGCTTGGTATATAGTTAATGCCCCATCAGTTAAGAGAAAAGTTGTTTATTTGTCAGCAGAGAAATTTATGTATCAGTACATTACAGCATTGCGAAGCAAAGATATCATGTTGTTTAAAGAACAATTTAGATCAGTTGATGTACTTATGGTAGATGATGTACAGTTTATAAGTGGAAAAGATAGTACACAAGAAGAGTTCTTTCATACTTTTAATGCATTGATAGATCAAAATAAACAACTGGTTATTTCTGCTGATAGATCACCAAGTGATCTTGATGGAGTAGAGGAAAGAATAAAATCCCGTTTAGGATGGGGATTAGTAGCAGATATTAATGAAACAACATTTGAATTAAGACTTGGTATACTGCAATCTAAAGTAGAGCAAATGAATATATATGTTCCTAAAGATGTTATGGAATTTTTAGCAAGGAATATAAAATCCAATATCAGAGAATTAGAAGGTGCGTTAAATAAAGTTGCGCATACTTCATTCATTGGAAGAAGTATGACAGTAGAATCAGCTAGTGAAACTTTAATAGACCTTCTAAGATCTAATCAGAAATCGGTTTCAATCGAAGAAATACAAAAAAAAGTAGCGGAATTCTTTAATATAAGAATTACAGATATGTATTCAAATAGAAGATTGCGTAGTCTTGTAAGGCCCAGACAAATTGCTATGTACTTTGCTAAAAGGTTTACACAAAAAAGTTTACTTGACATAGGAAGATGTTTTGGTGGCAGAGATCATGCCACTGTTATACATGCAGTAAAGCAAATAGAAACCCTTATGAAAAGTGATAAGAAGTTTGTTGATGAAATAAGTTTATTGACTAAAACATTAAAATAACATAAAAGCGAAGACTGCAATTTATATGTCTTTTAAATGCTCCACTGAGTATTGCTGAAATCCTTCTATTGATACTTTTGTGTCAGGTTCTCCACGCATAGGACAAAATAATAGAGCAAGAGAACCCATTGTAGTCATAAGACTTAATTTTATTATGGGAAAGACAGTGGCATTTTTTATGCTATCAGATACTACTAACAGCATAAACAGTTTTGCTGCGAAAAATAATACACCAGTAACTTCTTTGTTATACTGACCTGTATTTTCTTTTTTGCTGGTTGCTAAGCAATACCCCATTATACAATTTAATAATATATCTGTAACAATAATACAATAGATATGTATTGGTAAAGTAGGTGTTGTAATTACCGTTGCACTAAGTATTAAGCTATTAATTAATAGAAACGTTCCAATTATAGATGAAGAAGTTATAGATGAAGAGTAATCTTGATTCCCACAACTTTTAGGTGTTTTACCTTGTTTGTTTTTCAGGTACACATTTATTTGTGGGTTACTACGTAGTATATATATGATATTTTCATGATCCATTTTAAAAGCTGTATGTTCATAAGTATGGGGAACGTTAATATTTTTCTGACCCATTTTATATGCAATGTGTAAAGCTGTATCTCCATCAGTATTTTGAACGTTAATATCGCATCCTTGTTGTAGCAGCAGCATGGCCATTTTTTTTAGCACTGGACGCTGCTGTTTAATGTATCTATGATATAAATAAATAATGTACATTAATGGTGTGTAGCCATCTTTATTGAACGCATTGATATTTACATTACCTTGCAATAGTTCACGAAAACTTTTCCAATTAGCATATGTTATGGCATCAAATAGTAGTTTTTCGTTTTTAATTTTAATGCGGTTAAAACATTCATACACAGCATTATCTTCTATAGCTTTTTTACCTGCATTATTTGGTAAACTAATATCTATTTCTGGATGTTCACAAAGTATTTGTATTATATCCTTATTACCATTACCCATTTTGCAAGCAAGATGCAAAGCTGTATCTCCATTAACATTCTGCACATTAATATTAACTCGAAAACTTTTCATGAGCATTAGCAAGATATCTTTTTCACCCATCCCACATATTGTATGTAAGACTGTTTCTCCTTTGGCATTTTGAGCATTAATGTCTATCTCTATCTCGCGGAATACTGTGAGAAGTGATGAAAACATTTGCTTCAGTGTCGGCTGTAGCTCTTTTTTTGTGTCATATAAATAAGCAATATACTCTAAGGGAGTAGAACCATCTTTATTTGGTATATTTATGATATCTCTATCTTCAGAGTACTTTTGAAAATTTTCTAAATCAGCATTATATATAGCATTAAATAGCTTTTTCTGCTTAAATTCTTTAAAGAATTTTTGTATCAGAATATTCGGTCTGCCTACTTTTGTATCGTTTATTATATAGTCTTCAGGTTTGCTGTCCCTGTAGTCCTTTAAAAAGATATTTGGATCCGACTGTGTAAGAATTATTTCTACTATATCCTGGTTACCAGACTCACATGCCATATGTAATAATGCCTGGCGTGCCATTTGAGCTGTTTTTACATTTTGTGCGACTGTGCGTTCTGCTAGTAGTTTATACCACTGATGATTTGTTGAGCATTGAAGATACTGCTGGCCATCTACCTGATCTGTGTATAGTGCATATTGTGAGCCATTAACATTGATGTCATATGTATAGACAATTGGATATGGAGAAGTGTATAGTGCATATTGTGAGCCATTAACATTGATGTCATATGTATAGACAATTGGATTAATTGGTTCTAAGACCAATTCATGTTCTACTGTTTCTTCACAAATATTTCGGTTATCCTGGATATCGGGATCAGCACCATGTTCTAAAAGAAATATAATCATATCGCGCAGTACAGATTGCTCATTTTTATCTGTGGTGGCAATATAGATAATACAAATTTGCATTAAAGGCGTGAAACCGTAATCATCAAAATCATTGACACCTGCATTATTTTCTAGGGCTGCTTTAAAATTTTCTATACTAGTATCTTGAATTGCCTTAAATAACTCTTGTGTTGCTTCATACATATTGTGTGACCATTAAAACTTAAAACATTTGAGTATAAATAAAAAAGTTTGCTTCGTCCAGATAAATTAAGTACTTGTATTAACAAGAGCAACTTTTATTACCTCATCAACACTTTTAGCAAACACTACATTAAGCTTTTCCTTAATATTTTTTGGCATTTCTTGCATATCTTTTTCATTTTCGCTTGGTATAATCACAGTTTCGATTGACCCTCTTAATGCAGCAAGTAACTTTTCTCTTAGACCACCAATAGCCAATACTCTGCCACGTAATGTTACTTCCCCAGTCATTGCAACATTTCTATTCACTGGTATATTAGACATAAGAGAAACAATAGATGTACATACTGCAACACCTGCAGACGGGCCATCTTTTGGTATTGCACCTTCTGGTACGTGAATATGTATATCATTATTTTGGAATATCTCAGGCTTTATATTGAAAAATAGACATTTTGATCTTATATAACTATAAGATGCTTTTATTGATTCCTGCATCACTTCCCCGAGTTTCCCTGTGTACTGAATTTCACCTTTACCTGGAATTAAAACTGATTCTATCATTAAAATATCCCCACCACTTTCTGTGTAAGCAAGACCAGTGACCACACCAACAAGATTTTCACTTTCTGCCATACCAAAAGTATATTTACGTACACCTAGGTAGTTTGATAAATTATCGACTTCTATAGAGATTTTTTTACCTTTTTCAGTTGATATTTCTTTAACTGCTTTCCTCATCAATTTTGCAAGTTCTTTTTCCATGCTACGTATACCGCTTTCGCGTGTGTATAAACGTATCAATTTATATAGTGCATCAGTTGTTATATTCCATTCTTTATTTTGTAATCCATGCTCTTGTTTGAGTTTTGGAATAAGATAATGTGTAGCAATGCTAACTTTCTCTTCTTCTGTATAACCGGACAACTGTATGATTTCCATTCTGTCACGTAGAGCATATGGTAAATTTAAACTATTTGCTGTTGCCACAAACATGACACTTGAAAGGTCAAACTCAACTTCTAAATAATTGTCTGTAAAATGTTTATTATGTTCTGTGTCTAATACCTCGAGCAACGCAGATGCAGGATCTCCTCGTAAATCTGTGCCCATTTTATCTATTTCATCTAGTAGGAAAAGTGGATTACATGAATTCGCCTTTTTCATGTGCTGGATGATTTTACCAGGCATAGAGCCTATATAAGTCTTTCTATGTCCACGTATTTCTGATTCATCATGGACTCCACCAAGGGACATACGAACAAAATCCCTGTCCACTGCTTTTGCTATGGATTTAGCTAATGAAGTTTTACCTACACCAGGAGGTCCAACTAAACAAAGTATAGGCCCTCTTATTTCTTTCACTCTTTTTAATACTGCTAAAAATTCCAATATTCTGTCTTTTACCTTTTCTATACCATAATGATTCTGGTCTAAAATTTTCTTTGCTGTATTTAAGTGAATCTTTGTATCTTTATATTTTCCCCATGGTAGTTCTAAAAGCCAATAAAGATAACTAGATATTACTGTAGCTTCAGGAGAAACAGGATTCATTTTTTTGTATCTTTTTAACTCAGTGATAGCTTTTTCTCTCGCTTCCTGAGAAAGTTGAGTCTCATTTATTTTCTTTTCAAATTCGCTAAACGTATTTCCTTCATCACTGTTTTCAACCTCTCCTAATTCTTTTTGTATTGCTTTAAGCTGTTCATTAAGATAATAAACTCTCTGGCTGCTTTCGACTTGTGACTTAACAGTTTTATACAAGCGATTTTGTGCATTTAAAATACTTATTTCTCTTTCAATCAAAGTAAGTATCTTTTCTAACCGCTGTTTTAGATTATAGGTTTCCAGTATGCTCTGCTTATCTGAAATCTTAACATTCAGATATGAAGTTATAGTATCTGCTAGCTGACCAGCTTCTTGTATATGGTCAATGGAATTAACTAGAGGCTCTGATTGATTTTTCTTATTCAGCTTATGCCAATCATGGAATGCATCTATAATAGATCTTTTAAGAGCTTCAACCTCAACACTATCTTCGTCATATTCCTCGTAATCATTTATTTCTATATTAGCCTGTAATAAACAACTAGAATTGATATATTCTACAACTTTGCCTCTATTTACTCCACGTATGATAGCCTTTACTGCATTATCAGGTAACTTTATTAATGACTGTGTTATATTTGCTACTACACCCACATTATAGAGATCTTTCGACTCTGGGTTATCAATTGACCCATCACATTGAGTAACAAGAAAAATTTCATTTTTATTATTTATTCCATGTTCTAATGCATTAATAGATTTTTCTCTGCCTATAAATAATGGCATCATTATGCTTGGAAAGATTACCAAATCCCTTAAAGGCAATACCGGTAATTTAATGGATTTGATGCTCATAACTCAATTAATCATTAACTATTATAAAATTATTCTTACGATGCTGACTGTTATCAATTATTACTTTACCTGTTTCTACCATTTTTTTAGTTACCACTATTGTTTTTCCTGCAAGTTCTCCACTGCCAGCTTGATACATAAGATCAAGCAGTAATGATTCTAAAATAGCACGTAGCATTCTTGCACCTGTTTTATAGCTTATAGCTTTTTTTGCAACAGCTACTATTGCTTCATCTGAAAACTCTAGATTTACTTTACTAAATGCAAGCAATGTTTTGTATTGCTTAATCAATGCATTTCTTGGTTCTACTAATACACGCACTAAATCTTCTTGACTTAATGAATCTAGAACTGCAATAACAGGAACACGTCCAACAAATTCAGGTATTAATCCAAATTTAATCAAATCTTCAGGCTCAACATTATGTAATATGTTTTGTTGCGGCCTAGGTTGGCCTATGTTTGCCCCAAAACCAATAGATGTACCTTTTTTTCTTGCTTCAATAATTTTGTCTAAACCTTCAAAAGCTCCCCCACAAATAAATAATATATTACTTGTATCGATATGCACTAACTCTTGTTGTGGATGCTTTCTGCCCCCTTGTGGTGGAACATAAGCAACTGTGCCTTCCATGATTTTTAAAAGCGCTTGTTGTACACCTTCACCTGAAACATCGCGGGTAATTGAAGTACTTTCAGATTTTCTAGTGATTTTATCTATTTCATCTATAAATACTATACCACGCTGTGCTTTTGTTACATCATAATTTGCAGCTTGCAATAATCTTGATAATACACTTTCTACGTCATCACCTACATATCCAGCTTCTGTTAAAGTTGTAGCATCTGCCATAGCAAATGGTACACCAGAAACCYTTGCAAGTGTTCTAGCTAATAAAGTTTTACCAGAACCAGTAGGACCAATGAGCATTATATTTGACTTTTCAATTTCAACATCACTTATAATATCTATCTGTGACATATGTTGACAGTGGTTATACATAGCTACAGATAAAGTATGTTGTGCATGCTCTTGCCCTATTACATGTTTACTAAGGAAATTTTTTATATCTTGTGGTGTCTTTGACAATAGCTTTATCTCTGTATGATCAAGCGATTTATTTTTTTCTTGATGATTTGCTATGTAAGACAACTCTATGCACTCATTACAAATAAATACATCTGCATCACCGTTAGTGATTAACTTCTCTACTTCATCTTGTGTTTTACGACAAAAAGAGCAACAAAACACACCATCATTATTAGCCATTCATCTACCTTTATTTACTATATCTATACGCTCAGAGATAACTTTGTCAATTAATCCAACTTTTTTTGCCTCTTCAGGATCTAGAAACTTATCTCTTTCCATCATTTTCTCAATTTTCTTTAATGGATTGCCTGTATGTTTTTCGAAAATTTTATTTAACCTTTTTTTAACACGTAAAATTTCATTTGTATGTATCTCTATATCAGTTGCTTGACCCTGATATCCACCAGATGGTTGATGTATCATAATTCTTGAATTTGGTAAAGAGTAACGTTTACCTTTTGTACCAGCCGAGAGCAATAAGGAACCYATAGAGGCAGCTTGACCTATACACAAAGTGGAAACGTCAGATTTTATATATTGTATTGTATCATATATAGAGAGCCCAGATGTCACTACTCCACCTGGTGAATTGATATACATAAAAATATCCTTATCAGAATTTTCTGATTCTAAGAACAAGAGCTGAGCTACTATTACACTAGCCATATTGTCTTCTATAGGACCAGTAACAAATATTATCCTTTCCTTAACCAGCCTTGAATATATATCGTACGCACGCTCACCTCGGCTAGTTTGTTCAATTACTATCGGTACAAGTGTCATCTATACTTCTCCTGACTTTATTTCTTTATTAAAGGTATTGTCAAATAATTCTCGTAATGCATTNATAGAGGCAGCTTGACCTATACACAAAGTGGAAACGTCAGATTTTATATATTGTATTGTATCATATATAGAGAGCCCAGATGTCACTACTCCACCTGGTGAATTGATGTACATAAAAATATCCTTATCAGAATTTTCTGACTCTAAGAACAAGAGTTGAGCTACTATTACACTAGCCANTGTCTTCTATAGGACCAGTAACAAATATTATCCTTTCCTTAACCAGCCTTGAATATATATCGTACGCACGCTCACCTCGGCTAGTTTGTTCAATTACTATCGGTACAAGTGTCATCTATACTTCTCCTGACTTTATTTCTTTATTAAAGGTATTGTCAAATAATTCTCGTAATGCATTTACTGACACATCATGTTGATCTTTATTAGCTCTTTCGATTATGTAGTTTATCACTTTATGCTCAAGTGCTTGGCCTTCAAGGAAGTACAGAAAATCCCTGTTCTTTCGCATAAATTTGATCATCTCATCAAGATCCTCAAAGTCATTATTTTTTGCAGACTGTGTTTCTCTGTAATAATTTAATGTAGTTTTCATAAGATCTTCAGTGGTGATTTTTAATTGATGCTCTGCACAAAACTTCATAAATAACATAGCAAACTTTACACGTTTCTCTGCTTCTTTTTCATGCCCTGGTTCTTCATGCAGTTGTTGTAGTTCTTCTTTTTTAGGATCTTGTTCTTCATGCAGTCGTTGTAGTTCTTCTTTTATCATGTCTTCAGGTAAGTCAAAACTATATTCAGCATCTAAATAATCAAATAGTTGTTTCTTTGTTAATAACTCTATCATTTTGCTACAATCAAAATCTATTATTTTTTTTACGTGTTCTATTAGCTCGATATTATTTGCAAGCTCCATGCTTTTAACCAAATCATCGTCGTTTTAAAGCTTTCCTTGAACTTTAATATCATTTATACGCACAAAAAAATCAGCTTCCTGTCCTGCCATAGATCTGTGCTCATAATCTTCATGGAATTGTAATTTGAAAGTTTTTGTGTCTCCTTTTCTGAGACCAATTAACTGATGTCCAAATCCATGTCCATTCGCCGTTGCATGAACCGATTCGTAATGGACATCCTACGGATGGCCTCATCAGCGGAGGTGAAGAAGGCACAAAAAATGGTTAAAGTTGACAGGAGGAGGAGAAGGCGGAATGGATTGGAGGATGGGAAGAAAATGCGTTTAGTAGGTCGATCAACCATGATTTATCTATTTAAAATTGGCATTTATGTTTTTACCGGATTTTTTTTAAAGTAAAATATTTAAAATAAAATTATGTATTTATTTTGCTTCAATTTGAAGGTTATAATAAATCCCGGAACTTGGGACTGCATTTCTTTTATGATAATGAAATAATATCAAATATGTACATTAGTCTATTATCTAAAGTTACAATGATTAAATATTGTACATATGCATAAGAAATGAATTGAAAAATGGNAAGCTTTCCTTGAACTTTAATATCATTTATACGCACAAAAAAATCAGCTTCCTGTCCTGCCATAGATCTGTGCTCATAATCTTCATGGAATTGTAATTTGAAAGTTTTTGTGTCTCCTTTTCTGAGACCAATTAACTGATCTCCAAAATCATTAATGATAAGTTCATCTACTCCTAAATCAAAAGTGTAATTTTTATTACTTCCTCCTTTGAAGATTTTCCCTCTAATACGCCCTTCAAAGTCAATGATCAATCTATTTCCATTTTGTGCTTGATATAGAGGGTCATCAACAGAAATAAAATTTGGAAATTTTGCTTTCATGATCTCAATAAATTCTCTTATTGCGTTCTCTTCAATTTGCAATTTAAATATTTTTATGTAGACTTTGCTTATATCTATTAATGGAACTTCTGGCATGGAATGAAGAGAAAGTTGATATACTAAATTACTTTTTCCGTCTTCTGCAGTTAAGTCTGGTAATGATATGATCTTTATCTCTGGTCGAATATAATCTTCCATTTTATTTTTTTTTATTAAATCATCTGAGCAACTTTTCATGACATCATTTAATACACGCTCTACAGCTTCATTTTTATAATTGCTTTCTATAAGGTCACAAGGTGCCTTGCCTACTCTGAACCCTGGCAGTTTTACGTTTTTTGCTATCTTTCTTAGTTCGGAATCTATAGCGTGTTTAATATGTGCACCACTAACAGTAATTTCATACTCATGCTTAATTTTACCTGCGTTAAGTTCCCTGTAAGTGTATATATCATTTAGTGAATCAGTAGACATTTTATATAAACTACAACTTTAATGAGCTCATTTTATCAGAATTCAAGATAAATTCAATCCTTAATAGCTATGTGCGGATAGAGGGACTTGAACCCCCACAAACAAAGTTTACCAGGACCTAAACCTGGCGCGTCTGCCAATTCCGCCATATCCGCAACTTGTAAACATATAATTGTAGATATAGATGTTCATGCTGTCCAGTATTTACATAAATAATAAAGCTTATTAGCATTAAACTAAGTTGGAGAAAAATATCATGAGGTTGGTTACAAGCTTTTTATTAGCATTTTTACTTATCACTCAGAGTGGTTGTGTACCATGGATCGTAGGTACTGCAGTAACTGCAACAGCAATAGCAATGAAAGACAAATCATTGGGGAATATTATTGATGACACAACTATAATGATCAAGATTAACAAAAGCCTTTTAAAACATAAATTGTTTATGTCTATTAGGGTAAAAGTCAGCGAAGGCAGAGTATTACTTATAGGAAATGTTGATACTCCTGATAAGCAAATCATTGCAGAGAAGATAGCGTGGAAACAGGAAGGAGTGAAAGAAGTAATTAACGAAATCAGAGTAACACCAATCAATACCACTTCTATGATAGATACTACAATAGATGGTATGATAACTGCATCAATAAAGACAAGACTGCTTGGTAAGCACAATATAAAGTCAATAAATTATAGTATTAATACAATTGACAGAGTTGTCTATTTGATTGGTGTTGCTCAAAATAGAGCAGAATTGAGATCAGTATTATCAATTGCTAGGAAAACAAAGGGAGTAAAACAGGTTATCAGTTATGTGCGTTATAGACATAGTAAATTGCGTTAAAATTAGCAGATTATAAATAGATGCAAAAATTTTTTTTTGACAGTTAACAGCTTTTTTGTAACCTATGAAGTGGCTGAGGAGGGATTTGAACCCACGACCAAGAGATTATGATCCTCCTGCTCTACCACTGAGCTACTCAGCCTGATTAAAAACTTTGTTATATATGTAATCTACATGCTTTGTATAATACTGTAAATCAAATAGAGCTTCAAGCTTATCTGGTGCAATGAATTCATGTAGAAATTGATCTCTTTTCAGCTCAGTAAGGAAGTCACTATTATTGTATTTAACTTGCATAGCATTGTTTTGAACAATTTCATAAGCTTTCTCTCTGCTCAAACCACAGTTTATAAGCTCAAGTAATATACGTTGTGAAAATATTAAACCTTTTGAAGAGTGTAAATTTCTTGTGATATTTTCTTCATTTATAATTAGCTCATCTATTAAATCTGTTAACCTGACTAGAGCAAAATCCATTGCTATACATGCATCTGGTGCAATGCATCTTTCTACAGATGAATGTGATATATCTCGTTCATGCCATAACGTAATGTTTTCTAATGCAGGGAATACATAACTACGTATTAAACGTGATAATCCAGTTAAATTTTCGCTTAAAATAGGATTGCTTTTGTGTGGCATGGCAGAGCTTCCCTTTTGTCCTATAGAAAAATATTCTGAAACCTCATCAACCTCGCTTCTTTGTAAGTGACGAATTTCTACTGCAATATTTTCTATAGAACTGGCAACAATACCTAAAACCGAGAAAAATAAGGCATGCCTATCACGTGGAATCACTTGGGATGATATGGTTTCAGGTATGAATCCAATTTTTTTTGCTACATATTCTTCAACAGATGGTTCTATATTTGCAAAATTACCTACTGCACCTGATATTTTACATACTGATATTTCCTTTTGTACGGCAGTTAATCTATAATAGTGACGTTTAAATTCAGCATAAAATCTAGCAAATTTTAACCCAAGAGTTGTAGGTTCTGCATGCATCCCATGACTACGCCCGATGCATATAACATTTTTATATTTTTCCGCTTTCTTTTTTAAGACTATAAGCAAATTATCTAAATTCTTTAATAAAATATCAGATGATTCTTTCAGTTGCACTGCTATACATGTATCTAAAATGTCAGAACTTGTCATCCCGTAGTGAAGATAACGAATATCAATACCAATTTTTTCAGAAATATAGGTAAGGAATGCGATCACATCATGCTTAACTATCGATTCAATTTCATTAATACGTTTAATATCCAAATCAATAATATCAGCAAGCTTTTTAGAAATATCCTGAGAAACAGTTGATTGTGCTTCGCATACCAACCTTTCTATTTTGAGCCAAATTCTAAACTTATTCTCTTCTGTCCATATACAAGACATTTCTGTGCGACTATAACGAGGAATCATGTAGTAAGGTTATTCTTGTTGCTGTAACTTGATTTTCTTTAATTCATGTGCATCTGTCTCAGATTTAACAATATGTACGGTAATTGGTACTATTACTTCACTGTGTAATTCTATATTGACTTTATATTCACCTAAATTTTTTATTCCCATTCCACTAAATGATAAACTACGATGGTCTATTGCACATCCTTCATTTAGTAAGGCTTCCGCAATATTACGTCTTGTAACAGAACCAAAGATTTTACCATCCTCTGAAGCTTGCTTAACTAATATTACAAACTTATCATTTAAGAATGATGCTAGCTCGTGCGCTAGATTCAGTTTTTTTCTATTTTCTTCTTCTAATAACAAACGTTCCCCCTCTAGTTTTGCCAAATTCTCCTTGGTAGCTTTTACTGCTTTCTTTAGCCGAAAAAGAAAATTACGTGCATAACCTGGCTTAACCTTAACAACTTCACCAATTTTACCTAAGGTTTTAATATTTTCTTTTAAAATAATTAACATAACAAGCCACCTAAACTTTTTTAGTACAATAAGATACAAGAGCTAAAAAGCGTGCTCTAATTATTGCAAGACGCAACATTCTCTGTTTTTTTGCAGAGACCCCAGTTAATCTTCTAGGCAGTATTCTACCATAATCAGAAGTAAACTTTGATAATAATTCTTTGTTTTTGTAATCTATATCTTCTCTAGTATACTTTTCAAGGGGGCATACTTTAGAACGCCTATAACCAGTCTTATTGCTTACATATGCATAAGAATTATTGCGTTTTCTCATGATTGCTCCTCAATCTTCTTATTCATCATGTGGGAAGTACCTTCAAAAATGCTATTAACCTGTACAGATAAGTAACGAATAATATGTTCGTTAAGTTTTACTTTACGCTCAAATTCATGCAAAATCTTAGGAGTAGAGCTTATACATAACATACAGTAATGACCGCTCTTCACTTTATTAATTGGATATGCAAAATCTAGCAACCCCCAATGCTCATGTTTGATCAATCCAGATGCTTCAATATTTGTTAAAAATTTCTCTAGCGCCTTGTTTAGCAATGCTTGGTTTTGTGAAATATTCTGTAAATTCTGTAATATATGTTCTGCAATCTTATTCCTTAAAAAATTTATTGTATTACGTATCAGACTTTCCTTGTCACGCTGTTCGCTACCGCTCAAGGAGTGTTTTCTTGTTATTCCAAAAATTAAAAGCTCTTTATCAATTTTTGCTTTTATACCCTTTAAATTTGAAAGGTCTACTTCCAACTCATTCCATAAGATTTTTGTAATACTTTCTAAAATATTGGAATAATTGATCGATACTTCTTGAATCTTCCTAGCATGTGCTTCCAAGTCCTGCTGTGTGAGCTTATGACTACTTGTTTTTTCTATCATAGCCTTTGCTTCCTGAAAAATAGCTTCAGCTTTAATATTTTTTAGTAAAACAGCAAGTTCTTGTATCATTCCTTCTACTTCTTGCTGTAATAACCCCTGATGAGCTATGAAAGTAAACTCATAAAGATTCACTACTTCTCCACAGATAAAACTTTATTATATAAAAATTTTTCATATAAGCAAAACTTTTTTACACAACAGAGTTATTGATTTCTATATTTTTTATCCAGTGTAAATAAGATAATTGATATATAGTGTTAAGGGTAATAAAGTATTTATCTGGTAATAATACACTTACCTTATGTTCTGAACAGATTAAAACCAGTAACACTTTAACATTTCCATTGCTTTTCAAAGTCGTTTGCAACTCTATAGCAGTTTTTTGTAAATCAGAAGTTTCAATAGTTAAGGCTAATGCTCTTATTGCTGAATTTGTTTTTTCTTTAAAATCAAATATGTCTCTTCCTATTAATCTAGTAACAGCGTCTGATATATCAAGTGCTACAATTACGTATCTACCTGCAGCAAATAAATCTCTCTTTATTTCTATTATTTCATTATTATAAAATGCTATTTCAGAGACGTTGTAAGGATCGGAAAGAGTAATTATGACAAATCTTCCACGATCTGAAGTCCGTACGCGTACGTTTAATATTACACCTGCAGCCTGTGCTGTTTTACGATTGCCGATAAATCCAATATTTAACTTTTCAAGAAAAACTTTAAATTTTTCAAGTGGATGATTGGTTAAGTAGAATCCTAATGAAAAGAGCTCATGTTCTAATTTTTCTTCTTCACTAAAATCCTCCACAGCTGGCAATTGTGGTGTTAAATTAAGATTACCAAATAGACTCGATTGGTTAGCTTGCTTATTTTTATTTGCAAAATAAATTAGAGTATCTATTGATTCACATAATTGTCTTCTATTCCTATGTATATTATCGCATGCTCCAGATTTTATTATGCTTTCTAATGCTCTTTTATTAATCGCAAGATCTAAGTTTTGCATAAGTTGCCATATGTCTTGATACTTAGTGACACGTCTATTGATTATTCCTTGTGCTAGAGAAAACCCTACATTTTTTAATGCAGCAATTCCGTAACGTATAGAGTTGCCTTCTATAGAAAATTTTTCATAAGATTTATTAATGTCAGGAGGCATAATACTGATCTTACCAAGTTTTGCTGTATGATAAAATAAGTTCAGCTTATCCTTGTCATCGATATTGAGATTCATTAATGCTGTAAAAAATTCTAATGGATAATTAGCCTTAAGATAAGCAGTTTGATAGGATATTACTGCATATGCAGCAGCATGTGATTTATTAAATCCATAACCAGCAAATTTTGCAACTAAATTAAAGATATAACTTGCTCTATCATGATTAACTCCATTTTTTATAGCACCATTAACAAAAAGCTCTCGTTGTTTGTCCATTTCTACCTTAATTTTTTTACCCATAGCACGTCTGAGTAGGTCAGCTTCTGCAAGACTATATCCAGAAAGAATACGTGCTATTTCCATTACTTGTTCTTGATAAATTATTACACCAAATGTTTCCTTCAGTACTGCTTCTAGTAATGGATGAATATAGTCTGGCTTTTCACGACCATGCTTTCTTGCAATATATGTAGCAATATTATCCATAGGACCTGGCCTATATAGTGAAATTAATGCGATAATATCCTCAATAGAATCTGGTTTCAGTTTAATCAAGACTTCTCTCATACCTGAACTTTCAAGCTGGAATACGCCTACCGAATCTCCACATGATAACATTTCATAGGTTCTTTTATTGTCTAATGGTAAAGAGTAAATATCAATTTTTTTTCCATTACGATTAATTAAGTGACAGACATGATCTATTAGTGTCAATGTACCAAGACCTAGAAAATCAAATTTTATCAACCCTGCTTTTTCAACATATTTCATGCTATATTGAGTAATAGGTAGAGACGAATTTGGGTCATAATATACAGGAACGAAATTTTCCAACTTTTGATCGCATATGACAATTCCAGCGGCATGAGTGGAAATATGACGATATATACCTTCAAGCTTTAGTGATATATCAAGTAGTTTTGCAATTATTTCATCACTATCACGTTCCTTTTGTAAATTTTGATCAAATTCAATTGCTTGTGACAATGTAACAGGGTTAACTGGGTTAAACGGTACCATTTTAGAAATTTTATCGATTTGAGGGTAAGGCATTTGCAATACTCTACCTACATCACGCAATACTGCTCTAGCCTGCAATTTACCAAAAGTAATTATTTGGGCAACATAACCATATTTTTTTTGCACATAATCAATTACACGGTCCCTTTTTTCTTGGCAAAAATCAATGTCGAAATCAGGCATAGATATACGATCGGGGTTTAAAAATCTTTCAAATATTAGTCCGAATTCTAAAGGGTCTAAATCTGTAATTTGTAATGCCCATGCAACAATCGAACCAGCTCCAGAGCCTCTTCCTGGACCTACTGGAATATCATTTGCTTTGCTCCAACGTATGAAATCAGATACTATTAAGAAGTAACCAGAGTAATTCATGGAAACTATCACATCTAATTCATAGCGCAATCGATCATAATATTCATCTAGGTTAATTTTAGATTTATTTTTACTTTGAATACGAGATTCTAATCCTGTAGTGGCTCGTTCTTTTAGTTCTTCATCCTCAGTTTTATTTTCTCTGCAGAGAAATTTAGGCAAAATTGGCTGCCTACTTCTTGGCATGTAAGAACAACGTCTTGCTATTACTAAAGTATTATCCACTGCCTCAGGAATATCATTAAACAGTGTTTCCATCTCTACAATAGATTTAAAGTAATGTTCAGTGGTTAATTTTTTTCTGTTTTCCTCTAAAGCGAAGTTTCCTTCAGATATACAAGTTAATATGTCATGAGCTTCATAATCAGATTTATTTGCAAAAAACACATCATTTGTAGCAACAAGTGGAATATTGCATTGATAAGCAAGCTTTATTAATGTTTCTTCTACTTCTAATTCTTTACTCAATCTATGACGTTGTAATTCGATATATAAACAATCTCCAAATGTTGAGATTAATCTATTTATAGCTGCTGTATCTTTTATTGATGCCAAGCATTCTCCAAGTAAAATGATTAAGCCTCTGTTTAAATTTAATAATTCATTAAAAGCGATATAGGGAATGTCGCTATGATGCTTACGCTTTTTAAAAGATTCGCTTACCAAACTAATCAAATTACCATATCCTTCTTCATTTTTTGCAATCAATAGGATAGATAAATTTTGATCCAAATGTCTAACTATCACATCGCATCCTATTATCGGTTGTATACCGTTATGTGCAGCAAGTTCTGCAAATTCTAGTGAACCAAATAAGTTACCTGAATCAGTGAGTGCTACTGCGGGGATCTTATTTTGTAGACATATAGAAATCAGCTCTTCAATCTTAATAGAGCTTTTAAGTAACGAGTAAACACTATGAACACGTAAGTGTATAAACATAATACTTTTAACAAGATTGTGGTAATTGTATCATAAAAGATATAGTTTTTATACTTGACCTTTTGCGCAACAGAGAATGATTGCAAAGAAGGTCTATTCTTTAAGAAGAGAATTAAGGAAAATACTGGGTCTGCAAAACAGAATCAGTGCGGTTATTGTCGATAGTTAGTAGGTTAAAACAACCGAAAGAGGAGGTGCAAAAGGTTATATATATACTGCTTTTAATCTTGTCTTTCATTCAGGTAAATTTTCCTTAGATGAGCTACAATTTAGAAGCTCTGCTTGACTAATGTAGTGATATAGCATTTTTTTTATGAGCGTAAAATCTTCTAATGTATTTCCTTCACATCTTGCTGTTATACAATTCTGTGTATTTGAGGCTCTAAGTATCCACCATCCTTTGTTTTCACTCGCAATAACTTTAATTCCATCTAGATCAGAAAAAGCTATATTCTGCTTTTCTAACGTTTTTTTTATCGACTCAATGATTTGAAACTTTTTCTCTTCTGTGCTCATAATCTTTACTTCATTGGTAATGTATAATTTAGGAAGATTTGCAACAATGTCAGATAAATTCTGTTGTGCTTTAAGTAAAATATTAATTGCTTTAATAGCAGAATATAGTCCATCATCAAATCCAAGGTCAGAAAAGAAAAAATGCCCACTCAGCTCGCCTGCAAAATGTGCATTTTCTTCTATCATTTTTTTTTTCACTAATGAATGACCTGTAGCACAGGTAATGACTTGTCCTCCTAATTGACTAATGAAATCATGAGCTTTCATACTGATTTTAATGTTCGCAATAATTTTACTGCGTGGATGTTTTTCTAATATTTCACGTGTAAAAATCATAAATAAATGATCGTTGGAAACAATAGTACCTTTATTATCTATTAAACGTATTCTATCACCATCACCATCTAGTGCTATTCCCAGATCACACCCATGTTCTTTTACTGTGTTAATTAAATAAGTAAGATTTTCTTCTTCAGTAGGGTCTGGATTATGCAATGGAAATGTTCCATCAATTAAATTGTTTATGACAATATGTGTATGTCCTGGTAAAATATCCTCAATATATCTGATAATTCCGCTTGTTGGACTATTGCTACAGTCCCAAGCTATTTTTATTTTTCCTTTCGCATTACTTTCTACTGTATTTTTCAAGATTTTAATATACTGATCATAAATATTGACATTTATTATAGCACCGGTTTTTATACTGCTCTCTATGGAACTATGTATAATTTTGTTGATCTCCTGCTCAGAAAAAACTTTTGTATTACTAAAAAATTTAAAGCCATTATATTCACTAGAATTATGAGAAGCAGTAACCATTATACCAATTTTTGCATGTGTAAGCTTTGTTGCAGCATAAAGCATAGGTGAAGAGCATAATCCTATGCGTATAACATTTGCTCCAGATAAGGTTAACCCTCTTATTAATGCCTTTTCTATTTCAGGTGAATGTATGCGACTATCATATCCTATGCAAATATTACCTGATACTTGACCAAATTTCCTACCAACTTCATACCCATCGCTTATATGCAAATCTTTACCTACTATGCCTCTGATATCATATTTCCTTATAATAGAATAATCCATTTTATACTTCTAACTTATTGTATAATATATAGATCAAGTTTTTTAAGAAGCCACACGAAATTTAAAACATAAGCCTTGAAAAGCAATTAAAGTGATAGCATAATTAGCAATAAAATCCTTTAATGGCTGTTGATACTCAGAAAACATTATTGTATCTACAACCCATTGTATCAAAAAGATAACAGTAAAAGACAGAGTAGGTCTAAGTTTGCAGTGATAATGTAGCACAAATAGTAGACAATATAATAAAGAACTAAATCCTAAAATTTGAACATTAATGGTATCTTTAATTAAACCTAACATAAAAAGCATTAGTGGGTTAAGGACATTAAAGATTATAATGCAGATAATATCTAATCTTGGTACAAATTCATTAAAGAGTTGATTCAATAGAAATTCACAAATGATACTAATTATTACAATAAAGCACATGATCAAATGAGCTTAGAGAGATAAATAGCAGTCTTACAACCTGTTTTGATTATTGAAGACAAGATATGGTAACCAAGCGCATTTTCTGCTTCATGTTCTATAGCAATTTCCTTATGTTCCAGTTCTTCATCACAAAATTTACTTATATTTTCTTTTAATTCTCCATCATCTAATTGTGAAATTTGCTCTTTGTAATGTTCTCCAATTACTTCCTCGATAGCAGCAGTGCATGCCATTGCAGCTTTGCCACCCATGATTGCTGTAGCAATGCCAAGAGATGTTCCTAAGACATACCAGACAGGTAGAAGTACCGTTGGGCGGACTTTGTGTTCTCTAATTTTGTGATTAAAATAATCAAGATGTTTTTTTTCCTGTTGTTCCATTTTAATAATTTCATTTATTATAGGTTTATTCTTTAATACAAATTTCTGTCCAGAGTAAATACATATTGCACCATATTCTCCAGCATGATTAACTCTGATAGCTTGTTGTAGAAAATCTTCCTTTAGCTTATCGATATTCCTTATCAAATTGCCCTCCAAATGTAGAAAACTATAGACTATCTTATCAACATACATCATTATAACAAAAAATGATATTGTTATGCATCTGAAAAATGCAATGCTATCGAGCATACTCTGTAACATGATTATATGGTATGAATTGACTTTATTTGGAGTTTCGGCACCTATAATTAGCAGCACTTTTTTTCCATTAGAAAATGCGACAAGTAGATTTCTTAACACTTTTGCGATTGGATTTATATTTAGGCCACTAGGTGCATTTATTTTTGGCTACATGGGAGATAAATATGGCAGAAGAAGGGTTCTATTGACTTCGGTCACTTTAGCTTCAGTATCATCTACTGCAATTGGAATTATCCCGGATTTTAGAACTATCGGTATTTTGTCTCCTATACTGCTATTATCTTGCAGAATTATACAAGGAATGGCAGCTGGTGGAGAGACAAGTATTAATTCAACCTTTTTAATAGAGCATTCAAGTACTAAAAAAAACATAGGGTTCTTAGGTAGTATGAAAGCCTTTAGTGGTGCTCTAGGTTCAATTGTGTGTTTTATATTGATATATATCTGCAAAAAATTTACTGGTGAAAATTATGAGATTTGGGGATGGAGATTGCTTTTCTACTTTTGTTTTGTAATGGGAGTGATAGGATTTCTTACAAGGTATATAATGAGTGAAAGTTTAGCGTATAAAATCCATAGTAAGCATAACAATTATCCATTTTGGGAGTTAATCAAGCATTATAAGAGACCATTTGCTATTTCTGTAGGAGCTGGCATTGCCCAAAATGCAATCGTCTATTCTGCAATAATGTTTTATAATGTATCTATAGCAGAACTTATTTTTTCTGGAATTGATATTAAAAATACAGTAAGACTTCTGGCAGATATCCTCTTTGGAATATCTGCTGTACTATTTGCAGCACTATCTGATAAATATGGAAGAAAAAATATCATGGTGATTATATTAATTACTCTCGCATGTGCAAGTTTAGCTATGCTTTCATTATTATCCAGTAGTAACAGTAATACTATAATATTGACTTATTTATTATTAACTATACCGATAGCTGCATCTTTTGGAATATATAACTCTCTCACTTGTGAATTATTTCCAACTAAAGTACGGTGTATTGGTTTTAGTTTAGCAAATAATATATCAGCTGGTATTTTTGGTGGCATTTCACCTTCTATATGTAGATTGCTTGTAGAAAAGACTGGAAACAATCTGGTAGCTGGTATTTATTTAGTGATTTGTGTTCTAATGAGTTTAATTTCTGTGCTTTATATCAGAGTACAAGATAAAAAAGTTGACTGGTGATCTCAATGTTTTTTAGTAGCATTTCAATAGAATTTAATTCCCATTGTTTGCAGGTTAAATCCTAGAGATTTATTTTTCTAAAAATGTTAGACTTTTTGCGAAATTAATGCTCAGAAGATTTTCTAGAGTTCAAAAAACTATTAAGTTGGCTCTGTAATAGTTTTTATAGCTCTTTCTTCAATAGCCCGAAGATATATATTTAGGAGGGTTAAATGCCAGCAGCATATAGTAAGGAAAAGAAGGCAATGGAAGCTTTAGATGCAGGAGAAAGCAGGGGATGGTAGCACAGAAGTTTAAAATAGGAAAAACTACTTTTTGATCTATTCGCACTATTATGAAATACGCTATAAGTGCACACTACCTAGGAAATCTACTATTTCTTTTACCTGGAGAAAAGCATGTCCTCTATTTACACCAGCATTAATAGTACAATCACTTAACTTCTTTTTTAACTGTGTAGGCAATTGTAGCTCGCATATTAACTTAAACTTTTCACTATCTATATTACGTCTTCTATATTGCACAACTCTATTGGTATGAATAAAAACAAGAAAATCGCAATATAAATGGAGTTTTGTCTCTAAAAGAAGTGGAATATCTAAAACTATAAGCTTTCTATTTATATTCCATTCATAAGACAGAAATATTCTTAACTTGTGAGCTACAGCACTATGAACTAACGATTCAAATTTCTGCCAATTTTGGTCATACATTAAAAAATATTTTGATAATAAAGACCTATCTACTTTTCCATTATTTACTACATCAGGAAAATTTCTTTCCACATAATTTATTATTTTTTTATCTACTTTGTAAAGCTGATGTACAATGAAATCTGCATCAAACACGGAAGCGCCAAGTTTTTTAAAACAGCTTGCAACAAAACTCTTGCCTGTAGATACCTTACCTGTTAGACCGATTATCATATTTAACGTAATTTAATCGATTGCAATCTTGCTTCTACTTGCTGTCTCTGATTAAAATCAGTCACTTCCTGATTTAATAATTTTTCATAAAAAACTGCAGCATTTTCTAGATCATGCAATTTATCTAAAATTACAGCTAAATTATATAAATAAAAAGGATTTTCATAATCCATTGAAACTGCAGCTAGCATATATTCTTTAGCATTGACTAGATCACCATTTTTTACATAAAGCAATCCTAGATTAGCTAGTAAAGGAGCATAATTTTTATGTCTGCTATATAATTCTAACATCGTCTCTAATGCCAAATTATGATTATACTTTAAGAGTATCGTAAAAAAATTTTCCAGTATAATGGTATCACCAGGATATTGTTTTAACAATTTAATACATATTTCTTTAGCTTGTTTATAGTCTTGATTAATGTAATAGATATTACTTAGCATCATTAAGGCATTTTTATGATAAGGAAATTTAGTAGTTATTTCCTTAAGAAAAGCAATAGCTTTTTCATTATCACCTAATTTAAATGAATCTTTGGCTTTCTTTAATATAAAAGTAACATTAAAATGTGTTTTAGTAATTTTAACATTAAACTTATTGCTTTTTCTTTCAAGAATATCTAGTTTCTTATTTGGTTGTATATACCTACTTACATTATTAAAAATTTTTTGTATTTCTAAACTTTCATTTGCATAGATATTTACATAAACACACAATAACACAATAACACATAATAATATACGCAGCACAATAGGACCTAATTTATCAATTCTATAAAACAATAAAATGGTTATTAATTCACTAATGCTTGCTCTAGTTTGGCAATAATACTTGTTATATCGTCTAAATTATTACTCCGTAAAACCATTATTTTTGCTTCTTCAGTCAACTCTGGATTAGTTAATCCAATTAAGCTTATTAGCTTTTCAGCAGTCATTTTTGCTTCAGCAAGCGAACGTGCTCTACAATCTTGATCAAAATTTTCTATTGAACAATCTACCATATTTTTAATGTCATTTTCACTTAAACCCATACTTGGATCCACAGTAATTGTTTGTTCAATACCTATAGTTTCTTCTCGTGCAGCAACGGTAAGTATACCATCAATATTAACTGTAAATTCTATTATTATTCTTGCAGATCCTGCTGGTAATGGTGGTATACCTTTTAGCTCAAATTGTGCAAGAGATTTATTATCTGCAGTCATCTCACGTTCTCCCTGACAGACGTGGATTTTCATTACTGTTTGTCCATCAACGTAAGTTGTAAATTCTTTCGTTTCTGACACTGGTAGTGGAGTATTACGTGGTATAATCTTTTCAACTATTCCTCCCATAGTCTCTATGCCAAGAGATAATGGCAAAACATCCAATGTAATATTTCTATCTTTAGAACTAGAAGTCAGATAATGGGCCTGCAGAGCTGCCCCAATTGCAACTGTTTTATATGGATCAATGTCATTGAGTACTTTGTTGCCAAAAAGCTTAACTAACGAGTTCTTAATTATCGGTATTTTAGTTGAACCACCAACTAAAATTATTCCTTTAATATCATTAATACTAAGGTCTATATCATTTATAGTATTAAGAACTATTTTCATTGTTCTATCTACTAAAGGAGAGATTGATTGTTCAAACTCCTCTCTGGTAATTTCGCACTGGAAGTGCCTGTCTTGTACACTAAAACTAAAATTAGCCACAGTATTAGTGCTGAGATATTCCTTAACCGAATGTAACGTAATTAAAGGTATATTCTCTATTTTTTCTTGTAATTTATTCATTACAACTGAGCCAAGTAAATGATCAAAGTTGTCACCACCAAGTTGAATGTCACCTCCTACTGCAAGTACTTGGAATACTCCATGATGTAGTTTTAATATAGAAATATCAAATGTACCTCCTCCTAGATCGTAAACTGCATATATTCCGCTAGTATTATTTTTTTCTATAGAATACGCTAATGCTGCAGCAGTGGGTTCATTAATGAGACGTAGCACCTTAATACCTGCAAGCTGTGCAGCATATTTAGTGGCATTTCTAGCTGAATCATCGAAATATGCTGGTACAGTAACAACAGCTTTTTTTACATTTAATCCTGTGGACTTTTGTACTCTTCTACATAGTGCTTTAAGAATCTCTGCCGAAATTTCAATTGGAGTAAGATATTTTTCATCTGAACATTTTACTCTAATGACTTTTTCACTTTCATAATCTATCTCAAAATGTATATTATCGTCTTTCACAAGATCATCAATATTTTTACCCATCAAACGTTTTATAGAATAAATTACTNCATAACCAACCTTGATTGCATTATTTTCACATGAAACTACAGAAGGTAAAAGTTCCATTCCATATTCATCCTTAATTATTCTAATATTACCATCTTTATCAACCATAGTAATTAAGGAGTTAGTTGTTCCAAGATCTATACCAAAAACTATTTCATCTTGATTAAGTATGTCTGGTTCAGAAATTTGAATAGGATGCATTATTTTCTCTGATTTTTTATTTCCTCAGATGTCTTATATAAATATTTTAACCTTATAACTTGTGTAGCGGCATTATTCAGATTTCTAGAAGAAAAAGCATTACTTAAACTCTTCATGCAATCATTAATTTTATTGTTAACTAGTTTTGTTACACTTTGGAAATCATCACAGTTTAATAAATATTCCCTTATTTCCATGGACTCCTGC
>NZ_MJMG01000005.1:84489-97419 GCF_001752665.1 Wolbachia pipientis | reverse complement strand
TTTTTTGATAATTATTGTCGTACTCAGATACGATATATTAGAGCTTTATTAGAAGACACTAGTTCAGACATTTCACAATCTACTATCCTAGATAAAGTAAATGTACTGAATCAAGAAATTACACACAAAAAAACTAGCACTGGTGTACGATTTCAAGAAACTAGAACTGGTGTACAATTTTTATTATTGCGAAGTAAAATATCAAAAAAATATGCACTGCTAGAAGAAACACAACGTTATGCAAATCAAGGTTTAAACATCGCTCGAGCAAAGTCTATGAGTACAGAAATTAAAATGTTTGAAGCAATACTTATAGAAAGTACACGATCTCAATCTGGCTCCCCATCAAGTAATTTAAATGAAATAGATAAGATGTCTATAAACACAAAAAAACACATCTAATGCGTATTAACTTGTTTTACTTTTTGCCCATGTTGATCTTCTCATATTACTGTTCTACTAGCTACAACTATTGGTTAGATGGCATCAGAAAAGATTAGAATAAACTCCATGAATATATTCCAGTGATTAAGCAGCCACCCAAATGAGAAGAAATATAAAGAACTATTATGGATGGTTTTTGCAAATAGTAGATAAAACCTTTCCCGATAAGATCTCTACAAGAAAATCTATCTTAACGCGCTTAAATCTATAAATTACACTATACACACATCTTCTATTATCATCGCTTCTGTACAAAACACAAAAGACCTTTTGCGAAATTAATGCTCAGAAGATTTTCTGTGGTCCAAAAAACTATTAAGTTGATAGCCTTTNGAAAAATTTTATCAAAAAGACACATTTTTTACTCTTTTGCAATAATTTTCTGTTTCGCAAAAGATCTAAACACTTTCACCTATTCTCTAATGCACTTATCCCTGGCATTTCATCGCCACTTAACCAGCTTAAAAATGCTCCTCCAGCTGTTGAAACATACGTAAAATCTTTAGTTGCAAGGCCTGCAACTTTTATTGCAGATAGACTATCCCCCCCACCAATTATACTGATTAAATTTCTTGTTTTGGTAAAATTACTTATAATATTCATCAACTCTATCGTACCATTAGCAAAAGTGATGTCTTCGAAAACCCCAATAGGACCATTCCATAATACAGTTTTGCAATGTGCTATTATGTTAGCAATTTTTTTTATAGTTTGTGGGCCAATATCTAAAATTACATCATCATCCATAATCTCATGTACTTTTTTCACAATACCAGTAGAATTTATAATATCTGTAGGCATGATAATCTTTTCAGGTAGAATGTTATTTAATAGATGATTCACCCCTTCTTGGAATAAAGATTTACCTATATTTATTTCGTTAAACAATAAAAAATTATTAGCAATTGCACCACCTACAATTAAATAATCTACCTTTTCTGCTAGTTTTGTAAGTAGCTTAAGTTTTGTGGAAATTTTAGACCCTCCAACTATTGCTGCAACAGGTCTCAATTTAAATGAAAAAAATTTTTCAAGACACATTAACTCATCTACCATAGACAGCCCTGCATAAGAAGGCAGAAACTCTGTAATACGCACAATAGAGCTATGTGCTCTATGTGAACAAGAAAATGCATCATTTACATATAAATCCCCTATTGATGCCAACTGCTTAGCAAAAGTTATATCATTGTATTCTTCTTCTGGATAGAATCTTAAATTCTCCAATAGTACAACATCTCCTGACGTCATGCCGTCAACTATGTTATGTACATGTTTACCTATACAGTCAGGAACAAAATTTACTTCCTTATTTAATATTTTTGATAAAAGATCTACAACTACTCTCAATGACAAACTACTATCACGTTTCTTTGGACGCCCTAGATGGGATAGTATTACAACTTTTGCATTGATGCTTTCTACTAGATATCTAATAGTAGGTATCACTCTTAAAATACGTGTGCTATCTTTAATGACACTATTAATTATTGGGACATTAAAATCCACTCTAAGCAACGCTATTTTATCACGCAGATTATAATTTGTAATACTCAGTATACCCATTTAAGCTATATGACAAACCTTACACCAGGGACAGTCTGGAATGGTGGGTCTGGGAAGAGTTGAACCTCCGACCTCACGCTTATCAGACGTGCGCTCTAACCACCTGAGCTACAGACCCATGAATTTAAGCTAAAACTTGAAGAGGAATAACATCTATGAAAGTTTTTTTATTTGCAGATCTTCTAAAGCTAACACAACCTTCTATTTTAGCAAAAATGGTATGGTCCTTACCCATACCAACATTATTACCTGGATGAAACTTTGTACCCCTTTGACGTACAATTATATTACCAGGAATCACTTTCCCATTTTTCTTTATTCCTAACCTACGACCTATTGAATCTCGGCCATTACAGGAACTACCACCAGATTTTTTAGTTGCCATGTTTTATACCTCTTATTTAAGGTTAATCTCATTAATACGTAAAACAGTTAAATGCTGTCTATGACCAGTTTTTCTGCGGTAATTTTTTCTCCTTTTTTTCTTGAAAATGATAACTTTTTCCCCCTTACATTGCTCCAACACCTCAGCACTTACAGCAGCATTTGTTGAATTACTACCAGCAAGAAAGATTATTTTATTAATTTCTATTTTATCTCCTTTTTCAGCTTCAAGCTTTTCCACTTTGATAATACTACCTTGCTTTACTAAGTATTGTTTTCCGCCTGTTTCAATTACTGCAAACATATAAGTTTTTATTTATTGGTTTTATCGTAAACTTTACTATATACAATGTCAATATAAATCCTATAAATTAGAAGGAGAACATAGTTTGTAACATTTGCATAAATGGCTAGACATAACAATACAATTTTTGCTTTATCCAGTGTATTTGGAAGATCGGGTGTAGCAGTAATACGAATATCTGGAAATGATGCATTGAAAGCTCTCTATCATTTTAATATTACAAAAGAAATTAAACCAAGATTTGCAACGCTTGTTAAATTATATGATAATTTTAATCAACTTATAGACACTGGAATAGCTATTTACTTTCCTGCTCCTAATAGTTTTACAGGCGAAGATGTCATAGAATTACAAGTACATGGAAGTAAAGCTGTCATTAAAATAATTTTAGAGGAACTATCAAAAATTTTCTTTATTGCAGAACCTGGAGAATTTGCATTAAGAGCGTTTCGAAATGGTAAATTTAAATTGACTCAAATAGAAGGGATTGCAGATCTAATTGATGCTGAAACACAAATGCAGGCAAAACAGGCAATTAGACAAATCTCTGGAGAATTAGAAAGGTTATACAACACATGGAGGCAACTTATAATAAACATGCAATCTCAAATTGAGGCATATATAGATTTTCCAGAAGACGTTATGACAGAAAAAAGTGTATTAGTGAAAATTTATGAAGAAATCCAAATACTTATAAAGTCAATACAAAGCCACTTAAATGATAGCAGATATGGTGAAAGATTACGTGAAGGTTTTCATGTCGTAATCACTGGAGAACCAAATGTAGGCAAATCTACTTTATTTAATTATCTAGCTCAGCGTGATATAGCTATAGTTTCAGAATATGCAGGTACAACACGAGATGTGCTTGAAGCCCACATTGATATTGGAGGATACCCCATAATTCTTTCAGATACCGCAGGAATACGTGAAAGCTCAGATCCAGTAGAATCAGAGGGTATAAATAGAGCAAAACAAAAATCTGCTGAAGCTGATTTAAAAATCGCATTGTTTCCCCTTGACATCAAACTATACGACACTGTAGAAAAAGATGACGATACTATTTATGTATTAAGTAAAGCTGATATGTTGATTGGTAAAAAAAATATTAAAAGTGGCAATATAAATTGCCCTGATCTTAAAATTGGCAATATAAATTATCTGTCTATTTCTGTTATAAAGGGTATAGGTACTGATAAATTAATTTTATGCATTCAGGAAAAAATAAAAGAGAAATTTGGATTTGATAAAGTCACTCCTGTGATAACACGACAGAGACATAGAAACTGCATAAAGCAGGCATTAGAACACTTAGAATGTTTTAATATTGATAAATCAATAGAATTAATGTCTGAAGATCTTAAACTTGCTGCAATAGAGCTGGGAAAAATTATTGGAGTCATTAGCAGTGAAGAAATATTGGATAACATATTTAGTACTTTCTGTATAGGTAAGTAAACAATTAAATTGATCAATATTAAATATTGTGCTAAAAAAAGAGTGGACGGATGGCCGAGCGGTTTAAGGTACCAGTCTTGAAAACTGACGTACGTGATGAGCGTACCGTGGGTTCAAATCCCACTCCGTCCGCCAGATATTTCTACATTCTATCAAGAAGCAGTTTATAGGATTGATCGCATTAGCTATAAGCTCAGGAGAGTGTATTTTATAGAATTATATATCTTAGCGTCATTAAGGATGAAATAAGATTAGGTAAATAAAAATTTTCAAAATTATATCACATGTTTACCGTAATTTTCAGAAGAAACACAATATGAGATTCAATATCATTGCTGAACCTTCAATACTCTTTCTTATTCTTGCACTCATCTCATCCTTATTTCTTCTTCTGGCATTTCGCAATGGGTCTATTTTTTTATCTTCTTCATGACCTGTATAGGCAGAAGGTAGTTGACGAATTTTCTTGATTATTTTCTTGATAATATATCTTCTTTTAAAGTATTAATATCTTGTATTTCATTGTTGATTGATAGCATAACATACCTCATTTAAAACTGATCATTCCTTATCTTCAAAGATACAAACCCTTAGTAAACAAGCCATTGAAGAATAGTATATACTATTCTCTCTTACTCCCCATAATATATTTTTGAATACAATTAATTAAAGTATAGCGATGCAACAAAGAAAAGGATTAACGTACATATGGCAGTCACAACTGGTGGTAATACCAAGTAAATTGATGGTTTCTTTATAAAAAAGTTTTGAGAAGATTTTGCAAAAAAAGCATTATATATAATAGGCAAGAAATATAGTGCATTTAATACAGTACTGGCAGTTAATACTAAAACTATAAATATAGATAATACTATGTCATTACCTGCAAACACAATCTTAAAAATCAGTAATTTATTCCAAAATGTAGGGGCTGGCGGCACTCCTATCATTGACAATGCACCTATGGTAAATGCTATCATAGCCATTGGCATACTTCGCCCTATACCATGTATTCTATCTATATATCTCTCTCCTGTTTTAAAGATGATAATACCTGCAACAAAAAATAAGGTAATCTTTGCAAGTGCATGATAAATGAGCTGCATTACTGTAACTTTTATGCTAGATATACTTAATATAGAAACAAAAAGTATAATATATGAGAGTTGAGAAATTGTAGAATACGCAAGTAATGTTTTTAACTCTTTCTGCTTTAACGCAATAAACGATGAAGCAATGATTGTGCATCCTGCAGCATATGGGAGCCATTGTCCAGCTAACCAGTTTTGCTGTACAAAATATTTTAAGTTCTCAATACCAAAAATATATAATATTATTTTTATAACAATAAACACTCCAGATTTAACTACAGCTACAGCATGTAACAGTGCACTTACAGGAGTAGGTGCAACCATCGCTTTTGGCAGCCAAAAATGCATTGGCATGAGTGCAGTTTTTGCAATACCATAAATCATCATAGGAAAACATACCGCAACAAAATTCACAAGGGAATGATCAGGTATAAATATTCCATAAGATACAAAATCTACAGTATGAAATTTATTATATAATAGACCTACCACAGGTAAAAATAACACTAAAGAGGCGAAGAATAGTATTCCAAAATAATAACGTCCTGCTGCTCTTGATTCCTCAGTCAGATTATAAACAACTAAAGGATAGGTGCTGAGCGTCAAAAGCTCATAAAAAACAAATGTGGTAAATAAATCTCCGGAAAAAGCTATAAATATAGTGCAACTAATCGATATAGAAAACAAGCATAAAAAACTCGAATACGATGCATGACCTTTCATATAATGTGTAGTATATATACTCGTCAATATCCACAAGAATGCTATTAAAAGGCTGAATACTGCTCCTATTGGTTCCAAATTTAAACTGAGATGTAAATTTTTCCCAAAATCCATCACGACAAAGTGTGTAGAATCTTCCTTTAACAAACAATAACTACTACATAGACATACATAAACAAATAAAACAACAGAAGACATAATAGTAATGCCCTGTGTCCATCTACCTGCACAAAGAATGATAACTGCGCTTAATAGTGGAATTAATGCAGTAATTAAAAGATAATTTTCAGTAATATAAAATGGTAATGAGAGTAATTCTAATATATACTCTGCAAATTTTACAAAATCATCCATTTTAACCTATGACAGCAGTTAAATTATAAGCAGGACTTAAAAATTATCAAGATTAATCGATAAGTTTAAAATCTTTATTAAGGTGCATAGAATATATCTTATCATTATCTTTATTGTAATAAGTAAATATATGCTTATCTAAGTCAAGTATTGCAAAACCAAAACCAAAAAAACTCTTAATCTCACGTGCTAAATAATGCTTACTGTTTGAATAATCAAATTCAATGTCTTCATAAATCGGCTCTTGATCTTGAGAATGTAATAATGCACCACCATTTCCAACGATAATCTGATCTGGAATTTTGTCCATTAACAAAATTTGTGCTATATGGATGTGACCTGATACTATAGCAGCAACATTACTTGGAAATCTATTACCAAAAGCTTTGATTTGTGGAAGATTTCCATGTTTCTTAAATGTAAAAAGTGCTTTCTTTGTAGATCTCCACAACGGCCTATGCGTCAAAAACCATATAGGTTTAGTTAAATCATCATTTATTAATCTACTAAATTGCATGCTAAAAGCACTCACTGCCTCTTTATTAGCATAGATATCTTTACCAAAAGAAGAGTCAAATACAAAAAATTTCATTAACCCAATATCCAAAAACCAACTTTGTACACAGTCTGAGCATTTTTCAGCTGAAAATGGATATGGATCTAGATATTTAAACCATCCTTCATAAGCATTATTACAACTTTCATGATTACCACGAACAAACAGAAATGGAGACTTGAGTAGAATATCTTTTGCTGGATCAAACCAATCTGCATACCACACTTCCGCATTATAGCCATATATGCTACCACATTTTTTTTGATGTCTACATTTTTTTTTCTGTAATGGTAATCACCAACATGGATGACTAGATCTGGTTGATGTAATGCCACAGAATTAAGATTTTGTTTTAAAGGCCAACTTTCTACAGAATTACATTCTTGTTGATAAAAAGTATTTACTCTGCATCCTGTATCACCAATAAAGGCAATTTTACTAATTTTTTCTGGTACAGTAGGAACCTGCATACCATTAATGTGAATATCTCTGACATTTTGTCCTACAATAAATTCACAAACCATCTCCGTACTATTATTTGCACTACGTGTTAACATCGTAATTGCCTCACCATTAATATACAGCGTAGGACATACATCATTATTAGTAATTGCACGTATACTTAACTTATTGTCTGGAATAACTTGAGACCATACGTACAGTACTTCTGCATATACATCGCTAACATTAATTATTATAAACAGCAAACAGTAGATAAATTTAAACATAATTCTTTACATACCTCATTTTAAACTGATAATTCCTTATCTTCAAAGACACAAACCTTTAGTAAACAACCCATTGGAGAATAGTATATACTATTCTCTCTCACTCTTCACAATATATTTTGAATATAATTAATTAAAATATAGCGGTGCAACAAAGAAAAAGTATACATATGCTTATCATATTGACAATTTTATCTGTTGTAAATATTTGATAAGTTGACATTTTAACCATAAATTAGTTAAATAACAGTTTAAGAGCGCGGCCGTGGTGGAATCGGTAGACACGCAGCGTTGAGGTCGCTGTGGCTTTATAGCCTTGGAAGTTCAAGTCTTCTCGGCCGCACCACATTTAAACTAAACAGGTTTAAACGTGATATAGTGATAATAATTTTTTAATTTAATTGCCTATTAATTATGGTATGTCTTATAATAAAGGATGTTTAAGTTTTTTAATCGCAGTAAAAATACCAAAGTGCAAGATATAGACTGGAGCACAAGTCGTTATAGTACAGTAGTTGCACAAAGAAATGTGTTGCTGGTACTAGCATTGTTGTTGTTAATTAGCATAACAATAAGTGTGTTGGTTGTATTTAAAATTAGCACCAGTCGTACAGTTGAACCATTTGTTATAGAAATTGAAAAAAAATCTGGCATGGTACACGTAGTTGATCCTGCTACAGTATTACAATATTCTGCAAATGATACATTAAATAGGTATTTTATTACAGATTATATTAAAACAAGAGAGTGTTTTGATCCATATAATTACATTTTCAATTACTACAAAAAGATTAGATTGCTTTCTTCAATTAACGTAGCCAATGAATTTTATAGTTATACAAGATCGCAAGACCTAGACAGGCTAGTGAGCCAGCATTTAGAGTACATTAAAACTGAATTTAAAGTTAACTCAATTCAAAAAATTAATAATGATACCGTTCAAGTGCTTTTTGCTATAAAATATGAACGTAAAGATGGTAGCCATATAAAAAAAAGCAAGATAGTAACGATGTCATATAGATTTGCTCAACTTGAACTAAATGATCAAGATAGGTATATTAACCCATTAGGGTTTCAAGTCACTTCTTATAGATTAGATAATTATAGGGAATAAGTAATGGTCAGAATATTATTAACATTAGTGCTATTGTTCAGTGGTTTTAATGTATCTAGTTACAACAAACCGCTTTCCGTAGATAGCAGAATAAAAACATTTGTGTACAGTCCTAACGAAGTATTCCAGGTGGTTTTTAGCCAAGGTTATTATTCTTATATTGAATTTTCCTCAGTAGAAAGGATAATGGATATTGCAATTGGTAATGCATCAAACTGGAGAGTGCACAATAGTGGCAATAAGTTATTTATCATGCCATTTGAAAGCAGTAGTCGTACAAATATGATAGTTACTACCACTAAAAACAGAACCTATGTTTTTGATTTAATATCCAGACCAAATTATGACAAACAATCTGATGATATAACTCACGATTATTCTGCTGTAAGGGATATATCTTACATAGTTCGCTTTTACTATCCTGCAGCAGAAGATGAATTTGATCTAGATATAGACGTAAATGAACACACTCAGATAGAATTTCTTTCAGAAAAACCAGAAACCATCATAAAAGATAATGATACAAAATATAATTATACATATGTCAATTACAGTAGTAATGAAAATATTGTACCGGTTGAACTATTTGATGATGGATGTTTAACTTATTTAAAATTCAAGGATAACGCCACAATACCAGAAATTTTTGCAGCAGATGGTAAACCCTGTAAGCGTTTATTATTTGAAAGTTATGTAATCATAAAGGGAGTTCATCGTAAGTTGTTCATACGCGACAAAAATGATAGGGTTGAAGTTATAAATAGGGCATTATAATGAATAAAGGTGATTTTAAAGGACAGAATAATTCAATAGGTGAATCAGAAGTAGATAATAAAGTAATTACAGTTGGTTCTAGTCAAGGCCATAGGGCACTTGTAATTGCTGTCGTAGTAGTTTTACTAGGTGTAGTATATTATTTTTATTTTCGTCCATCTCATAAGGAAAATCAAGAATTAGTCGATAAAAAGGAAATAAAGATAGATATGCATGAACTAAAGAACAAATTAGAGAAAGTTCCTGATGAAGTTCCAGCCCCTGAGCGTATAATGGTTAATCCATTACCACCTTTACCAGAAATTGTTATGCCACAGCATATACCAGAAGTAAAAACAGAAGTAAAAAAAACAGCAACCACTGAAAAAAAAGAAGTAAAGACACAAAAAGAGGAGCCAAAAAAAACAGTAGAGACTAAATCAAATCTCCCTCCTCTATTAACTAAGAAAAGTGTTAGTTATGATCCTGCTGTTCCTTTATCTCCACTAGTGAGTAATCGTTATCCAGAAACAAGACGTAAAGGCCAGATGGTAGCGTATACAGGCTGAAGTAACAATAAATCTAGTGATCGTTTATCTAACACTACAGTAGAACAAAGAAAAATTACCCGCATGAGTGATTTTAATTATATGATCGGCCAAGGCAAAATTATTGATGCTATACTTGAAACTTCAATCAATTCAGACATGACTGGTATAATACGTGCTGTAGTCAGTAGAGATGTTTATGCAGAAAAAGGTGACATAGTACTTGTGCCTAGAGGTTCAAGATTAATAGGAAATTGCTCTTTTGATTCTAATATTGTAAAAAGTCGTATAAATATTAGTTGGAATAGAATTATTTTACCATCTGGAGGAGATGTGGTCATCTCTTCCCCAGGTACTGATGAACTGGGTATACCTGGTGTTACTGGTATAGTGGATAACAAAGTAATGCATAAATTATTTTCTTCAATAATGGTTACTGGTGTGTCAATCGGTGCAGCTATTGTATCACAAAAAGCTTCTATACTGACTAGTGGAACCACTGCTGTACAGATGATAAGTGGTATTATTGCAAATACAATAGATATTTCATCTATTAATGATATTCTTGGTTTGCCAGATGATGTAGAATTAAAACTTAAAAGTCAGGCTGTTAAGCGCCTTCAAGGGGCAAAAACTGAATCCAGTTTGATGTCTTTTTTCAGGGATGAAGTAAAACGTGCTGTTGATAAGCTTAAGCCAAAACCACAAGACTGGGACCCTAAAAAGGTTAATGAGATTACAATAGAAAGCATTAAAAATGTACTGCGTGCACAAGGTGGCCCATCTGTATATGAAAATATAGTGCAAAACTCAATTAAAGATTTTGCACAAGATATGAGAGAAACAATTAATAACAATGTAGATACTAAACCAACAGTTTACGTAAATCAAGGTACTGCATTAAAAGTATTTGTCAATCAAGATATAATATTTCCTAGCTGTACATAGGTACGTATGAATCATGCTGCACTTGATACATATTTGGAACCGATAAAAAACATCTTACAAGAAGAAAATGTCAATGAAATATCAATAAATAAACCACAAGAAGTATGGATTGAAAAACGTGGGGAAATAAGGTGTGAACATATAGAAAAATTTGATCTGAATCATTTGAAAGCTTTAGGTAGACTTATAGCACAATCTACAGAACAAAAGCTTAGTGAAGAAGTACCTTTACTTGCTGCTACATTACCCAATAATGGTTATCGTATACAGATAGTGTTCCCTCCTGCATGTGAGCCTGATAAAGTTGTAATGTCAATTCGTAAACCGTCTAGCATACACTTAACTTTAGATGATTATGAAAAGATGGGCGCATTTCCTGATTTAATTACAGAAACCATAGAAAATGAGGTTCATCATCAGTTATCTTTATTATTACAACAGAAAAGAATAAAGGATTTTTTGAAGTATGCAGTAATAAATAAAAAAAATATTATCATTAGCGGTGGGACATCTACTGGTAAAACCACATTTACTAATGCTGCTTTACGTGTTATTCCAAAACAAGAAAGAATTATTACTGTAGAAGATGCTCGTGAGATTGTTTTGAACCAACATCCTAATAGAGTACACCTTATTGCTTCTAAAGGCGGCCAAGGTAGGGCACGTGTGACAACACAAGATTTAATAGAAGCATGTCTGCGTTTGAGACCTGATAGAATAATAGTAGGTGAATTACGTGGTGCAGAAGCATTTAGTTTTCTACGTGCTATCAATACAGGTCATCCTGGTTCGATTTCAACCTTACATGCAGATGATCCAATGATGGCACTTGAACAAATAAAACTAATGGTAATGCAAGCAAATCTTGGTATTTCCCCGGATCAAGTTATATCATATATAAAAAATGTCATTGACATAGTAATTCAATTAAAAAGGACTAGTGATGGCAAGAGAAGTGTATCAAAAATCTTATTATGTAAAGAAAAATGCTAAAGAATCTCTAAAAACCTGTACGCGATTTAAAAGAAAAGGTAAGAAAAGAATATAAGTCCAAGCGATGTAAATAAGGAAAATGGATAATATATTAATTTCTATCTTATTAATATATTATCCATAAATAACTTGTATTAAATTTATTCTAGTTCTTGCCCTTTTTATGGATAGTCATATTACTTGTTGAAGTAGAAACACATGTTTCTAAAGATGTGCTCACACCTACGCTTTTTGCATTAGTAGTATTTTTCTTACTTAAATGCTTTTCAAGCATATCAATAATTTCTGTATGTCCTGCTTCTTTAGCTAGATCCAATGCGGTCTTACCGTCTTTATTACGTATTTCAGGATCTGCTCCGCTATCCAGTAAAAGCCTTGTAATGTTTTGGTGCCCTATACCAGCAGCAATAAAAAGAGGTGTAAATGCATCATCACGTTTCTTCGGATTAATACTTAATCCTTTTTCTAATAAAAACTTAACCGTATGTTCATTATGAATAGATTCATTACCATTTTTCTGATTAGGATCTGCTCCTTTATCTAAGAAAAAATTAACCATAAGTTCATTTTCTTCAAGTACAGCCACATGAAGAGGTGTATTTCCTCTATAGTCCTGCTGATTAAGCTCTGCTCCATTCTCTAGTAAAAGCTCAGCAACACGTGTGTTCCTCTTTGCAGATCGAGCACTAGCGTGAAGAGGAATATGACAGAAGTTATCTTGCTCATGAACACTTGCGTTGTGGACCAATAAAAGCTCGACTATTTCTGTATAACCTTTCAATACAGCTAGGTAAAGTGGTGTATATTCATCAAAGCTCTTCTGATTAATATCAGCTTCGTTTTCTATTGTCAACTTAATGACGTCCATATGCTGTATCTCTACAGCTGAATACAGAGCAGTATATTTATCAGATGGAAAAAGAAGTTTAGATGGAAGAAGAACTGAAGAATCCCCTTGCTGTTTGG